>NZ_CP130630.1:8027500-8327500 GCF_030551255.1 Streptomyces sp. NL15-2K
ACGGTCGCCTTCTCCCGCAGCCGGTCGGCGATGTGAATGCGGTCTTCCTCGCGCAGGTACCGGGACGGCCCGCAGGGCGCTGCCACCGCGTTGATCGGTGGCAGCGCCTTCCGGTTACCGTATGCCTGACGACCGTTGCGCCACTTCTGGCCGGTCCGGCGGTCGATCCCGACGATCCGGCACGCTTCCCGGTTGCTCACACCCTGCTGCATGAGCCGGGAGTATGCCTCCCGCTCCCTGGCGAGCTTCTTCCTGCCCTGAGGCCTCTCCCGGTCCTTACGGATCTCGAAGTCCATCGCACCCCTTGAACTGGGGTGTTGCAACGACTCCTAGAACCCAAGGTGCCAGGGGGCGCCCTCGAAGTCGTACGGCGAACGAAGCCGTCAGCCGCGGCCCTCGCCCAGATGATGCACCCGAACCATGTTCGTCGTCCCCGGCACCCCAGGCGGCGAGCCCGCCGTGATGATCACGATGTCGCCCTCGTTGAACTGGGTCATCTTGAGCATCTCCTGGTCCACCAGCTCGACCATCTCGTCGGTGCTGTTCACGAACGGCACGACGTACGGGTCCACGCCCCAGCTGAGCGTCATCTGGTTGCGGGTGCCCTCGTCCGTGGTGAAGGCCACGATGGGCTGGGCGGCGCGGTAGCGGCACAGGCGGCGGGCGGTGTCGCCGGACTGGGTGAAGGCGACCAGGCCGCGGCCGCCGAGGAAGTCCGCGATCTCGCAGGCGGCGCGGGCGACCGAACCGCCCTGCGTGCGGGGCTTCTTGCCGGGGACCAGGGGCTGGAGGCCCTTCGACAGCAGCTCCTGCTCGGCAGCCGTGACGATCTTCGACATCGTCTTGACCGTCTCGATGGGGTACGCGCCGACGCTCGACTCCGCCGACAGCATGACCGCGTCCGCGCCGTCCAGGATCGCGTTGGCCACGTCGGAGGCCTCCGCGCGGGTCGGGCGGGAGTTGGTGATCATCGACTCCATCATCTGGGTCGCCACGATCACCGGCTTGGCGTTGCGGCGGCACAGCTCGATGAGGCGCTTCTGCACCATGGGGACCTTCTCGAGCGGGTACTCGACGGCCAGGTCGCCACGGGCCACCATGACGGCGTCGAACGCCATCACGACGTCCTCCATGTTGTCCACCGCCTGCGGCTTCTCCACCTTGGCGATGACGGGGACGCGGCGGCCCTCCTCGTCCATGATCCGGTGGACGTCGGCGACGTCCTTGGCGTCCCGGACGAAGGACAGCGCGACCAGGTCGCAGCCCATGCGGAGGGCGAAGCGGAGGTCGTCGACGTCCTTCTCGGACAGCGCCGGGACGTTCACGGCCGTGCCGGGCAGGTTGATGCCCTTGTGGTCGGAGACGACGCCGCCCTCGATGACGATCGACTTCACCCGCGGGCCCTCGACGTCCAGGACCTTCAGCTCGACGTTGCCATCGTTGATCAGGATCTGGTCGCCGCGCGCGACGTCGGAGGGCAGGCCCTTGTACGTCGTCCCGCAGATCTGCTTGTCACCCGGGACGTCCTCCGTGGTGATGACGAACTCGTCACCGCGCTCCAGCTCGACGGGGCCCTCGGCGAAGGTCTCCAGGCGGATCTTCGGGCCCTGCAGGTCGGCGAGGACACCGATGGCCCGGCCGGTCTCCTTGGACGCGGCACGGACGCGGTCGTACCGCCCCTGGTGCTCGGCGTGCGTGCCGTGGCTGAAGTTGAAGCGGGCCACGTTCATGCCGGCCTCGATCAGCGACACCAGCTGCTCGTGGGAGTCGACCGCGGGGCCGAGAGTACAGACGATTTTCGAACGGCGCATGGGGCGATCCTATCGGTTTGTTTCGCTACGGAATATTCCGCCTGGTGGAAGGTGCACGACGTGTGGAAGGTGCGGAACGTGCCGGAGATACAAATGGGCGGTCGCGCGCTCAGTTGTTCTTTCCGCCCGCGCTCTTTCCGGCCGAGCTCTTTCCGACCAGGGCATAAGTCTGTGTGGCGATTTCCAGTTCTTCGTCCGTCGGGACCACGGCGACCGCCACGCGCGCGTGTGCGGGCGAGATCAGCCGCGGCTCGTCGCCGCGTACGGCGTTCAGCTCGCCGTCCACCGCCAGGCCCAGCTCAGCCAGGCCCGCGACGGCGGCCTCCCGCACCGGCGCCGCGTTCTCACCGACCCCGGCCGTGAACGCGATGGCGTCCACCCGGCCGAGCACCGCGTAATAGGCGCCGATGTACTTCTTCAGACGGTGAATGTAGATGTCGAAGGCGAGCTGTGCCTGTGCCGCGTCCTCGCCGCCCGCATCGATCCGGCGGCGGATCTCCCGCATGTCGTTGTCCCCGCACAGACCGATCAATCCGCTCTTCTTGTTGAGAAGAGTGTCGATCTCGTCCGTGGACATTCCGCCAACGCGCATCAAATGGAAGATGACGGCCGGGTCCATGTCTCCGGATCGCGTACCCATCACGAGCCCCTCCAAAGGTGTCAGCCCCATGGAGGTGTCGACACATCGTCCGCCCCTGACCGCCGAGGCGGACGCCCCGTTGCCCAGGTGCAGCACGATCACGTTCACCTCTTCCGGCGACCTGCCCAGCAGCCGCGCCGTCGCCCGGGACACGTACGCGTGCGACGTGCCGTGGAAGCCGTAGCGCCGGATCCGGTGCTCGTCGGCGGTCTTCACGTCGATCGCGTAGCGCGCGGCCGACTCCGGCATCGTGGTGTGGAAGGCGGTGTCGAAGACGGCGACCTGCGGGAGGTCCGGGCGCAGCGACTGTGCCGTGCGGATCCCGGTCAGGTTGGCCGGGTTGTGCAGGGGCGCCACCGGTATCAGCCGCTCGATCTCGGCGAGCACGGCCTCGTCGACGACCGTCGGCTCGGTGAAGTGCTGCCCGCCGTGCACCACCCGGTGCCCGATGGCCGCCAGCTCCGGCGAGTCCAGCCCGAGCCCGTCCTTCGACAGCTCCTCCGATACGGCCTTCAAGGCGGCCTCGTGGTCGGCGATCGGGCCGGTCCACTCGCGCAAGGCGCCCCCGCCGGCCAGCGGCGTGTGCTTGAGACGGGCGGTCTCCTCGCCGATGCGCTCGACGAGCCCCACGGCCAGCCGGCTGCTGTCCCGCATGTCGAGCAGCTGGTACTTCACCGACGAGGAACCGGAGTTGAGGACGAGGACACGCGTGGGGCTCACTGGGCGGTTACCTTCTCGATCGGGGACGCGGCGAGTGTCTGGGCCTGGATCGCCGTGATGGCGACCGTCGTGACGATGTCCGGGACGAGCGCGCCCCGGGACAGGTCGTTGACCGGCTTGCGCAGACCCTGCAGCACCGGCCCGACGGCGATCGCACCGGCCGACCGCTGCACGGCCTTGTAGGTGTTGTTACCCGTATTGAGGTCGGGGAAGATCAGAACCGTTGCCTGCCCGGCGACCTCGGAGCCCGGCAGCTTGGTCGCCGCGACCGACGGCTCCACGGCCGCGTCGTACTGGATCGGCCCCTCGATCTTCAGGTCTTGCCGCCTTTCCCGTACCAGCTCCGTCGCCTCGCGCACCTTGTCGACGTCGGCGCCCGAGCCGGACGTACCGGTCGAGTACGACAGCATCGCGATCCGCGGCTCCACGCCGAACTGTTCGGCGGTGGCGGCCGACTGGATGGCGATGTCGGCGAGCTGCTCGGCGTTCGGGTCGGGGTTCACCGCGCAGTCGCCGTAGACGAGGACCTTGTCGGCCAGGCACATGAAGAAGACGGAGGAGACGATCGAGGCGTCCGGCTTCGTCTTGATGATCTCGAAGCCGGGGCGGATGGTCGCCGCAGTGGAGTGCACCGAGCCCGACACCATGCCGTCGGCCAGGCCCTCCTCGACCATCAGCGTGCCGAAGTAGTTCACGTCGGAGACGACGTCGTAGGCCAGCTCGACGGTGACGCCCTTGTGGGCCCGGAGCCTGGCGTACTTCTCGGCGAAGGCGTCGCGCAGCTCGCTGGTGGCCGGGTCGATCAGCTGGGCGTCGCCGAGGTCGATGCCGAGGTCGGCGGCCTTCTTGCGGATCTGGTCGACCGGGCCGAGGAGCGTGAGGTCGCAGACCCCGCGGCGCAGCAGCACCTCGGCGGCGTGCAGCACGCGCGGTTCGGTGCCCTCGGGCAGCACGACGCGCCGCTTGTCCGAGCGGGCCTGCTCCAGGAGCTTGTGCTCGAACATCATCGGCGTGAGGCGGTCGCTGCTCGGGGCGGACACCCGCTTCAGCAGGTCGCTGGTGTCGACGTACCGCTCGAAGAGGCCGAGGGCGGTCTCCGCCTTGCGGGGCGTGGCCGCGTTCAACTTCCCCTCCAGGGAGAAGAGTTCGGCGGCGGTGGGGAAGCTGTTGCCGGCCACCGACAGCACCGGGGTGCCGGGGGCGAGGCGGGCGGCGAGGGTGAGGATGTCGTCGCCGGGCACCTCGTCGAGGGTGAGCAGCACGCCCGCTATCGGCGGGGTGCCGGCGCTGTGCGCGGCCAGCGAGCCGACGACCAGGTCGGCGCGGTCGCCCGGGGTGACGACGAGGCAGCCCGGGGTCAGGGCGCCCAGGAAGTTCGGCAGCATCGCCCCGCCGAAGACGAAGTCGAGCGCGTCCCGAGCCAGCCCCGAGTCGTCGCCGAGGACGACCCTGGCGCCGAGGGTGTGCGCGATCTGGGCGACGGTGGGCGCGGAGAGGGCGGGCTCGTCCGGGAGGACGTAGCAGGGCACGGGGAGGCGGCCGTCGAGCTGCTCGGCGATCTCGTCCCGGTCGGCGCGGGCGACCCGGTTGGTGACCATGGCGAGGACGTCGCAGCCGAGACTGTCGTAGGCCCGGTAGGCGTTGCGGGTCTCGGCGAGCATGGACTCGGTGGTCTGCTTACGGCCGCCCACGACCGGGATCACGGACGCGCCGAACTCGTTCGCCAGCCGGGCGTTGAGGGAGAGCTCGTCCGGGAACTGGGTGTCGGCGTAGTCGGTGCCGAGGACGAGGACGACGTCGTAGTCCCGGGCGACGCGGTGGAACCGGTCGACCAGCGTGGAGACCAGCTCGTCGGCGCCCTGCTCGGCCTGGAGGGCGGACGCCTCGTGGTAGTCCATGCCGTAGACCGTCGCCGGATCCTGGGACAGGCGGTAGCGGGCGCGCAGCAGCTCGAACAGGCGATCGGGGCCGTCGTGGACGAGGGGACGGAACACTCCGACCCGGTCGACCTGCCGGGTGAGGAGTTCCATGACCCCCAGCTCGACGACCTGGCGGCCGTCGCCGCGGTCGATACCGGTCACGTACACGCTGCGGGTCACGCGTGCTCTCCCCTTCGTCGGCGTCACAACACGTCATAAAAATCGCCCACCGAGGTGAGCAGAACCCTCTTGACAATACCTCTGGCGATGGGTAAAGCGCCCGTCAGGAGCGGGGGCGGCATCGCCTTGTGGGACGTGAAAGAATCGGACGTGGCTCACCGGTGTCAACAGCGAGCAGGAGACACAGCACGATGCGTATCGGAGTTCTCACCGCAGGCGGCGATTGCCCCGGCCTGAACGCCGTGATCCGGTCGGTCGTGCACCGCGCGGTCGACAATTACGGCGACGAGGTCATCGGCTTCGAGGACGGTTACGCGGGCCTGCTGGACGGCCGCTACCGCAGCCTCGACCTGAACGCCGTCAGCGGCATCCTGGCCCGCGGCGGCACCATCCTCGGCTCCTCCCGCCTGGAGCGCGACCGGCTGCGCGAGGCCTGCGAGAACGCGGCCGACATCGTCACCGACTTCGGCATCGACGCGCTGATCCCGATCGGCGGCGAGGGCACGCTGACCGCGGCGCGGATGCTGTCCGACGCGGGCCTGCCGGTGGTCGGCGTCCCGAAGACCATCGACAACGACATCTCCTCCACCGACCGCACCTTCGGCTTCGACACGGCGGTCGGCGTCGCCACCGAGGCGATGGACCGCCTGAAGACCACCGCCGAGTCCCACCAGCGGGTGATGGTCGTCGAGGTCATGGGCCGGCACGCGGGCTGGATCGCCCTGGAGTCCGGCATGGCCGCCGGCGCCCACGGCATCTGCCTGCCCGAGCGTCCCTTCGACCCCGCCGACCTGGTCAAGATGGTCGAGGAGCGCTTCGCCCGCGGCAAGAAGTTCGCCGTGATCTGCGTCGCCGAGGGCGCCCACCCCGCCGAGGGCAGCATGGACTACGGCAAGGGCGCGATCGACCAGTTCGGCCACGAGCGCTTCCAGGGCATCGGTACGGCGCTGGCGTTCGAGCTGGAGCGCCGGCTCGGCAAGGAGGCCAAGCCGGTCATCCTCGGCCACGTCCAGCGCGGCGGCGTACCGACCGCGTACGACCGGGTGCTCGCCACCCGCTTCGGCTGGCACGCGGTGGAGGCCGCGCACCGGGGCGAGTTCGGCCGGATGACCGCGCTGCGCGGCACCGAGGTGCTGATGGTGCCGCTGGCGGAGGCGGTGACCGAGCTGAAGACGGTGCCGAAGGACCGGATGGACGAGGCGGAGTCGGTGTTCTAGGCCTTCTGGGCCTCCTGGGCCTTCTGGACTGTTCTGGACTGTGTAGTACTTCTAGGTAGTACTTCTAGCCGGTGTTGCTCTGGAGCGTCGTCCAGAAGCGCTCGACGATCCTGTCGAGGAAGTCCTGACCGGTGTCACCGGCGCCACCGCTGCCACCGCCCCAGCTCAGGGTGGCGACCATCTGTCCCTGGTACTGCCGGTGCAGTTCCTGGAGTGCGACCTCCAGGAGACGCCGGTCCAGGGATACGAGCTTCGCGACGGGACGGACGTACGCCTGCCACCGCGTGGTCACGGCGCTGCACAGCAACTCGGCCAGCTTCCGGTCGCGCCCCGTGACGGTGACGAAGTCCGGGAGCGAGAGGTCGAGCAGCTCGGCCAGCGCGGACGACTGACGGTCGGTGCCGCGCCACTCGTCGTTCTCCTCCATGCTGAGGTAGGCGAGGAGTTCCAGTCCGACGGCACGGGCGACGTCGTCGGGTGCGAGCCCGTGCGAGACGCGGTGCTCGCGCAACGTCCGGGGTCTGCTGATGAGTTCACCGGGGGAGCACCACAACACGCCCGCGAGAGCGATGAGTTCGGAGCCTGTCGGGGCGGTGATCCCGCGTTCCCAGGCGATGACGAGGTCCGGGGTGACGTGGGGGAGTCCGTACGAGGCGCGCATGCCGTAGGCGACGTGCTCGGGCCCCATGTTCAGGGCGGTGCGGAGTCTTCGGGCGGCGGGGGCGTCGAACGGGGGAGACGGCGGCGGGACGGGCGGATTCGGCTGGGCTGGGGGTCGGCGCACGGGCCACAAGCTAGGGCCGCGGGAGTGCGGTGACTACGGTCTGTTCAGCCAGGATCACACATTGTAGGAACATACGGTTCCGGCCGTACGTTCGGGGTGGCCGAAGATCGTCTGTCGGCGATGCGCCGGGCATGGCGAGGATGGCGCGAGGCCGCCGCGACAGCGGCCGGAAAGGGACGTGATCTTCGTGTACTCGGTGAATGGCAAGGCAGAGGGGCATATTCGCGAGCGGCTGCTGGCGCCGAACTTCTGGCACCTCGCGACGGTCGGCCCGGACGGGACGCCGCAGGTCTCGCCCATGTGGGCGGACATCGAAGGTGAGTACGTCATGGTCAACACGGCGATCGGGCGGGTGAAGGAGGAGAACCTGCGGCGCAATCCGAACGTTTCGCTCTCCCACCACGACCCCGGCAACCCCTACGACCGGGTGGAGATCCGGGGGCGGGTCGTCCGGTTCGTGGAGGGGGAGGAGGCGGAGCGGTCCATGGACCGGCTCACGAAGAAGTACATCGGGGGGGAGCGGTATCCGTGGCTCCTCCCCGGCGAGCGGCGAGTGATGCTGCTGATCGAGCCGGTGCGGGTGCGCAGGGTTGTGGGGGTGGAGCCGTTCCGTCCCGGGGTGTTGCCGGAGGAGGGTTCGGGCGCGGGGTCAGAGTAGGTGGTCGGCTTTGCCGGCCTTGATGTCGCGGATGAGGGTGCGGAGGGCTTCGCGGGTGTCGGTGAGGTAGGTGTGTTCCTGGCCGGCGATGGTTATGTAGGCGTTGCCGTTGGGGTCGGTGCCGATACGGAAGCAGTTGGCGCCCTCGCCGCAGAAGGGCTCTTCCCAGGTGATGTCCGGCATGAGGGCTCCTAGAGGTTGTTGGCGAGTGTGCGGATGAAGTCACGCGAGGCCTGCGGGTCGAGCGCCACGGCCTCGGTCGCGTCGAGCTGGGCCCGGTACTTGCCGAGCTGTGCCTCCGTGTCGATGAACTCCGAGCCGTGCGTGCTGTCCAGCTGCACAGTGTCGAGGCGGTCGACGGCGGCCTCGGCGTAGATGACGGACTGACCGGCGCCGGGGAAGCCGCCTGCCTTGAACGGGATGACCCGGACGGTAACGGAGTCGCGCTCGGACGTGCGAAGCAGGTGCTCCAGCTGCCGCTTGGCCACTGCGGGCCCGCCGAACTCCATGCGGAGGGCGGCCTCGTGGATGATCACGTCGAGGGCCGGCGGCTCTGGGCGGTCCAGGACCTGCTGCCGGTCGATGCGGTGTGCTGTGCGGAGGCCGATGTCGGCCTGGGGCAGGGGAGGGATGACGGCGGCGAAGAGGGCGCGTGCGCGTTCCTCCGTCTGGAGTAGTCCGGGTAGATGCACGGTCGTCGCGATGCGCAGACGCTGGGCGTGCCACTCCAGTTCGGCGATGTCCAGGAAGTCGTCACGGAGTTGACCCCGGTACGCCTCCCACCACCCCTTCTTGCGGTTCCCGGCCATGGTGGCGAGTGCCTCGACGAGTTCCCGGTCCGTGCAGCCGTAGTTGCCCGCCAGGGTGCGCACGCGGTCGGGGCTGATGCCGGAGCGGCCGGACTCCATGTTGGGCACATTGGTGCGGGGGACGCCCAGTAGTCCGGCGGCGTACTCCGTGGTCATCCCGGCCGCGATACGCATCCTGCGCAATTCCTCGCCGAGGCGCCGCTGGCGTTCCGTCGGTGTGCTCCTGGGCGGCATGGGTCCCCTCGTGTCCGGCTGTTGACGGGGTCAGTCTGCCTTCGGGATGTGCGGTTGGTCCACTGAGAGATCCGCGAAGAGTAGTACACGTACTCCGATGATGCTCTACAGTCGGTGACGAGTCGCTTACGACGTGACGTCGTCGGGAGTGCATCGCGCGAGCCTGCCCATGTCCGCGCGACGGGCCACTGGTCGAGCCGTGACTCGCTGAAAGTCCGCTGAAACCAACGGAGTTGCTATGAATGCTGCGCTGACCGCCTCGGCCTGTCCGGTCTCTGCCGAGGTACGAGAGACACAGCCGCCGTCCCCCGAGAACCTCGCTTACAGCCTCACGTTGCCCGCCGGGCCGATGAGTCCCCGTGTCGCCCGGGCGGCGACCCGCGTCGCCCTCCAGGCGCACGGCCTGGAGGACATGACGGACGCGGCCGTGCAGGTGGTGGCCGAACTCGCCGCTTGCGCCTGCCGGTTCACGCCTGACGCGGAGGTGTATCTGTCCCTGCGGTTCCGGGACGGCGCCTTGAGGGTGATCCTCTACGACGGGCATCCCCGGCACAGTCACCCGAGGCTCGCGGCGGCGTGCGATGCGCGGCGGCGGGCGGCGCTGCGGGTGTTGGGGTGCGTGGTGCGGGCGTGTGGCGGGGAGTGGGGGTTCGGGGAGGCTCGGGAGCCGGGTGGGGGGACTCGGATGTGGGCTGTGGTGGGACGGGAGGGGGCTCGGGGGTTTGGGGTGGTGGGGGTGGCTGGGAGGGGGTGAGGGGCGCTTTCGTCAGGCTTCCAATTCCTTCGCCCGGGTGCGGGCTTGGGCCGCTTCGGTGGGGGCGTTGGCGCGGGTGTAGGCGTTGGCGGCCTGGAGGTAGTAGGTGCGAGCTCCGGCGGGGCGGTGGGTGTCTTCGTGGGTGAGGGCCAGGTTTTCGAGGGTCCGGCCTGCCCAGTACCAGTCCTCGAACTCCTGGCGGATCTCCAGGGCTGCGCCGTACGCCTCGATCGCCTCCTCCGCCCGGTTCGTCTCCCGCAGCGCGCGGCCGAGGTTGTGCCAGGCCATGCCCTCTCGGCGGCGGTCTCCGGCGGCCTGGCACAGGTCGCGGGCGTGGGTGTGGGCGTCGATCGCCTCCCCTGTCCGGCCCGCCTCCCGCAGGGCTAGGCCGAGGCTGTTCCATGTGCCGGCCTCGCGATGGTGGTCTCCGGCGGCCTGGAACAGGTCGCGAGCGCGGGTGAGGGCGTCGACCGCCTTCTCCACCCGATCCGCCTTCCGTAAGGCGCCGCCGAGGTTGTGCCAGGCCATGCCCTCGTCGTGGCGATCCCCGACGGCCTGGAAGGCGTCGCGGGCGTGGGTGTGGGCGTCGATCGCCTCCTCGACCTGGCCCGCCTCCCGTAACGCGAGGCCGAGGTCGTTCCACGCGATGGCCTCGCGGTGGCGATCCCCGGTGCGGTGGGCGGCCTCCCGGGCGGTACCTGCGACGGTGACCCAGTCGTCGAAATACCGCCGCCAGCGCAGGTACACCCCCAGGCATGCGGCCAGCCCCACACCTCCCCGCGCGTACTGTTCCTCCCGCGCCCACTGCACCGCGGCCACCAGCCCGGCCCGCTCCCCGTCCAGCCACGCCAGCGCCTGTGCCCGGTCCGCGAATCGCTCCGGCTCTGGCCTCCCCGGCAGCCACCGCAACCGGCTATCCGCCGCATCCGCCCACCGCCAGTAGAAATCCAGCAGCCGCTCCCGCGCCGCTTCCCCCTCCTCCCGCATATCCGCGTCCCCCGCCACCACGCCCACCCCGTACGCCCGTACCAGGTCATGCAACCGCCACCGCACATCCCCACCCGTCGGCATCGGCGTCACTAGACCGGCGGCGGCCAGGTCCTCCAGCACCCCAATGGCGACATCCATGTCCAGGCCGGTCAGGGCGACCACGGCCTCCGTGCCCGTCTCGGCGCCGGGGGCCAGGGCCAGCAGACGCAGCAGCCGGGCCTGGTCGGATGGCAGGCGGCGGTACGACGTCTCCAGGACCGGGCGGAGGACGAGGGAACGGCCGTACTGGTCCGTACCCCGACTGCCGTTGTCGAGGACGACCGTCGGGTCACCAGCCCTCTTGATCTCGGCCACCAGCGAGGCGATGTCGCGGCGCCGGCGTCTGCGCAGCATCGCGGCGGCGATCTGGAGGGCGAGTGGTAAGTGGCAGCAGAGGGATGTGAGTTCGCGCAACGCGTCAGGCTCGCAAGCCGGGCGGGTGTCGCGTTCGTCGGCGTCGTGGAGTGCGTGGGTGATGAGAGCGGCGGAGTCCACCGGATCCAGGGCTTCGAGGTCGATGAGGCGCACAGGGAGGGAATCCGGGCGGTCGCGCGAGGTGATCAGTACCCGGTGATGATCCGTGCCCGGAAGAAGGGGGAGGAACTGGGCCGGGTCCGAGGCGTTGTCCAGGATCAGCAGCATCCGCTCCCGCCGCTCGGCCAGCAGCGCGCGGTACGCGTCGTACTGCCTCGCCGCTGTGTTTGGTAGATCTGCTCCACGTACTCCCAGTGCGTCCAGGAGCGCGACGACCGCCTGGTCGGCGGTGGCGGGGTTGTCGTCGTAGCCGCGCAGGTCGACGAAGAGCGTGCCTCCGGGGAACCATCCCTGCGAACGTGCCTGGTGAGCGGCCTCCAGCGCGAGTGCCGTCTTGCCGATGCCGCCCATGCCGGTGACAGCGAAGATGAGGAGAGGGGACGCGGTCGTGCCGTCGGGGGACGGTTCGAGGCGGGGCAACAGGCGGAACAAATCTGCCGCTCGCCCCGTGAAACCGGCGGGGCGAGGCGGGAGAGTGGCCGTTGCCACCGGGACCGGGCCGTGGCTACCCGGCGTCGTCGCGGCGGTGGTCCACCGACTTGGCGGTGAAGGGGGCGTTGAAGGTGCTGCCTCGGAAGTCGAGGTGGTCGCCGCCGTATGTGGTGCCGCGAAAGGGGCCCTCCCGGGGGTCGGTGGCGCCAGCGGTGGGCTGCTCCTTGGGCTCCAGTTCGCGGAGTACGGCGACCGCCGCCGCTGCCGCGTTGGCGGCGGCCCTGGGCTGGGAGCCCTCGGCGTCGCGGTCGGACTTGTCCGCGTCGGCCTTGTCGCTGATCCCTCGGATGATCAACGCGCCCGCCTCACCGGCGAGGTGCACGGCATGTGCGACCCCTGAGCCCTCCATCTCGATGGCGACGGCGTCGTTGTAGCGCGTGCGGATGCGTGCGGCGAGGTCGGAGTCGGCGTCCGCCAGGACGACGTCCCCCACGGCGATCGGCTTGAAGTGAGCCTTGCCGCGCAGAGCCTCCTTGGCCGCCTGTTCCAAGCGGTGCGAGGCGCGCCAGGCATCCGGGCGGTCGAGGAGGCCGTCGAGGGTCTGCTTGCCGCCGTGGATCGCGTACACCTTGGTCGCGACCACGACGTCGCCGACCTCGATGTCGTTCTTCAGGCCGCCCGCGACCCCGACGAAGAGCACAGCCTCGGGGTTCAGCCAGGTCAGCACGCGCTCGGTGAGCGTGGCCGCGGTGAGTGTGCCCTTACCCATGTCGACCAGGGCGACCTGCCAGGGCGTACCGGGGAGCCGGCCTCGCCGTGCTCGTGTGCCGTAGCGCGGATGCGTGAGATTCTCGATGTCCGTGAGGTGGTCGAGTACGGCCTCGTATTCGAGGGACAGCGCGGTGAGGACCGCCACGGTGGGTTTCGTCTCCGGCACGCTGTCAACGGTACTGCCAAGTCGCCTCTGCCGACCGTGCGTTGGAGGGGAGAGGCGCGGCGTACCGTGATGTCTCGCGTGGCGGTATGGCTGGTGTATGGGGGACGGCGCGATGACGACCGAGTACGGCGGGGACCATCTCGACTTCGGGCGAGCAAAGTTCAACGGCTCCTTCACGGCGAAGGCGGAGTATCACGAGCACGGGCCGGCGCCCACCGCGCTGGATGCATTGCCGGCCCGGACGGTCGGCTTCGCCGGGCGAAAACGTGAACTGCGCGCGCTGCTCGACGCGTTCGATCCGGCCGGACCCGAGCGTCCGACGGCGGTGCTCGGCGCGGCGGTGTCGGGCCTCGGCGGCATAGGCAAGACCGCGCTCGCGGTGGAGGCGGCGCGTGAGGCGTGTACGAAGGGCTGGTTCCCGGGCGGGACGCTCTTCGTGGATCTGCATGGGTATGACGACGATCCCGTTACGGGGGAGCAGGCGCTGGAGGCGTTGCTGCGGGCGCTCGGCGTGGAACCGGAGCACATTCCGGTGCGGGCGGACGAACGGGCCGCTCTCTACCGCTCGATGCTCGCCGAGCGGGGGCGGGAGCGGGGTGCCGTGCTGGTGTTGGCCGACAATGCTTCCTCGCCGGATCAGGTGCGGCCGTTGCTTCCCGGTGATGTACGGCATCGGTTGCTGGTCACCTCGCGCAGTAAGTTGCCTCAGCTGGGGGCGCGGCTGCTGGCGTTGGATGAGTTGACATCGGGGGAGGCGTACGAGCTTCTCGACCGTGCCGTGCGGATCGCCGATCCGGACGACAGCCGTGTCGCTGACGAAGCCGATGCGGCCATGCAACTCGCCTCCCGGTGCGGGCATCTGCCGCTTGCCCTCCAGATCTCGGCGGCGCTGCTGGTGCTGGACCGGGACAAGCCCGTTGCCGAACTTGCCGCCGAGCTCTCCGAGTTCCGCGACCGGCTGGTCCACCTCGACGACGGTGAGCGCAGTGTCCGCGCTGCCTTCGACCTGTCGTATCGGCGTCTGCCGGCTGATCAGGCCCGGGTCCTGCGACTGCTTGCCCTTGCTCCGGGGGTCGAGGTGAGTACCGAGGCCGTGACCGCCTTGATCGGGGAGGACAACCCGCCGACCCGGATCTTGGATGCGTTGGCCCGTGCGCACTTCGTCGGGCGGGGGAGCGCGCGTGGACGGTGGCGGTTGCATGACTTGGTACGGGCGTTCGGAGTGGCCGTGGTGGCGGGGGATGCGGGTTTGAGGGAGGAGGGGGAGACGGCGCGGGAGCGGGTGCTGGGGTTCTACCTGCGGTGGGCGTGGGCGGCTGATGGCCGGTTGCGGTGGCTGCCGGGGAGGGCAGAGCCGGAGCGGTTTTCGGATCGGGGGCAGGCATTGGCGTGGCTGGACAGCGAGCGGACGGGGCTGGTGGCGGCGGCGTTGTGGGCGCGGGAGGAGCGGTATGCGGACACGGCGGTGCGGCTGGCGGCAAAACTGGCGGAGTACCTGTGCTGGCGGCGGTCCTACGACGACTGGATCTCCGTCGGCCACGTCGCCCGCGAAGCCGCTCACCGCGCCGGGAACCGCATGGAAGAGGCAATCGCGTGGCACAACCTCGGCCACGCTCTGTGGGAGGTGGGCAGGGGCGGGGAGGCGACTGACGCCTTCACCCGGGCCCGCGACCTGTTCCAGGAACTAGGGGACCGCCACAGCGAGGGCATGGCGTGGAACAGCCTTGGCGTCGCCCTGGGGGAGGCGGGTCGTACAGAGGAGGCGAACAAGGCCTATGTCCGTGCCCGCGACCTCTATCAGACCGCCGGGGACCGCCACCGCGAGGGCATCGTGTGGAATAGCCTTGGCCTCGCTCTACGCAAGGCGGGCCGCCTGGAGGAGGCAACTGATGCTTTCACTCGCGCCTGCAGCCTGCACCAGGTCGCTGGGGATCGCCATAGCGAGGGCATAGCGTGGGGCAACCTTGGCGTCGCTCTGTCGGCGGCGGGTCGGGTGGAGGAGGCCATCGAGGCGCACGCCAGGGCTCTGGAGATCCACCGGGAGTTCGAGGACTGGTACAGGGCAGGCACAGCCCTCCAAAACCTCGCCCTCGCTCACGAGTCCGCCCACCGCCCCGCCGAAGCCCGCGCCCGCTACGTCCAGGCCGCCGAAGCCTTCGCCCAAGCCAACGCCCCTGACCGAGCCGCCGAAGCACGGACCGCAGCAGCCGAAATCCTCACCCCTTGACAGCCCCACCCAACGCAGCCCCCCCCACCCAACCGCCGAGCCACCAACGCGTAAAGCACGAGCACCGGCGTCGAGTAAACAACCGAGAACGCCGCCAGCTGCCCACGTCTTCGGCTGCCAGTCGGCGGGCAGCCCGGCCTTGGCGAAGATGTCCATGGGGCTTCAAGTACCCGGGGACGAACTCGACGTCAGGTCAATGCGCGTGCGGCGGATTGGGCTTGGGCGGCTTCTTCCGGGGCGTTGGCTCGAGTGAAGGCGTCGGCGGCCTGAAGCCAGAGGGTGCGGGCCTCGGCAGGACGTCGCTCGATCTCGTGGGTGAGCGCCAGATCGTGCAGAACGTCGCCCACCCTGTACCAGTCCTCGAACTCGCGGTGGATGGTCAGCGCGTGGCCGTAGGGCTCGAGGGCCTCCTCGTGGCGACCCGCCCGGTTCAGGGCGGTGCCGAGACAGCTCCAGGCCAAGCCCTCGCGGTGGCGATCTCCCACGGCCTGGAACAAGTCGCGGGCGCGGACGTGGGCTTCGATCGCCTCTGAGATGCTGCCCATGTCCTGCAGCGTGATGCCGAGGTGATTCCAGGTCCAGCCCTCGGCCTGGCGGTCCCCGATCGACTGGTAGTAGGCGCGGGCGCGGGTGTAGGCCTCGATCGCCTCGTCCACCCGGCCGGCCTCGGACAAGGCATTGGCGAGGTCGTCCAAGGCATCGGCCTCGCCCTTGCGATCTTCGATCTCCTGGTACAGCTCGTGGGCGCGGGCACAGCACTCGATCGCCTCCTCCACCTGGTCGGTCCGCTGCAGGATCATGCCCAGCTGGTTCCAGGCCCTGGCTTCGCCCGCGCGGTCTCCGGAGCGCCGCGTGACCTCAAGAGCCGTACGGACGACGGTGATTCCGTCGTCGAGGTGCCGCCACCAATCCAGAAACCTCACCAGGCGCTGGGCCAGGAGCACCGCCACGGCCGCGAATCGTTCTTCGTGCGCCCACTGCACCGCCGCGACCAGCGTGGCGCGTTCGCTGCTCAGCCACGCAGTAGCCTGCGGCCGGTCCGCGAACCGTTCCGGCTCCGGCCGCCCCGGCAGCCAGAGATACCGCTCGTCGGCGGCCTTCGCCCACCGGTGGCAGAAGGCCAGCACCCGCTCCCGCGCCGCGTCCGCTTCCTCGCGCAGTTCTGGATCCGCCGCCACCACCCGCTGCCCGAACGCCCGGACCAGGTCGTGCACGCGCCAGCGCGTGACGGCGGTGGAGCTGTCGGTGCCCAGTACCGGTGAAACGAGGTAGGTGGCGGCCAGGTCCTCCAGCAAGGACAGCGCGGTTTGCTCGTCTAGGCCGGCCAGAGCGGTCACGGCCTCCGTGCTGGTCTCCGCGCCGGGCGCGATGGCGAGCAGACGCAGCAGTCGGGCCCGGTCGGGCGGGAGCCGTCGGTACGAGGTCTCCAGCACGGGGCGCAGGACGAGCGAACGGCCGTAAAGGTCCGTGCCGGGGCTGCCGTTGTCGAGGACGACGGTCGGGTCGTCGGCTCTCCTGATCTCGGCCACCAGTGAGGCGATGGTGCGGTGGCGGCGTCGGCGGAGCATCGCGGCGGCGATCTGGACGGCGAGGGGCAGGTGGCCGCAGAGGAAGGCCAGTTCACGCAGGGCATCCGGCTCCTGCGCCGGGCGGTCGTCGCGCTCGTCGGCGTCGTGAAGGGCGCGGGTCATGAGGGCGACGGAGTCGTCCGGATCGAGTGCTTGGAGGTCTACGAGGCGTACGGGGAGGGAGTCCGGGCGGTCCCGGGAGGTGATCAGCACCCGGTGGAGGTCGGTGCCGGGCAGCAGGTCGAGGAACTGGGACGGATCCGAGGCGTTGTCCAGGATCAGCAGGGTCCGCGGCCGCTGCCCGGCCAGCAGCGTGCGGTACGCGTCGTAGTGCCGGGCGGTGGTCGGCGGCAGATCGGAACCACGTACGCCGAGCGCGTCGAGCAGCGCCAGCACCGCCTGATCGGCGGTCACCGGATCGTCGTCGTACCCTCGCAGATCCACGAACAGCGTCCCACCGGGAAACCACCCCTGCCCACACGCCCGATGCGCCGCCTCCAACGCCAGCGCCGTCTTCCCGATGCCGCCCATGCCGGCGACGGCGAAGATGAGAACCGGGAGTGCCTCGGGTTCCTCCTGGGCGGGCGCGAGTTGCGTGAGCAGGCGGTCCAGTTCCCGTCGGCGGCCGGTGAAGCCGAGCGGCCGCGGCGGCAACGTGGCGGTGGCGCGGGGGACCGGGCCGTGGACGGTGGCTCGCCTACCGGCGTCCGAACGACCTGCCGACGGCGGTTCCGTGGAACGCGGCGCCGCGGAGGTCGACGTGGTCCCGGCCAAAGATCGTGACAACGTCGGAGCCATGATGGGGACCCTCCTCGGGGTCCGAGGAGCCGCCCCGCGGCCGGTGCTTCCGCAGTACCGCCACCGCGACCGACGCCGCCCGCCCGGCCGCCCGTTCTTGTGACCCCGCCGCATCCGCCGCATGCTTCCCCGCGTCGGCCCGGTCGCTGATCCCCCGGATGACCAGCGCGTCCAACTGGCCGCTCAGGTGCGCCGCGTGTGTCGCCCCGGAGCCCTCCATCTCGATCGCGCACGCGTCGTTGTACGTCCGCCGGATGTACTCGGCGAAGGCGGACGTGTCGTCGGCCAGGACGACGTCCCCGCACGCCACCGGCTTGCAGTGTCCCCGCACCCCCTCCAGCCCCCGCAGCGCGGACCGCGCCGCCTGCACCAGCCGGTGCGAGCCGTGCCAGGCCTCGGGGCGGGCGTGGAAACCTGTCGGTGTCTGCTTGCCGCCGTGCACGGCGTACACCTTCGTGCCCACGACCACGTCACCGATCTCGATGTCGTCCTTCAACCCGCCCGCGACCCCGACGAAGAGCAGTGCCTCCGGGCGCAGCCACGCGGTGAGCCGCATCGTCAGCGCCGCCGCGTTCACCGCCCCCTCGCCCAGCTCGGCGACCGCCACGGTCCAGTCCGTGCCCGCCAGGCGGCCGCGCTCGACGCGCGTCCCGTCGTCGTGGACGAGTTCCTCGGTGTCCTCGATGTGGGCGCGCACGGCCTGGTACTCGACGGGGAGCGCGGTGAGTACGACTACGGTGGGTGATGTCTCCGGCACACCCTTAAGGTATGGCAAGTCACCCGCACACATGGCGCGTTGAGATCAGGCGAGGGGATCGGGTTGGCGGAGCAGGACGTCACCGTCGGGCAGTTGCTGCTCGCCGAGTACCAGAGCGTGAAGGACGAGCAGAAGGCGCGGATCGGGTTCCGCGACAACCTGCTGTACGTGACGCTCGCCGTCGTCGCGGCCGTCATCGCCGCCGCGGCCCAGGCCAAGCAGGCGTCGATGCTGCTCGCGCTGCCGCCGGTGTGCGTCGTTCTCGGGTGGACCTACCTCGTCAACGACGAGAAGATCTCGGCGATCGGGGCGTACGTGCGGGGCGAGCTGGGGCCACGGCTCGCCGAACTCGCCGGTGATCAGGGCGCGTTCCGGTGGGAGGTCTTCCATCGCACCGACCCCCGCCGTGTCTCCCGCAAAGTCGTGCAGTGCGTCGTCGACCTGCTCGCCTTCTGCCTCGTACCGCTGAGCGCGCTCGTCGTGTACTGGGCCGACGACACCACCCCGGGTCTGCTCGTCGTCTCGGTCGTCGAGGCGCTCGCGGTGGTGGGGCTGGGCGCGTGCATCGTGCGGTACGCCGTTCCCTTCGGGACGGTCCAAGGCGGGGAATGATCCCTCAGCGCCCCCGCCCCACGACCCCCCGCACCCACCGGTACACCAACTCCGGCCGCCCCACCTGCCCGTACACAGGCGCCCGCTCGGCCCGCCCCGCCTCCACCAGATGCTCCAGGTACCGCCGGGCCGTTATCCGGGAGATGCCCACCGCCTCGGCGATCCCCGCCGCCGTCAGTCCCTCCTCCGCCTCCCGCAGCGCGCCCGTCACCCGCTCCAGCGTCGGCCCGCTCAGCCCCTTCGGCAGTGCCGCCGGTCCCGGTGCCCGCAGGGTCGCCAGCGCCCGGTCGACCTCGTCCTGGCCGCTCGCCTCGCCCGCCGCCGCGTGGAACTCGGCGTACCGAACGAGCCGGTCGCGCAGGGTCGCGAAGGTGAAGGGCTTCAGGACGTACTGGACCACGCCCAGCGAGACGCCCTCCCGTACGACCGTCAGGTCCCGTGCCGACGTCACCGCTATCACGTCGGCGTGGTGGCCGGCGGCGCGCAGGGAGCGGGCCAGCTGGAGGCCGTGCACGTCCGGCAGGTGCAGGTCGAGGAGCAGCAGGTCGACCGGCGTACGGTCCAGCGCGCGGCCGGCCTCCGCGCCGGTGTGGGCCTTGCCGACGGCCGTGAAGCCGGGGACGCGGTTGACGTACAGGACGTGCGCGTCGGCGGCGACGGGGTCGTCCTCCACGACGAGGACGCGGATGGGCTGCTGCTCGGTCGTCATACGTCGCCTCCGGACACCGTGCTTCTCGAGACGGCGCCCACGTCATCGCCCGCCGCCGCGTACGCGGACTGCTTCGTCCCGTCCCTCAACGGCAACCGCACCTCGAACTCCGCCCCGCCCCCGTCGGCCACCGCCACCGCCAGCGTCCCCTCGTGCCGGGTCGCCGCCTGACGTACGAGCGCCAGGCCCAGCCCCCGCCCGCCCGGCCCCGCCGGCTTCGTCGAGAAGCCGCGCTGGAAGACCGCCTCCGCGTGCGCCGGATCCACGCCCGCTCCCGTGTCCGACACCCTCAGGACCAGCTCGCCCTTCTCCGTGTACGCCGTCACCGTCACCCGTGCCCGTACGCTCCCCTGCGCCGCGTCCACCGCGTTGTCGATCAGGTTGCCGAGGATGGTCACCAGGTCCCGCGCGGGGAGCGACGGCGGCAGCAGGCCGTCGTCCAGGCGGCTGTCCTCCGAGACCACCAGTTCCACGCCCCGCTCGTTCGCCTGGGCCGTCTTGCCCAGCAGCAGGGCGGCCAGCACCGGCTCGCTGACCGCCGCCACCACCTGGTCGGTCAGCGCCTGGGCGAGTTCTAGTTCGGCCGTGGCGAAGTCGACCGCCTCCTGCGCCCGGTCCAGCTCGATCAGCGACACCACCGTGTGCAGCCGGTTCGCCGCCTCGTGCGCCTGTGAGCGCAGCGCCTGCGTGAAGCCGCGCTCGGAGTCCAACTCGCCCATCAGCGACTGGAGTTCGGTTACATCCCGCAGGGTCACCACCGTGCCCCGGCGCTCCCCGCCCGACACCGGCGAGGTGTTCACCACCAGCACCCGGTCCGCCGTCAGATGCACCTCGTCCACCCGCGGCTCCGACGACAGCAGCGCCCCCGTCAGCGGCGCCGGCAGCCCGAGCTCGGCCACGGACCGGCCGATCACGTCCTCCTCGGAGGCCACGCCCAGCAGCTCCCGCCCGCCGTCGTTGATGAGCGCCACCCTGTACTGCCCGTCCAGCATCAGCAGCCCCTCACGTACGGCGTGCAGCGCGGCCTGATGATAGTCGTGCATCCGGCTGAGCTCGGCCGCGTTCATGCCGTGCGTGTGGCGGCGCAGCCGGGCGTTGACGACGTACGTGCCGACCGCGCCGAGCGCGAGCGCGCCGGCCGCGACGGCGAGCAGGGCCGTCAGCTGGGCCTGCACCCGCTTGGTGATCTCCTCGACCCTGATGCCGGCGCTGACCAGCCCGATGACCCGCTTGTCGTCGTCCTGGACGGGGGTGACCGCGCGGACGGACGGGCCGAGCGTGCCCGTATAGGTCTCGGTGAAGTACCTGCCCTCCAGAGCGGGGGCTATGTGTCCGCGGAAGCGCTGGCCGATTTCCGCCGGGCGGGGGTGGGTCCAGCGGATGCCCTGCGGGTTCATGATCGTGATGAAGTCGACGTCGGTGTCGCGCATGACCCGCAGCGCGTACGGCTGGAGCTCGGCCGACGGGTCGGAGGTGCCGATCGCCTCCCGCACGGAGGGGGAGTCCGCGACCGAGCGGGCCACCGCCAGGGCCTGCCTGCGCGCGGCGTCCTCGGCCTGGCTGCGGTCACTGACGTACGTGAACAGCGCGTACCCGGCGACGACCACCGCTATCAGCACGGCCTGCATGGCGAAGAGCTGGCCGGCCAGGCTGCGGGGGCGGGGGACGTGTACGCGCATGCCGTCAGTCTGCCTCTTGGCTGATTGTGAACTAAATGAACGGAAGGGTGACCGCCCTCACACAGCAGGGGATAGTCACGGCATTCCCCTGAAACCCCCGGACGTGAGCCGCACGCCGGTAAGGCCGACGACGTCGTCAAGGAGGGCCCCGTGACCAGCGCAGCCGATACGGCACCTGCCGCACCCAAAGCCAAGCGGGACCGGACCCACTATCTGTACATCGCGGTGATCGTCGCGGTCGCCGCCGGTATCACCGTGGGTCTGGTCGCACCGGACTTCGCGGTGGAGCTGAAGCCGATCGGTACCGGCTTCGTGAACCTGATCAAGATGATGATCTCGCCGATCATCTTCTGCACCATCGTGCTCGGTATCGGCTCGGTGCGGAAGGCCGCCAAGGTCGGTGCCGTCGGCGGTATCGCGCTGGTGTACTTCACGATCATGTCGCTGGTCGCGCTGGGCATCGGCCTGGTCGTCGGCAACATCCTGGAGCCGGGCACGGGCCTCGCGGTGACCGACGCCATCAAGGACGCCGGTCACGCTCAGGTCGACGCCGAGGCCAAGGACACCACGGAGTTCCTGCTCGGCATCATCCCGACCACGATCGTGTCCGCCTTCACCAATGAGTCGGTCCTGCAGACCCTCCTGATCGCCGTGCTCGCCGGCTTCGCACTGCAGGGCATGGGCTCGGCGGGCCAGCCGATCCTGCGGGGCATCGAGCACATCCAGCGGCTCGTCTTCCGCATCCTCGCCATGGTGATGTGGGCCGCCCCGATCGGTGCCTTCGGTGCGATCGCCGCGGTCACCGGTTCCGCGGGCGTGGACGCGCTCAAGAGCCTCGCGGTGCTGATGCTCGGCTTCTACGTCACCTGCGTGCTCTTCATCTTCATCGTGCTCGGTACGCTGCTGCGGATCGTCGCCGGACTGAACATCCTCTCGCTGTTCAAGTACCTGGGCCGTGAGTTCCTGCTGATCCTGTCCACCTCCTCGTCCGAGTCGGCGCTGCCGCGTCTGATCGCGAAGATGGAGCACCTGGGCGTCAGCAAGCCGGTGGTCGGCATCACGGTCCCGACCGGCTACTCCTTCAACCTCGACGGCACCATGATCTACATGACCATGGCGTCCCTGTTCATCGCCGACGCGATGGGTACGCCGATGTCGATCGGTGAGCAGATTCCGCTGCTGCTGTTCCTGCTGGTCGCCTCGAAGGGCGCGGCCGGTGTCACCGGTGCGGGTCTCGCCACGCTGGCGGGCGGCCTCCAGTCGCACAAGCCGGCCCTGGTGGACGGCATCGGCCTGATCGTCGGCATCGACCGCTTCATGAGCGAGGCGCGCGCCCTGACCAACTTCGCGGGCAACGCCGTCGCCACGGTGCTGATCGGCACCTGGACCAAGGAGATCGACCGCGAGCGGGTCGACCAGGTCCTCGCCGGGCAGCTCCCGTTCGACGAGAAGACCCTCCTCGACGACGACGATCCGGCCAAGGCCGCCGTCGGCGAGCCGGGCAGCGAGAAGGAACTGGCCAAGGCCTGACCGAGCGGGGCCGGGCCCGGCCTGAACCCGGGCCCGTCCCGTCGACTCCGGGCGGCTGAGGTGCTCCCCCGTCGCTCAGCCGCCCGGGTCGTTCCTTCTCCTCGCTCGGCGCCGCCACCGCCACGGTGGCACCGGAGGCGGGCACGCCCACTGCGATCACTACGGTGACGCGGTGGACGTGCCCGCCTCTCGCGTTTGCCGCCGGTCGGCAGGCCTGGGGCTGTCCGGCGCGATGACGAAGACGTGGGGCTCCCGGTCGAGCGCAAGCCCCTCCTGCCGCCGGCCTTGCCTTGACGTCTGCGTCAAGGCATACGTTCGTACCCATGCGCATCGGCGAGCTGGCCGCACACGCCGGGACCACGACCCGGACGCTGCGGTACTACGAATCACGGGGGCTGCTGCCCGCACGGCGGGACGGCAACGGCCACCGGACGTACGACGAGCACGACCTGAAGCTGCTCAGGCAGATCAGGACGCTGCAGGACTTCGGGTTCGACCTGGAGGAGACGCGGCCGTTCGTGGAGTGTCTGCGGGCCGGGCATCCCGAGGGCGACTCGTGCCCCGCCTCGCTCGCGGTCTACCGGCGCAAGCTGGACGAGCTCGACGCGCTGATCGGCGAGTTGCAGGCCGTGCGGGCGACGGTCGGCGCACAGCTGGCGAAGGCCGAGCGCGCGCAGTATGAGCTGGGCGCCGATGCGTCGGTTCCGGGTGGCCCGGAGCCGCTGTGCGAACTGGGAGGGCGGGACCTGTGATCAAGGCGGACGGCGTGACCGACGTGACGGACGCGGACTTTGAGTCAGAGGTGATCGACGCGGAGCTTCCGGTGCTGGTGGAATTCACCGCCGACTGGTGCCCCCCGTGCCGGCAGATGGGGCCGGTGCTCCGCGCCCTCGCCGAGGAGGAGGGCGACCGGCTCAAGGTGGTCCAGCTGGATGTGGACACCAACCCGGAGACCACGAACGCCTACAAGGTGCTGTCGATGCCGACCTTCATGGTGTTCCGCGGCGGCGAGCCCGTGAAGTCGATGGTGGGCGCCCGGCCCAAGCGGCGCCTGCTGGAGGAGCTGTCCGACGTGCTCTGAGTCTACGCAGTACAAAAGGAATCCCCCGAGCAATTGCGCTCGGGGGATTCCTTTGCGTATATTCAATGGTTCGCGACTTCAAGGAGATTGAGTCGCTGATAAGTTTAGTGAGCACAGTATATCCGGGCGGGAGTGGAATTGTCAAACACCGACTTTCCAGACAATGAATTGCGGCACGAGCAGGAATTCGTCGACGGACTGTACGTCCGCGTCGACGCCCTGCGCGGCCACACCGAGGACTCCCTCACGGACGCGCTCGCCCAGGGCAACACGCCCATGCAGGCCCGGCTGGAGCGGGACATCCTGGTCGCCGAACGCTCGGGACTGCTGGCCGCGCTGAACGCGGTGGACGGTTCCCTCTGCTTCGGCCGGATCGACCTGACCTCCGGGGTCAGCCACCACATCGGACGTATCGGCCTGCGCGCCGAAGACGCCGACCGCACGCCGATCCTGATCGACTGGCGGGCCGACGTCGCCCGCCCCTTCTACCTGGCCACCGGCCACACCCCGATGGACCTGCGCCGGCGCCGGCACATCTCCACCGAGGGCCGCCGGGTCACCGCCCTGCACGACGAGATCCTCGACCTCGGGGACCAGGAGAGGACCGGGCACGAGGACCCGACCGGTGACGCCGTACTGCTCGCCGCGCTCAACTCCGCGCGCACCGGCCGGATGAGCGACATCGTGCGGACCATCCAGGCCGAACAGGACGAGATCATCCGCGCCCCCCACCGGGGCGTCCTGGTGGTCGAGGGCGGCCCCGGCACCGGCAAGACGGCGGTGGCCCTGCACCGGGCCGCCTATCTCCTCTACGAACACCGGGAACTGCTGGCCCGGCGGGCCGTCCTGATCGTCGGCCCCAACCCCGCCTTCCTCGGCTACATCGGCCAGGTGCTGCCCTCGCTGGGCGAGACGGGCGTGCTGCTGTCGACGGTCGGTGAGCTGTTCCCCGGCGTGAAGGCGACCAAGGCGGACACCCCCGAGGCGGCCGCGGTGAAGGGCCGCGCCGAGATGGCCGACGTGCTCGCCGACGTCGTACGCGACCGTCAGGCACTGCCCGACCCGGTGATCGCGATCGAGCACGACCGCGAGATCCTGATGCTCGACGACGGCCTGGTACGGGTCGCCCGCGAGCGCACCCGGGCTGCCAAGCTCCAGCACAACGCGGCACGCGAGCACTTCGAGGGCCACATCCTCAACGCGCTCACCGAGCTGTACGCCGAACGCGTCGGCACCGACCCCTACGACGGGTCCAGCATGCTGGACGCGAGCGACATCACCCAGATCCGCGACGAAATCGCCGAGAACCCCGAGGTCTGGTCCGCCATCGACCAGCTGTGGCCGAGGCTGACCCCGCAGCGCCTGGTCGCGGACTTCCTCGCCGCGCCCGAGGAATACGTCGGCGACGAGGACGCGGCCGCCATCCGCCGCCCGGTGACCCGGGCGTGGACCGTGGCGGACGTACCGCTGCTCGACGAGGCGGCCGAACTGCTGGGCGAGGACGACCGGGTGGCGCGGGCACGCGCCGAGCGGGAGCGGGAGAACCAGATCGCCTACGCGCAGGGCGTGCTCGACGTGTCGTACGCCTCCCGCACCTACGAGTTCGAGGACAAGGAGGACAGCGATCCCGAGTCCTCCGAGGTGCTCTCGGCGCACGACATCATCGACGCCGAGCGGTTCGCCGAACGCCACGAGGAGGACGACCACCGCAGCGCCGCCGAGCGCGCGGCGGCCGACCGCACCTGGGCGTTCGGGCACATCATCGTCGACGAGGCGCAGGAGCTGTCTCCGATGGCCTGGCGGCTGCTGATGCGGCGCAGCCCGACCCGCTCGATGACCCTGGTCGGCGACCCGGCGCAGACCGCGGAGGCGGCGGGCGTCGGCTCGTGGTCGGGCATCCTCGAACCGTACGTCGAGGACCGCTGGGAGCACACCCGCCTCGGCGTCAACTACCGCACACCGGCCGAGATCATGGACGTCGCGGCGGCCGTGGTGCGCGCGGAGCACCCCGGCTTCGAGCCGCCGAGTTCGGTGCGGTCGACGGGGGTACGGCCCTGGGCGCGCGCGACCGACGACCTGCCCGGCGCGGTGGCCAAGGCGGTCGGGGAACTCACTCCGACAGAGGGCCGGTTGGCGGTCATCGCCCCCCGCGAGCTGCACCGCGCGCTGGCCGCCCGCCTGGACGGCGTGACGGCCGGCGCGGAGCCCGACCTGACCCGGACGGTCGTACTCCTCGACCCGCGTCAGGCCAAGGGCCTGGAGTTCGACTCGGTGCTGGTGGTCGAACCCGGCCGGTACGGCACGAGCGACCTGTACGTGGCGCTGACCCGGGCCACACAGCGGCTCGGCGTCCTGCACACCGGCGAGCTGCCGAAGGCGCTGGCGGGCGCCTTCGAGTAGGCAGCGTGCACGATCCCGACAGCCGCTACCTCCGCATCACCAGCCGGAGCTGACGATCTAGTGCCCCGACAGGCAACGTTCGCCCCGTCGCGACGCCCGGCACGCACTCTCGCCGCACCGGCCGAAAGCCCAAGTACGTCCAGTACGAGGGCTTCCGGCCGGCACGCCGAGAGCACGCACCGGACGCCGCTCCTTAACGGGCAAACGTTGCCTGCCGGGGCACTAGGTTGACCCCATGGGCCTCTTCGACAGACTGACCGGCACCAGATATCCCGATGCCGGCGTCGCACCGCTGTCCGCCACGGAAGTCCGGGCCGCGCTGCTCGCGTTCAACGGGCCGGACGTGCCGTACCGCGTGCGCGGCGGTCTCCCCGAGGAGAAGGCCGACCTGGTGGCGGAGTGGCGGATGGTGCGGTCTGTCGTGGGGTCCGTCCCCCGCAAGCAGCTGGAGCGGACCTTCAAGATCCGGATGCGTCTGGTCCCGCAGAAGCACGAGGTGCGGGCCCTCGACGAGCAGTGGAAGGTGACGCGAGTCGGGGACTCGCAAGGGCTCGTCGTGGCGCGTGAGTACGGCCGCGGGCCGGCGCCCTCCCGGTCGTGGACGTACGAGCGGGGACCCGACGGGCGCCGGCGCATGGTGGAGCGGACCGGTGTCGGCCCGCAGGAGATGAAGAATCCCCTGCGGGACGCGGTCCTCGGCGCGGGATGGACCTGGCGCGGAGTGCTGAACAAGCCGTGACCGGCGGGTATCACCTCACGTTTCAGGCCGGCCGCAGCCACACCGTCGCCAGCGGCGGCAACGTCAACCGGATGCTCGCCGGACGGCCGTGCCACCCCTGCGGCTCCGGCTTGATGATGTCCGGGTTGGTGACGTCGCTGCCGCCGTACCGCCCCGCGTCGGTGTTGAGGGTCTCGTGCCAGGCGGGGATGTCGTCGGGGGCGCCGAGGCGGTAGTCGTGGCGGACGACCGGGGAGAAGTTGGAGACCGCCAGGAGGGGGGTGCCTTCCGCGTCGTACCTCAGGAACGCGAAGACGTTGTCCTCGGCGGCGTCTCCGACCACCCACTGGAAGCCGGACGGTTCGATGTCGAGCTGCCAGAGGGCGGGGGTCGCGCGGTAGACGGTGTTGAGGTCGCGGACCAGGTCGAGGACGCCACGGTGGTCGGGCCCCGCCCCGTACGCGGGATCCAGGAGCCACCAGTCCGGGCCGTGCGCCTCGGACCACTCCGCTCCCTGGGCGAACTCCTGGCCCATGAACAGCAGTTGCTTGCCGGGGTGGGCCCACATGAAGCCCAGATACGCGCGGTGGGTGGCACGCTGCTGCCACCAGTCGCCCGGCATCTTCGACACCAGCGAGCGCTTGCCGTGGACGACCTCGTCGTGCGAGATGGGCAGGACGTAGTTCTCGCTGTAGGCGTACACCATCGAGAAGGTCATCTCGTTGTGGTGGTACTTGCGGTGGACCGGCTCGTGGCTGACGTAGTCCAGCGAGTCGTGCATCCAGCCCATGTTCCACTTCAGGCCGAAACCGAGGCCCCCGAAACCGCCCGGACCCATGTGGTGCGTGGCGCGCGTGACGCCGTCCCACGCCGTGGACTCCTCCGCGATGGTCACCACGCCCGGCACCCGCCGGTACACCGTGGCGTTCATCTCCTGGAGGAAGGCCACCGCGTCCAGGTTCTCCCGGCCGCCGTGCACGTTCGGCGTCCACTGGCCGGGCTCGCGCGAGTAGTCCAGGTAGAGCATCGAGGCGACCGCGTCCACCCGCAGCCCGTCGATGTGGAACTCCTCGCACCAGTACACGGCGTTCGCCACCAGGAAGTTGCGCACCTCCCGACGGCCGTAGTCGAACTCCAGCGTGCCCCAGTCGGGGTGCGCGGCCCGCAGCGGGTCCTCGTGCTCGTACAGCGGACGGCCGTCGAACTCGGCCAGCGCCCAGTCGTCGCGCGGGAAGTGCGCCGGCACCCAGTCCATCAGCACACCGATCCCGGCCTGGTGCAGCGCGTCGACCAGGTACTTGAAGTCGTCCGGAGTGCCGAGCCGGGCCGTCGGCGCGTAGAAGCCGGTGACCTGGTAGCCCCAGGAGCCGCCGAAGGGGTGCTCGGCGACCGGCATCAGCTCGACGTGGGTGAAGCCCAGGTCCTTGACGTACGCCGGAAGCTGCTCGGCGAGTTGCCGGTACGTCAGGCCGGGCCGCCAGGACGCCAGGTGGACCTCGTACACGGAGAACGGCGCCTCGTGCGCGGGCGCGTCCGCCCGGCGCGCCAGCCACTCCTCGTCGTGCCACTCGTGGTGCGAGGCGTGCACGACGGAGGAGGTGTTGGGCGGGGTCTCCGTACGACGGGCCAGCGGATCGGCGCGCAGGGTCTTCGAGCCGTCGGGCCGGGTGATCTCGAACTTGTACAGCTCGCCCTCGCCGATGCCGGGCACGAACAGCTCCCAGACGCCGGTGCCGCCGAGCGAGCGCATCGGGAACGCCGATCCGTCCCAGAAGTTGAAGGTGCCGGCCACCCGCACGCCCCGCGCGTTCGGCGCCCACACCGTGAATCGGGTGCCGGTCACGCCCTGGTGCGTCATCGGCTCCGCGCCCAGCGCCGTCCACAGCTGCTCGTGCCGGCCCTCGCCGATCAGGTGCAGGTCGAGATCGCCGATCGCGGGCAGGAATCGGTACGCGTCCTCGGTGTCCTGGACCGTCCCGTCGTACGCCACGAGAAGCCGGTACGCCGGGACCTCCCGCAGCGGCAGCAGGCCCGAGAAGAACCCGTCCCCGTCGTCGTGCAGCTCCGCCCGTTCGTCCCCGGCGACGACCGTGACGGACCGCGCGTACGGCCGGAAGGCCCGGAAGGCGATCCCGCCGGGTACGGGATGCGCGCCGAGCACCGCGTGCGGCTCGTGGTGGGTGCCGGCGAGCAGCCGCTCGCGGTCACCGGCGTCGACGGCGGGGGAGAGGCCCTCGATGGCCTCCGGCGGCTGAGCGGGGTTGGCTGCGGTGACCCTCTTGGCGGCGACCTTCTTGGCCGTCGTCTTCTTCGCGGCGGTCTTCGCGGTGGCCTTCTTGGCCGTCGTCTTCTTCGCCGTCGTCTTCTTGGCTGCCGGGGCCGCCTTCTTCGCGGTCGGCGCCGCCTTCCTGGCCGCGGCCTTCTTCGTCACCGCCTTCTCGGGGGTGGCCTTCTTCGCAGCCGCCTTCTTCACCGCTTTCTTCGGCGCGGTCGCCTTCTCCGCGGCCTTCTTCACACTCTTCGCGGCTTTGGCAGCGGTCTTCTTCGGTTCCGGACCGCTGGACGGGGTGCGGGTGGTCACGGGTGGAGCCTCCTAGAGGATGTGACGTAACGCTCGATCGCGGCCATCGGTACGGGGAGCCAGTCCGGGCGGTGCCGGGCCTCGTAGACGACCTCGTAGATCGCCTTGTCCGTCTCGTAGGCCCGTAGGAGCACGGGGTCGGTTCGCGGATCCACCCCGCTGACCTCGGCGTATCCCGAGCAGTACGCGGCCCGGCAGGCCTCGGCCCAGCCCGGCACCGGCACCTCGGCCGAGTGCGCCGCGTAGTCGAAGGAACGCAGCATCCCCGCTATGTCCCGGGCCGGCGGCTGCGGCATCCGTCGCTCGGCCAGCGGCTTCGACGGCTCGCCCTCGAAGTCGATCAGCCACCACTGCCCGGCGGGAGAGCGCAGGCACTGGCCCAGGTGCAGATCGCCGTGGATGCGCTGCGCGGTCCAGGTCCGGCCCTCGGCGGCCAGATCGCCCAGCGCGGTGAACGTGGAGTGCAGCCCGGGCGCGTACGGCCTGAGCGCCGGCACCGCCTGCACGGCCGCCTCCAGGCGCTCGATCATGCCGTCGGCCAGCAGGTGCAGCTGGGTGTGGCCGAGGGTCACCGTGGGCAGGGCCCGGGCGAGCGCCGTGTGCACCTCGGCGGTGGCCCGCCCGAGCGAGCGCGCCTCCGCGCCGAAGTCCTCGCCCTTGGCCAGCTCCCGCAGCGCCAGCTCCCAGCCGTCCGCCGCGCCCTGCACGAACGGCTGGAGCACACCCAGGACGTACGACTCACCGGCCAGCTCGGCCCGTATCCATCCCGTCGGCGCCGGCACCCGGGGGCAGCCCTCGCGGGCCAGCGCCAGCGGCAGCTCCAGGTCGGGATTGGTACCGGGCACGATCCGGCGCAACAGCTTCAGGATGAACGTATCTCCATAGACGATCGACGAGTTGGACTGCTCGGCGGTCATCACGCGGGGCACCAGCCCGTCCCGGATCTCCTGGTGCGGGTCCCGCTCGAAGCGCAGGCCGCCGATGCGGGCGCGAGAGCGCACCGCCTCCAGGAGCAGTTCGGCGGGCCGGGTGTCGTACAGGGCGTCGTACACCGTGTGTCCGGCGAGCGGCCCGTCGTCGAGATGTCCGATCAGCGCGGGCGCGAGCCGGGGTGGCAGCGCCTCGCGCACGCCTATCAGGAGCTGGTAGCAGTCGCCCGGCTGGGTCGAGGTGCCCAGCGAGAGCGGCTGGTGGGCGCGCACGAGCAGGTGGTAGAGGCCGAGCTTCGCCGTGGGCGGCAGCAGCTCGGTGGCCGCCACCAGGGAGAACCCGGTGACCGGACGACCCTTCCCCGCGAACCAGCGCTGCCGCGGCAGCCACTCCTGCAACAGGGGATCCAGTGACGCAAGGAGGCCGGGACTGCCGGGACTTGTCGTGGCGATACGTGTGACGGCTTCCGACATGGCGTCGCGTCCTTTCCCCGGGCGGTCGGGGTGTTACTGATGCGTGCCCCGGGCAGGGCGGGAGAAACCGCCCCACCCGGGGTTCTGCCGCTGTCTACGCGGCGTCCTTGCGCAGCCGGAACCAGTAGAAGCCGTGGCCGCCGAGAGTCAGCAGATACGGCAGGTCACCGACCGCGGGGAACCGGACCCCGCCGAACAGCTCGACCGGATGCCGCCCGTGGAACGCGCTGAGGTCCAGCTCGGTGGGCTGCGCGAACCGGGAGAAGTTGTTGACGCACAGCACCAGGTCGTCCTCGTACTCCCGCAGGAACGCGATCACGGCCGGGTTGGAGGACGGCAGCTCCCGGTAGGACCCGAGCCCGAAGGCCAGGTTCTGCTTGCGGATCTCGATCATGCGGCGGGTCCAGTGCAGCAGCGAGGAGGGCGACGACATCGACGCCTCGACGTTGGTGACCTGGTAGCCGTAGACGGGGTCCATGATGGTCGGCAAGTACAGGCGACCGGGGTCACAGGAAGAAAAACCTGCGTTGCGATCCGGTGTCCACTGCATGGGGGTGCGGACGGCGTCCCGGTCGCCGAGCCAGATGTTGTCGCCCATGCCGATCTCGTCGCCGTAGTAGAGGATCGGCGAGCCCGGCAGGGACAGCAGCAGGGCGGTGAAGAGTTCGATCTGGTTGCGGTCGTTGTCCAGCAGGGGCGCCAGCCGCCGCCGGATGCCGATGTTGGCGCGCATGCGGGGGTCCTTGGCGTATTCCGCCCACATGTAGTCGCGCTCTTCGTCGGTGACCATTTCCAGGGTCAGCTCGTCGTGGTTGCGCAGGAAGATGCCCCACTGGCAGTTGGAGGGGATCGCCGGGGTCTTGGCGAGGATTTCCGAGACCGGGTAGCGCGATTCCCGTCGCACGGCCATGAAGATCCGCGGCATGACCGGGAAGTGGAACGCCATGTGGCATTCGTCGCCGCCACTGGCGTAGTCGCCGAAGTAGTCGACGACGTCCTCCGGCCACTGGTTCGCCTCCGCCAGCAGCACCGTGTCCGGGTAACTGGCGTCGATCTCCTTCCGGACCCGCTTGAGGAAGTCGTGGGTGGCCGGAAGGTTTTCGCAGTTGGTGCCCTCCTGCTGGTAGAGGTACGGCACCGCGTCCAGCCGGAATCCGTCGATGCCGAGGTCCAGCCAGAACCGGAGTGCGGAGATCATCTCCTCCTGGACAGCCGGGTTCTCGTAGTTCAGATCCGGCTGATGGGAGAAGAAGCGATGCCAGTAGTACTGCTTGCGGACCGGGTCGAAGGTCCAGTTGGAGGCCTCGGTGTCGACGAAGATGATCCGCGCGTCCTGGAACTGTTTGTCGTCGTCGGCCCAGACGTAGTAGTCGCCGTACGGTCCGTCGGGGTTGTTCCTCGACTCCTGGAACCACGGGTGCTGGTCGCTGGTGTGGTTCATGACGAAGTCGATGATCACACGCATGCCGCGCTGGTGGGTGGCGTCCACGAACTCCACGAAGTCGGCGAGGTCACCGAATTCGGGCAGTACGGCGGTGTAGTCGGAGACGTCGTATCCGCCGTCCCTCAGGGGTGACTTGAAGAACGGCGGCAGCCACAGGCAGTCGACGCCCAGCCACTGCAGATAGTCCAGTTTGGCGGTCAGCCCATTGAGGTCGCCGACGCCGTCACCGTTGCTGTCCTGGAAGGAGCGGACGAGGACCTCGTAGAAGACCGCGCGCTTGAACCACTCCGGGTCCCGGTCCTTGGCGGGAGTGTCCTCGAAGGTGTCCTGGACGGGCTCGTTGACGATCATGTTGTGGGTGACCCTCCGATCTGCGGGGTGGACGGTCGCAGGACGCTGAAGACGTGCGCGGGCACACGGCCCGGCTCGAGGCGCACATAGTTGTTCCTGCCCCAGTGATAGGTCTCGCCGGTGAGCTCGTCGCGCACCGGCACCGACTCGTGCCATTCCAGGCCGAGTTGCGGCATGTCCAACGAGACCGTGGCCTCCTGGGTGTGGTGAGGGTCGAGGTTGACGACGACCAGAACGGTGTTCGAGCCCCGCCGCTTCGAATACGCGATCACCGCTTCCTGGTCCGCGTGGTGGAAGTGGAGGTCGCGCAGCTGTCGCAGGGCCGGGTTCGCGCGCCGGATGGCGTTGAGCCGGGTGATGAGGGGGGTGAGGGTGCGGCCTTCGCGTTCGGCGGCTTCCCAGTCGCGGGGTTTGAGCTGGTACTTCTCCGAGTCGAGGTACTCCTCGCTGCCCTCCCTGATCGGGGTGTTCTCGCACAGTTCGTAGCCGCTGTAGATGCCCCAGGTGGGGGAGAGGGTGGCGGCCAGTACGGCCCGTGCCTCGAAGGCGGGGCGGCCGCCGTGCTGGAGGTAGGCGTGCAGGATGTCGGGGGTGTTGGTGAAGAAGTTGGGCCGCATGTAGGCGGCCGCTTCCCCGGAGAGTTCGGTGAGGTAGTCGGTCAGTTCCTGCTTGCTGTTGCGCCAGGTGAAGTAGGTGTAGGACTGCTGGAAGCCGATCTGGGCCAGGGTGTGCATCATCGCCGGGCGGGTGAACGCCTCGGCCAGGAAGATCACGTCGGGGTCGGTGCGGTTGATGTCGGCGATCACCCGCTCCCAGAAGACGACCGGTTTGGTGTGCGGGTTGTCGACGCGGAAGATCCGCACCCCGTGGTCCATCCAGTGCCGCAGGACGCGCAGGGTCTCGGCGATCAGGCCGTCCATGTCGGCGTCGAAGGCGATGGGGTAGATGTCCTGGTACTTCTTCGGCGGGTTCTCCGCGTACGCGATCGTGCCGTCGGGGCGGTGATGGAACCACTCGGGGTGTTTGTGTACCCAGGGGTGGTCGGGGGAGCACTGCAGGGCGAAGTCCAGCGCGATCTCCAGCCCCACCTCGCGGGCTCGGGTCACGAAGTGGTCGAAGTCCTCGAGGGTGCCCAGGTCGGGGTGGACGGCGTCGTGGCCGCCCTCGGGGGAGCCGATGGCCCAGGGCACGCCGACGTCGTCGGGTCCGGCGGAGAGGGTGTTGTTGCGGCCTTTGCGGAAGGTGGTGCCGATGGGGTGGATCGGGGGCAGGTAGACCACGTCGAAGCCCATGGCCGCGATCGCGGGCAGGCGGCGGGCGGCGGTGCGGAAGGTGCCGTGCGGGCGTTCGGGGGTGCCTTCGGAGCGGGGGAAGAACTCGTACCAGGAGCCGTACAGGGCGCGTTCGCGTTCCACCCGCAGCGGCAGGGTCTGGGAGGCGGTGACCAGTTCCCGCAGCGGATGCCGGGCCAGCACCGCGTCCACCTCCGGCGTCAACGCGGCGGCGAGACGCGTCGCGACCGGCAGGGAGTCGTCGCGCAACACCTCCACAGCCGCCAGCACCGCCGCCCGCGCCGGGCCCGCCGGGACTCCGGCCGCCGCCCGCTCGTACAGGTCGGCGCCCTCCTCCAGGACCAGTTCCGTGTCCATCCCCGCCGGGATCTTGATCTGCGCGTGGTGCCGCCAGGTGGTGACCGGGTCGCTCCAGGCCTCGACGCGATACGTCCAGTTGCCCACGACGTCGGGGGTGACCTCGGCGCCCCACCGGTCGGTGCCGGGGGCGAGTTCCCGCATCGGCGTCCAGGGCCCCGGCCGGCCCTGAGGATCCTTCAGTACGACGTTGGCGGCGACGGCGTCGTGCCCCTCGCGGAACACGGTGGCCGAGATCTCGAAGGTCTCGCCGGTCACCGCCTTGGCGGGCCTGCGTCCGTGCTGGACGACCGGGCGGACGTCGAGTACGGGTATGCGCCCGATGGCCGTGGCCTCGCCCGCGGAGGGTGGCTCCAGGGCGAAGGCGTCCGGCGGTCCGGCGTCGACCGGGCGCACGGGGCGTGCTTCGGTGGGGGATGTCGGAGGTGCTGACGAGTGGTGCGTGGCGGGCATGACCGCTCCTGTCCGCGTCAACGTGGGTGGGCGGATGGCTGTGGGGAGGTGGGTCCTGCGTGGTGTCCCTGGAGACTCTATGCGCGGGGCGTACCGGAGGAGCCTTCCCACCCTATTCGGGTGGGCAATCCGGCACTTTGTTAACTACTCACGCGTATGTCTACACACAAGACCGGCCCCGTTCTGGCCGAACGGGGCCGGTGCCGGGACTTGGCCGGTCTGTGGCTGGTGGTTGGCCGCTGTCAGCGCGGTACTTGCAGAAGTTTGTTCGGTGAGCCGAGTCCCCGTCCGGAGACCTTTCCGGACGCGGCCTGCGCGACCAGTGCCTTGCCGACCTGGGCGGGCGTGGCCTTGCGATGGTCCGCGAGATACAGCGCGGCCGCGCCCGCCGCGTGCGGCGACGCCATCGACGTACCGGAGAAGGTCGCCCGGCTCGTGTTGCTCGTGTGGGACGCGGACGTGATGGCCACGCCCGGGGCGAACAGGTCGAGCGCCGCGCCGAAGTTGGAGAAGCCCGGTTTCGTGTCCTGCCTGTCGGTCGCGCCCACCGTGATCGCCTGCGGCACACCGGCGGGGGAGTAGAGGCCGGCCGGCAGCCCGTCGTTGCCCGCGGCGACCGTGTAGGTCACACCGGACGCGATGGAGTTGCGTACGGCGGCGTCGAGCTGGGCGTTGTAGTAGCCCCCCAGGCTGAGGTTGGCGACCGCGGGTTTCCTGGCGTGTTTTGTCACCCAGTCGATGCCGGCGATGACGCGGGCGGTGGTGCCCGCGCCGGCGTTGTCGAGGACGCGTACGGCGACGACCTTGGCCTTCTTGGCGACGCCGTACGTCGTGCCGGCGACGGTACCGGCGACATGCGTGCCGTGTCCGTTGCCGTCGTTCGCCGTCCTGTCGTTGCCGACGAAGTCCCAGCCGTGACTCGCCCGGCCGCCGAAGTCCTTGTGCGTGGTCCGGATGCCGGTGTCGATCACGTACACCGTCACACCGGCGCCCCCGGACTCCGGCCAGGTGTAGTTCTTGTTCAGCGGCAGGTTCCGCTGGTCGATGCGGTCCAGGCCCCAGGACGGCGGGTTCTTCTGGGTGTGGTCTAGGGCCTGTGTCGAAAGTGGCGTCGTCCGCCCGGAGGGCGGGCCGGGCGGCGTCTGGTGCGTGCTCTCGGCGTGCCGGGCGGAAGCCCTCGTACTGGATGTACTTGGGCTTTCGCCCGGTGCGGCGAGAGTGCGTGCCGGGCGTCGCCCGGCAGGCGCCACTTTCGACACAGGCCCTAGGGCTACACGGGTGTCCTGGACGACCGAGGCGACGCGGGAGTCGGCCGCGAGGCGCCTGGCCTGTCTCTCGTTCGCCTGCACGGCGTAGCCGTTGAGGACCGTGCCGTAGGTGTGGCTGATTTTCGCCCCGTATGTCTCGGCGAGGTCCTTTCCGGCCGCCGAGGGAGCCTTCGTTCCTCCCTTGAGCGTCACCAGGTAACTTCCGCTGACGGAGCCGGGCTGTCCGGCGCCGAGTATCCGCCCCTCCGGTGCGGCGTGCGCGGGCAGGGTGATGGCCGAAAGGGCCGCGGCACAGGTCACCGCGGTCAGGCCCCCCGCCCGGCGCAGACGCCGCGTTCGCGTCCGTGCCATGGCTGTGTACCCCCTCCTCAACTCGGCGCACAGCGGCCTAGGTTGGCCGTGTGTACGGCTGTCCGGACCGGTACGCCGGTGATGGCAGCCTCTCGCGTGGGGTGAAGTACCACAAGGACGCCTACAGGGGCGGAACCGGCCAAATCGGCTTGGCCGAACTGGGTCACTTCGCAGCCGACTGAGTCGGGCGGTTCGTGGGCATGCCCGGAGGGCTGGGGGCGGAGCCCCAGCGAGTGAGACAACAACACCGGTACCGTCAAGAGAGACGACGACGCAGCAGGCGTCCCATTCAGCGAACGCGTTGAGGTGGCAAGTGAAGGCGATCCGTCGATTCACCGTCCGACCCGTCCTCCCGGAGCCCCTGCAGCCACTCAGTGACCTCGCGCGCAACCTGCGCTGGTCCTGGCACGCGGAGACCCGCGACCTCTTCCAGTCCGTCGACCCCGAGCGCTGGGCGGTCTCCGGCGGCGACCCCGTACGGCTCCTCGGCAGCGTCCGCCCGGCACGACTGACCGAACTAGCCGAGGACCGGCCCTTCCTGCGCCGCCTCTCCGCGGTCGCCGACGACCTCCACGACTACGTCACGGGCGAGCGCTGGTACCAGACCCAGGCCGCCGAACTCCCCGCCGCCATCGCCTACTTCTCACCCGAGTTCGGCATCACGGCCGCCCTGCCCCAGTACTCCGGCGGCCTCGGCATCCTCGCCGGCGACCACCTCAAGGCGGCCAGCGACCTCGGCGTACCCCTCATCGGCGTCGGGCTGCTCTACCGGCACGGCTACTTCCGCCAGACCCTCTCCCGGGACGGCTGGCAGCAGGAGCACTATCCGGTGCTCGACCCCAACGAACTGCCCCTCACCCAGCTGAAGGAGTCCGACGGCACCCCCGCCCGGGTCTGCCTCGCCCTGCCCGGCGGCAAGCAGCTGCACGCCCGGATCTGGCTGGCCCAGGTCGGCCGCGTGCCCCTGCTGATGCTGGACTCGGACGTCGAGGAGAACGACCTCGGCGAACGCGGGGTGACCGACCGGCTCTACGGCGGCGGCAGCGAGCACCGCCTCCTCCAGGAGATGCTGCTGGGCATAGGCGGAGTCAGGGCCGTACGGACGTACTGCCGCCTCACCGGCCACCCTGCCCCCGAGGTCTTCCACACCAACGAGGGCCACGCGGGCTTCCTCGGCCTGGAACGGATCGCCGAGCTCTCCGCCGAGGGGCTGGACTTCGACTCCTCCCTCGAAGCGGTCCGCGCCGGCACCGTCTTCACCACCCACACCCCCGTCCCGGCCGGCATCGACCGCTTCGACCGCGAACTGGTCGCCCGCCACTTCGGCCCCGAGGCCGAGCTCCCGCGCATCGACGTCGAACGCATCCTGCACCTGGGCATGGAGACCTACCCTGGCGGTGAACCCAACCTCTTCAACATGGCCGTGATGGGCCTGCGCCTCGCCCAGCGCGCCAACGGCGTCTCGCTCCTGCACGGAGGGGTGAGCCGGGAGATGTTCTCGGGACTGTGGCCGGGCTTCGACCCCGACGAGGTGCCGATCACCTCCGTCACCAACGGCGTGCACGCCCCCACCTGGGTCGCCCCCGAGGTCTTCCGGCTCGGCGCCCGGCAGATCGGCGCCCAGCGCACCGAGGACGCCATGACCGTCGGCGGCTCGGACCGCTGGGACGCGGTCGCGGACATCCCCGACCAGGACATCTGGGAGCTGCGCCGCAACCTGCGCGAGCAACTGGTGACGGAGGTACGGGAGCGGCTGCGCGCCTCCTGGCGGCAACGCGGCGCGGGCACGGCCGAGCTGGGCTGGATCGACGGCGTCCTCGACCCCGACGTCCTCACGATCGGATTCGCGCGCCGAGTCCCGTCGTACAAGCGTCTCACCCTCATGCTCCGCGACCGGGACCGCTTGATGGACCTCCTCCTGCACCCGGAACACCCGATCCAGATCGTCGTGGCGGGCAAGGCGCACCCGGCGGACGACGGCGGCAAACGCCTGGTCCAGGAGCTGGTCCGCTTCGCCGACGACCCGAGGGTCCGCCACCGCATCGTCTTCCTCCCCGACTACGGCATGGCCATGGCCCAGAAGCTCTACCCCGGCTGCGACATCTGGCTGAACAACCCCCTGCGCCCCCTGGAGGCCTGCGGCACGTCCGGCATGAAGGCGGCGTTGAACGGCTGCCTCAACCTCTCGGTCCTGGACGGCTGGTGGGACGAGTGGTTCCAGCCGGACTTCGGCTGGTCGATCCCCACGGCGGACGGCGCCGGCACGGACGCCGACCGCCGCGACGCCATAGAGGCCGCGGCGCTCTACGACCTCCTCGAACAGCGCGTGACCCCGCGCTTCTACGAACGCGGCCAAGGCGGGCTGCCGGACCGCTGGATCGAAATGGTCCGCCAGACCCTCACCCTGCTCGGCCCGAAGGTGCTGGCGGGCCGCATGGTCCGCGAGTACGTCGAACGCCTCTACGCCCCCGCGGCCCACGCCCACCGCACACTGGATCCCGACTCGGCACGCGAACTGGCCGAATGGAAGTCCCGCCTGCGCTCCTCCTGGCACGGCGTCACGGTCGACCACGTCGAGACGACCGCCGCGACCTCCACGGCCGAACTGGGCACCACCCTCGGCGTCCGCGTCCGCGTCGGCCTCGGCGACCTCGGCCCGGACGACGTCGAGGTCCAGGCGGTCTCGGGCCGCGTCGACGAGGAGGACCACATCACGGACGCCACGACGGTCCCCCTGAAACCGGCGGGCGGCCCGGACGCGGAGGGCCGCTGGGCCTACGAGGGCCCCCTGTCCCTGGACCGCACGGGCCCGTACGGCTACACGGTCCGGATCCTTCCCGCGCACCGGCTGCTGGCGTCCAGTGCGGAGTTGGGGCTCGTGGTGGTGCCTTCGGAGGATGTGGTGGAGGGGGCGGGGGTTTTGATGCGGTGAGCGGGAGTACCGCGGGGCCGGAAGGTCAGAGGGACTCGTCGCGCTGATCGAACCGCTCCATGAGACTCTCCAGTTCGGCATTGAGTTCGTCCGCCATCACCTTCAGGTTGTATTCGGCGCCTGCCAGGAGTTCCCGCACCTCGGCGGGCACGAGATCGAGCTTGACCAGGTCGTGGTTCAGGAGGATCTTCCGGAAGGCCTGCTGGTCGAGCTCCAGCTCGTGCACGTCCGGGACGTAAGGGGCCTTGGGGATGGACAGGCCCAGGGTGAAGCGGGGATCCCTGGGCTTGTTGTCCTGTTTCCGACGCAGGGGCAGCACCCGGACCCTGGGCTTGATCCTGATCCCGGCCGCCTGCTTCGACCGGGCCCGCAGGTGGGCGCGCCAGCGCGGCCAGCGGGTGCGGCGCAGTTCCTTCCGCTCCGCGCGGCGACGGCGGGTTCGGGCCAGCGCGTGAGCCTCCCGGGTCAGGGTCCTCCACACGTCGACCCCTGCCCCGGCGAACAAGGCCAGGTCCGCGATCTCGGACAGCAGCGGCCCCACGGCCGAAGCGAACTCGCGTTGCGTCGTGGCCAGTTGCCGGTAGAGGAGTGTCGCGGTCACCGCACACCGGACCGCTTCGACGTGCCGTCCCCTCCGGCCGAGCACTTGGGCACGGGTGCGCAGCACGCGGGCGAGCGTCGGGCGGTAGATCGTGGGTTGGTCCTCCACCAGCTGCAGTGTCACGCGCAGACACTCGTCGAGGACCAGACCCGCCTCCTGGGTCTGGTCGAGCTCACCCAGCTCCAGGGCCTGGTTGTGGAGCGACTCGACCAGGGCGGGTAGGTAGGCGTCCGGGTAGGCCTGGGCGAGTCTGCGGCGGATACGCACCGCCTGGGTCACCGCTTCGACGGCCGGGGGCCCCGGGGAGAGGCGGTTCGCCCGGTTGTGCAGTGCGCCCGCGAGGAGGGCGAGATGGTGCCGCGTGGGACGATCGCGCACCAGTTCTTCCAAGATCTCCACGGCTTCCTCGCTGACCGCGCGCGCCTCCTGTGGCAGATCCCGCTCGGCCAGCACCACGGACAGGTTGTTGAGCGCCTGCCCCAGCCGGGCCCGGTGCGCCACCGTCGAGGTCGGCGTCGTTGCCCCCGGCGTCGCCGGCTCGCCCGCCACCAGCTGCCGGTTGACCTGGACCGCCTCGGCGCAGTCCGCCAGCGCCTCCCGGTACCGCCGTAGTTCGGACAGTGCGGCCCAGCGCACGCCCAGTGAGTCGGCCAGCAGCGGCAGATACGCGGCCGGATCGCTGCGCGCGAGCGCCCGGTAGAGCCGTACCGCCCGGCGGCTCGACTCCACTACGTCTGCCCAGCGGCGCACGGAGCTCAGCCGCACCGCGTAGTTGTGCTCGGCGCGCGCCAAGCCGGCCCGGATGTGCGCGGGCGCGAACGCCGGGACGCCGCGGGCGAGGCGAGCCCGGTGGCGGTGCGCCTTGACCAGTTGCCGGGCGAGTTCCAGAGCCTGTTCGCCCAGCAGCCGACTGCGGTCGGGCACCGCCGCATGAAGGTTCTCCAGCAGGTCGAGCGGCAGATCTCTGCGCGCGGTCAGCAGGCGCAGCGCGTCCAGCAGGAAGCCCGGGTTCTCGGAGCGCCCCGCGACCACTGCGGCGGGCACGGCCAGCGCGGCCGGATGGGCGACGATCAGCCGCTCCACCTTCCGGTCCAGGTCCGGACAAGGGCAGCCCGCCTGGGCCGTCGCCCGGGCCAGCACGGTCAGCGCCCGTTCGGCCTCCCGCCCGCGCAGGTGCGGCAACAGTCCGGTCAGCAGGTCGTTGTTGTCCCGGATCCGCAGGGCCACGTGGTACTCGCCGAGCAGATCGGGTTCCAACGCACCCCAGTAGGACGACTCGACCGGCGGATACAGCTCATGCAGCCACTCCGCGGCCGCTGCGACCCGCTCCTGGGCGAGGCCCGGCACAAGCGACAGCAGCTCCGTGGCCCGCTCCGGATCGGCGGCTCGGGTCAGCGTGGCCACCGCCACCGCGTCGGCCAGCACGTCCTGGTCGAGGCCGTCCAGCTTGGGCCACGAGCCGGCGGTGCGTTTCCAGTACCGCTGTTCGTGACCGAGCAGCTGAGCCTGGACGTCGAGTTCGACGCGCGCCTGCGCACCGCGTTCCTCGCGCGGCTGTGCCCGGCCGGCGACCTGCCGGTCGGCCGCAGTCAGCAGGTCCAGCAGGGCCCGCATGTGCAGGTCGAGGGCGGAGCCGTTGCAGGTGTCCCGGTACGACCACGCCAGTACCGCGCGGGCGACGGCACCCCAGTCGACGCGGGCGTATTCCGTGAGCTCCCTCAGGTCCGGCAACCTGCGGGCCAGTGCCCGCACGGCCGCCCGGTACATCCGGGCGCGTTCGGCGGAGGTGGTGGCGACGTCGTGCAGTTCCACGGTGCGGGCCCCGCTGAGCACGCCCGCACTGTGCCGTGTCGCGCCCGGCAACTGCTCCCACCACTCGCCCGCGCTCCGGGCGATCAGGACCATCCGTACGGAGTGGTGCCCGCCCCGCGCCTTCAGCGTCTCCAGTACGTTGCCGACCAGCTCGGGGCTGGTCTCGGCGTAGTCCATGACGAGCAGCATCCGCTGGTCGACCGCCGTCAGCGCTTGCAGTCCCTTCACCAGCTCGGCCCGTTCGGCGTCCGACTCGCGCAGCTGCGCGGTCACCCAGCCGCGCGTCGCCATTGTCACGGACAGCTCCCGGGCGAACCGTGACTTGCCCTGCCCACCGCGCCCGGTGATCAGTCGGGTGGCGAGACCGCCGCCCTCGGCGCACCATTCCCGGAACTCCCCGAGCTCGTGTTCCCGGCCGGTGAAGGGCACCGCCTCGGCCTGCGGGCGCAACAGCTCCGACGGCAGCCGGGGGCTGCGGCTGGGCACCGCGGGCTCGCACAGTGCCTCCAGCTCCACTGCCTCCGCGACAGGAACGTATCCGAGTTCCTGGCGCAGCAGTTCCCGCAGCTCTTCCTGGCGCAGCAGCCGGTGCGCCGGTACGACCTGGAGCTTGCCGTGGTTCCAGTGCGCGAGGTCCACGGTGACCACGCCGCACACCAGCGGCCCGCTCCACAGGGCCGCCCCGGACATCCCGCTCCACGGCGAGGTGCCGAGAGCGGCCGGGGCCCGGTCGACGGTGAGTTCCCAGTGCTCGCCGAGCATCCCGTCGCCCGGGCTGACCGTGCCCGAGACCTGGGCGGTCTCCAGCCCGTCGGGCCGCCGCGCACCCTGCACCCGGGCGAAGCCCAGGGCGTCCGCGTCCTGGCCCGCCCGCAGGGTCACGAACTGTCCGAACCGGACCGAGGAGTCGGCGATGTCGTCCGGCCAGCGCCCAGGTTCGACGCGCAGCACGGCCGCGTCGAGGCCGGCTGGACGGCCGTCCCAGACGATGTCCGCGGGTGCGAGCTGTCTGCCGGTGAACAGCTGTACCTGGACACGCACATGGGCGACCGACATCGCCGCCGTCTGCGGTTGCAACGCGTGGCCGGCCGTCAACACCAGCCTCGGCGCGATCACGCAGCCCGAACTGATGCGGTTGTGCTTGCCCTTGATGCTGGTACGGACGGCCGCCAGACGGCTTCTGTTCATGCCGGGTCGGGTGGGACGAACAGAGCCGTGTCGTCGTCCGCGGGATCACCACCGACGTCGGTGGCATCGCGGGAGATCTCCACGGACGTACCGTCGGACCGCTTCGGGGTGAGGGTCAGCGAGACCTTGTGCGTGCGGGTCCGGCCGGCCCTGCCCTCCGCATCGGCGGAGAGGACCCAGGCCTTGAAACCGGTCTTCACGGTGAGATCCCGGCGCAGCTCGACGGTGAATTCCATCGCTATCGGCCCGACTTCGAAGCGCAGGTCCTCCTGCTCGGCGGCGGCCGCGGCCCGCAGCAGATTGTCCCGGACGAGCCGAACGGCGGTGGCCAGTTCCAGTTCCTCGGGCATGCGTCCCCCATTCATCGCCCACGCGCGAGCGAGCGCCGTGGTCGCCGTGGCTTCGGGGACAGAGTGCCAGAGGGAGGGCCGAGCGGACCAACGCCCCTCAGATCCCCCGATGTCGTGGGCTGGCCTGATCCGGTGTACGGGGCGAACCGTCGCCCCGCTCAGCCCTCGTCCAGCCCGGCGCACAACCGCCGCAACACCGCCCCGCACCGCCGCGCATACGCATGCTGCAACCCCCGCGTCGCCGGCCCGCCCGCCCGGGCGTACCACTTCGCGCCCCGGCTGAAGGCGTTCACGGTCAGCCAGACCGTGCCGTCTCCCGTCCGGTCCACCAGGAACGCCTCCTCGCCGCACTCCGGGTGGCCGGAGAGTGTGCCGTAGGCCCAGCCCGCGCGGCGGTGTTCCTCCACTGTCCAGACCACGCGGCACGGGGCCTTGATCATGCCGGCGAGAGTGACGGTGACGTCGACGCCGGGGGCCGCGCGGTCCGCGGTCGCGTCGATGCCGACGCCCATCGCGCGGTGCATCTCCCAGGTGAGGACCGCCTCGGCCGCCCTGCGGAAGACGTCCTCGCCCTCGCCGATGCGTGTGCGTACGTGCAGGGGGTGGAAGCCGGGCGGGCAGTGGCCGCTCTCGCGGGTGGCGCCGACATCCTCGTACGTGAAGGACATGGGACCCAAGGGTAGGGCGGTGCCCCGGTGGCGCGGATTCCGGGTGTCGGTCGGCTTCAACTCGCCCCGGTGGTGGGTAGATTGGGGTCAAAGTCGGCAGTGTGACATCTCACGGGGAGCAGACATGGGCACGGCGGGAGCCGGCAGCGCCGAGATCGTGCGGGCCGGGGAGGCCCATCTTGAGCAGATCGCGGCGCTGGCCGAGGACTGGCGCCTGGACACCTCGGATCCCGAGCACGCGGGGCGTGATGGTTTCCTCGTCTCGGACTACACCGTCGATGACTACCGGGCCCACCTCGGCACCGCGGAGCACTTCTGGGTGGCCGTCAAGGGCGACACGGTGGTCGGCTATCTGCTGGCCTACAGCGACGAGCGCATCGGGCCCGACGAATGGCTCAACCACCGGATCAAGAGCACGCTCGGGGCGTTCCTCGTCATCAAGCAGATCTGTGTGGCCCGCTCGGCGGCCCGTTCCGGTGTCGCGTCCCAGCTCTACCACCACGTCCTGGAGCGCTGGTCGGGGAGCCCGGTGATCGCGGCGGTCGTCAGCGAGCCCTACAACGAGGCCTCCGCCGGTTTCCACCGCAAGCTCGGCTTCGACGAGCTCACCCGGCTGACCCCGCCCGACGGCAGGGAGCGGATGGTGTGGGTGTCGCGCAAGCCGCGGCAGGACCTGCTCCAGGCCCAGTACGCGATCGCCGTCGACCTGTACAAGCACGAGGACAACACCAACTGGCAGAAGCTGAACAACTTCTTCTACATCACCGCCGGCCTGGCGGCGGCGCTCGGATTCACGCTCGGTGTGGAGAAGGGCGCGAGCTCCGTGCACGACAGGGCGCGCGGCCTGGCGCTGATCATCTGCGTCATCGGCTTCGGGTGCGCGATCGCCTTCTCGCAGATGCTCCGCTTCGGCCGCCGTTACCTCAGCGCCCGCAAGAACGCCGCGTCGGCACTGGAGGAGTTGCTGGCCTGGCACGGCGGGCAGCGCATCGTGGCGCGGAACGCGGACGACACGGGCAACGAGTGGCTCAAGCAGTCGCCCACCGGTCTGATCATGGTCCTGCTGCCCATGCTGGTGGCGGTGTGCTGGGTCGCGATGTTCATGGTGATGATCGCGTACTGAGGCGCGACGCGGGGGAGCGGCACCCGGGAATGCCTTCGCCCCGGGTGCCGCCCATACACCCGCGCTCAGCTGACGTTGACCGCCGACCAGGCCGCCGCCACCGCCTTGTACTCCGTGCTGTCGGAGCCGTACAGCGCTGTCGCCGCGCTCAGCGTGCCCGTGCGGGCCGCCTTGTAGTTGGTGGTCGACGTGAAGTACGTCGTCAGCGCCTTGTACCAGATCTGCAGTGCCTTGTCCCGGCCGATGCCGGTGACCGAGGAGCCGTCGGACGTCGGTGAGTTGTACGAAACCCCGTTGATCGTCTTGGCGCCGCTGCCCTCCGAGAGGAGGTAGAAGAAGTGGTTCGCCGGGCCCGAGGAGTAGTGGACGTCCATGCCGCCGACGCCGGCGGACCAGGAGTCCACCGAGCTGCCGTCCTTGCTCGGCTTGTCCATGTGGCGCAGCGGGCTGCCGTCGCCGTTGATGTCGATCTTCTCGCCGATGAGGTAGTCACCCGGGTCGGAGGCGTTCTTCGCGTAGAACTCCACGCCCGTGCCGAAGATGTCGGACGTGGCCTCGTTCAGGCCGCCGGACTCGCCGGAGTAGTTCAGGCCCGCCGTGTTCGACGTGACGCCGTGGCTCATCTCGTGGCCGGCCACGTCCAGCGACGTCAGCGGGTGGGTGTTGCCCTCGCCGTCGCCGTAGGTCATGCAGAAGCAGCTGTCGTCCCAGAAGGCGTTGACGTACGCGTTGCCGTAGTGGACGCGGGAGTGGGCCGCCTTGCCGTCGTTCTTGATGCCGCTGCGGCCGAAGGCGGACTTGTAGAAGTCCCAGGTGGTCTGCGCTCCGTAGGCGGCGTCGACGGCCGCGGTCTGGTCGGTGGCGGAGCTGGAGGCCGCCCCCGTGCCCCACGCGTCGTCCGCGTCGGTGAACAGGGTGCCCGCCGAGGACGACGTGGTGTGCGACTTGTTGTACGTCTTGTGGCCGCCGCGCGTGGTGTCGTACAGCTGGTACGACGAGCCCGACAGGGTCGTGCCGAGCGTCACCGTGCCGCTGTACAGGCTCTTGCCGGAGCCGGTCTCGACGCCCTGGTACTCGTAGAGCTTCTCGCCGGTCGCCGCGTCGGTGATGACGTGCAGCTCGTTCGGGGTGCCGTCGTCCTGGAGGCCGCCGACGACCGTCTCGTAGGCCAGGACGGGCTTGCCGTCGGCCGCCCAGATCACCTTGCGGGGCGCCGAGTCGGCCTCCGTCTTCTTCGAGCCCGCGGCCTTCGCTGCCGTCAGCGCCTGCTTCTCGGCCTTGGCGGCGGGCAACTCGGCCGTCGTCGAGGCGACCTTGAGGGCGGCCTTCGTCGCCTTGGTGACGCCCTTGGTCGCGCCCGACTTCGACTCGTGCACGACCAGGTCGCCGCCGAGGACGGGCAGGCCGTCGTAGGTGCGCTCGTAACGGGTGTGGACCGTGCCGTCGACATCCTTGACGACGTCCTTGACGACGAGCTTCTCCTTGGCGCCGAGGCCTATTCTCTCGGCGGTCTCCGGCGCGGCCGCCTGCTGCTCCTCGACGAGGGAGGTGCGGGCGGAGGCCGACAGCAGGAGCGGGGCGCCGGCGAGGGCCGGCTTCCCGGTGGGGGCGGAGTCCGCGGTGGCGCTGCCGGTGGTCAGGCCGGTGGTGAGGAGGGCTCCGGCCGCGACAGCCGTCGCGATGGCCAGAGTCGTGCGCTTGTGACGCGCGTAGAGGGGAGTCACACAAGCTCCTTATGTGGGGGAGTACTGCGAAGTTGTGCGGCGGGTGAGGGAAGAGTGGCATCGGCGCCGCGTACATGTCATGACCCCCAAGTGATGTTGGCTGGAAAATGCCAGGCCGGTAAATATTTCGGGAACGTAAAAGAGGGTGCCGCCCCGGGGATTCGCACCACCGGGACGGCACCCTGCCTACGCGGCCCGCGATTTACGGGAACGTCAGTTTCCAGCCGTTGATCCGGCCGGTGTCCTGGGCCGCATTGTCCTGGACTCTCAACTTCCAGAGGCCGTTGGCGACTTCGGAGGAGGCGTTCACCGTGTACGTGGTGTTGATGTTGTCCGAGCTCCCACCGGTGCCGTACGCCTTCAGCGTGTACGCCGTGCCGTCGGGCGCGACCAGCTGCACCTGGAGGTCACCGACGTAGGTGTGGACGATGTCGACCGCCACCGCGAGGTTCGACGGCGCGTTGCCCGTCCGGCCGGAGACGGTGATCGACGAGGTGACCGCCGCGCCGTTGTCCGGAATCGATACGTCGGTGGCGTTCTCGAAGGACGTACCGCCACCGCCACCGCCGGGACGCGCGCCGACCGCGACGCCCGCCCAGGCGTTCGCCACCGCCGTGTACTCGGGCGAGGTGGTGCCGTACAGCTCACCGGCCGCAGCCAGGGTGCCGGTGCGGGCGCCCGCGTAGTTGGTGGTGGACGTGAACTTCGTGGTCAGCGCGCGGAACCAGATCTTCTCCGCCTTGTCCCGGCCGATGCCGGTGACCGCAAGGCCGTCCGCGGTGGGCGAGTTGTAGGTGACACCGTTGATGGTCTTGGCGCCGCTGCCCTCGCTCAGCAGGTAGAAGAAGTGGTTCGCCGGGCCCGAGGAGTAGTGCACGTCGATCGAGCCGATGCCGGAGTACCAGTTGTCCTTGGACGAGCCGTCCTGGCTCGGCCGGTCCATGTACCGCAGCGGCGTGCCGTCGCCGTTGATGTCGATCTCCTCGCCGATGAGGTAGTCACCGACGTCGGAGGAGTTGTTGGCGTAGAACTCGACCGTCGAGCCGAAGATGTCGGAGGTGGCCTCGTTCAGCCCGCCGGACTCGCCGCTGTAGTTGAGCCCGGCCGTGTTGGAGGTGAGCCCGTGGGTCATCTCGTGCGCGGCCACGTCGATGGACGTCAGCGGGTTGGCGTTGCCCGAGCCGTCGCCGTACGTCATGCAGAAGCAGCCGTCCGACCAGAACGCGTTGACGTAGTTGTTGCCGTAGTGGACGCGGGAGTACGCGCCCACGCCGTCGCCGCGGATGCCCGAACGCCCGTGCACGTTCTTGTAGTAGTCCCAGGTCAGCGCGGCGCCGTAGTGCGCGTCGGCGGCGGCCGACTCCAGGTTGGACGGGCTGCCGTTGCCCCAGATGTCGTCGGGGCCGGAGAAGAGCGTGCCGGTGCCGGAGGTGCCGCGGTTGAGGTTGTACGTCTTGTGGTTGCCGCGGGCGCCGTCGGTGAGGTTGAACGCCGACCCGGACTGTGTGGTGCCGAGGGTGACCGTGCCGCTGTACACCGTGTTGCCGGTGCCGGTCTCGATGGCCTCCCACTCGTACAGCTTCTCGCCGCTCGCCGCGTCCGTGACGACGTGCAGCTCCTGCGGGGTGCCGTCGTGCTGGAACCCGCCCACGACCGTCTCGTACGCCAGCGTCGGCTTGCCGTCGCCCGCCCAGATCACCTTGCGCGGGGCGCGGTTGACATCGGGGCTCTTGGCGTCCTCCGCCTTCGCCGCGGCGAGCGCCTGCTTCTCGGCCTTGGCGGCGGGCAGGGCGGCCGTGGTGGTGGCCGGCTTGATGGCGGCCCGGGTGGCCTTGACGACGGCCTCGGTGGCGTCGGCCTTGGTGCTCTCGACGACGAGGTCGCCGCCGAGGACGGGCAGGCCGTCGTAGGTGCGCTCGTAGCGCGTGTGGACCGTGCCGTCGCCGTCCTTGAGGACGTCACGGACGACCAGCTTCTCCTTGGCGCCCAGGCCCAGGTCCTTCGCGGTGTCCGCCTTGGCGGCGTCGGCCTGGCGGATCAGTTCGGCGCGCTGGGCGGGGGTGAGCTTGACCGACTCCGAGCCCGGTACGACCTTGCCCGCAGCCGACGGTGCCTTCTCCGGGGCGGCGGTGGCGGCGCCCGACTGGACGGCCGCGGCGATCAGGGCGGAGACGCCGACGAGAGCGACGGCGGCGGCCCGGCGGTGCGCCGGGCGGATGGTGCGGGTGTGGGAGGTGCGTCTGTGGGAGGGACTTCTCAACACTGACTCCTTCTGCGCGGCCGCGGGTCGCGCGGCCAAGGGGAGACCGGTCGGCGGGTGGGCCGTCCGGGCACAACGGGGTGGTACGCAGAACGACGTGCGGGAGCGACGCCACGGCGCAACGGTGTGATGGATCTGTGGGGTTGCTGTGACGTAGTCGTGGGAAGAGTGGCAGGAGATCGTGGCTCCTGTCAGGGGCGCGTCAGAAGATTGGCCGGAAGTCGTTCGTTGTTCGGGGGTTCATGTTCGATATACGGACTATTCGTTACGCGGACTATTGGGTCAGTCGGAGGGCGACCAGGCCGGAGGCCGGCTCAGGGGCGCGCGTCCCCGTGCCACGACCCCCACAGCGCCGCGTACGCCCCCTGAGCCGCCACCAGCTCCTCGTGCGTGCCGAGTTCGGTCAGCCGGCCGTCCTCCATCACCGCCACCCGGTCCGCGTCGTGCGCGGTGTGCAGGCGGTGGGCGATGGCGATGACGGTACGGCCCTCGAGTACGGCGGCCAGGGCGCGCTCGGTGTGCCGGGCGGTCGTCGGATCCAGCAGGGCGGTGGCCTCGTCGAGGATCAGCGTGTGCGGGTCGGCCAGGACGACCCGGGCCAGGGCGAGTTGCTGGGCCTGGGAGCCGTCCGTACGGCAACCGCCCTCGCCCAGCGCCGTGTCGAGGCCGCCGGGCAGCTCACGTACCCAGGTCTCGGCGCCGACGGCGGTCAGCGCGGCCCACAACTCCCCGTCGCTCGCGCCGGGTTCGGCGATCAGGAGGTTGTCGCGGAGCGTGCCCAGGAACACGTGGTGCTCCTGCGTGACCAGCACGACCTGGCGGCGCAGTTGCTCGGGCCCGAGACCGACGACCGGCACCCCGCCCACCGTCACCGTGCCCGAGGTCGGCGCGTCGACGCCCGCCAGCAGCCTGCTCAGGGTGGTCTTCCCGGCGCCGGAGGGGCCGACGACCGCCAGCCGTTCCCCGGGACGCACGGTGAGGTCCACCCCGTGCAGCACCTCGGCGCCGCGACCGTAGGAGTAGTGCACGTCGGTCACGTCGATCCGGTCGCCGTCCGGCGTGGGGGAGTCGGCCTGGTCCGCCCTGGGCGCCCGGGCCAGCCCCTCGACGCGGGCGAAGGAGGCGCCGCTGCTCTGCAGTTGCTCGACCCGGACCAGGATCTCGTCCAACGGCGCGCTGAACTGCTGCAGATACACCGCGGCCGCCACGACCGACCCCAGGCTCATCGCTCCGTGTGCGTGCAGGGCCCCGCCGGCCAGCAGCACCCCGGCCACGGGAAGGATGTACGACACCTCCACGACGGGGAAGAACACGGTGCGCAGGTACAGCGTGTGGAAGCGTCGGCGGCGGGAGACCTCCAGCGCGTCCCGGCTCGTCGCGATCCGCCGCTCGGCCAGCCGGAACGCCTCGACCGTCCGGGCGCCGGACACGGTCGCCGAGAGGATCTCCGCGACCTGGGAATTGGCCTCGCCCTCGGCGAGATAGGCCGCGCGGGCCCGGCGCAGATACCAGCGCAGCACGCACCAGATGGGCATCAGGGTGAACACGCCGATCGCGCCGAGCAGCGGGTCGATGACGAACACCGCACCGAGCAGGAACAGCGCCTCGATGATGTTGATCAGGAGCTGGGGACCGGTGTCCCGCAGCGTGGTGCCGACGGTCGTCACGTCGGCCGTACCGCGTGCGGTCAGGTCGCCCGTACCGGCCCGCTCCACCACCGATGCGGGCAGCGCCAGCGCCCGGTCGACGAACTCCTCGCGCACCCGCGCCAACGTCCGCTCCCCGAACCGGTGCCCCAGGTACCGGGCCCAGCGCGCCAGCAGCAGCTGCGCCCCCGCGCACACCAGGATGCCGAGCGCCAGCCGGTCCACGGCTCCCGCCCCGCTCCCGGCCCGCACCTCGTCGATGATCCGGCCGAGCAGCCACGGCCCGGCGAGCCCCGCCGCGGCGGCTGCCGCGTTCAGGGCGAGTACGGCCAGGAAGGCCCGCCGGTCGGCCCGCATCAGCCGTACCGCGGCCCGGCGCACGTCGGGGGGCTCGGCGATGGGCAGGTGCCCCTGACTCATCCCACGACCTCCTCGGCGTCCGTGTCCCGCGCCACGAGAGACCGATAGCCGGGGTCCTCCGCCAGCAGTCGCGCATGGCTGCCGCTCGCCGCGACCTTGCCGTCGACCAGGTGGTACACGATGTCCGCCCGGTCCAGCACGAGCGGTGACGTGGTGGTGAGGACGGTCGTACGACCCTCGCGCGCCTCCCGCAGCCGGTCCGCGACCGCGGCCTCGGTGTGCGCGTCGAGCGCCGACGTGGGCTCCACGGCCAGCAGTACCTCGGGGTCGGCGAGCAGCGCCCGCGCGAGCCGGACACGCTGTCGCTGGCCGCCGGAGAGGTTGCGGCCCTGCGCGTCGACCGGCGAGTCGAGCCCGTCCGGCAGACCCTGCACGATGTCGTCCGCCACGGCCGCGTGCACCGCGCGCAGGATCTCCGCCTCGCAGGGCTCCCGGCAGCCGCCGACCAGCGCGCGCAGCGGGCCCGCGAACAGGTCGGCCTCGGGGTCGGCGACCAGGATCCGGGTGCGCAGCCGCGGCAGCGGGATCTCGTCCAGGCGCACCCCGCCCCAGGTGGCCGCGGAGGGCTCGTACCGGCCCAGGCGGTCGATGACGGCCGCGGTGTCCGCCGGCCGGGCCCCGGCCAGCGCGGTCAGCCGGCCCGGCAGCACCCGCACCCCGGATTCCGGGTCGTGCAGCACGGCCGGTTCGGCGGGCGCGTCGCGGGTGCCGCCGTCCGGCTCCGGCTCCAGCCGCAGCAGCCCGACGACGCGCCGGGCGGCCACCGCTCCCCGGCCCAGCATGTAGCCCCAGTCGATGAAGTACGCCACCGGACGCACGATCACGGCGACATAGCCGTAGACCGCCACCAACTCGCCCACGGTGATCGCCCCTTGGGCGGCCAGCCGGGCCGCCAGCCAGGTCACGACGGCCAGGAACAGCGTCGGCAGTCCCACCCCGACCGCCTGCATCCAGCTGGTGACGGCCCCGACCCGGTACCCCTGGTCCCGCAGCCGTGCCGAGTCCCGGCGGAACCCGTCGGCGATCAGTCCCTTGCCGCCGAGGCCGTTGAGGACGCGCAGCCCGCCCGCGAGGTCGCCGATCCGCGCGGTCAGCACGCCCTGGCGCTCCCGGTACTCCGTCTCCGTGGCCTGTAACCGCCGCATCAGCGGTCCGACGATCACGGCGATCAGCGGCAGCCCGAGCACCACCACCACGGCCAGCTGCGCGGACACCGACAGCAGCAGCGCGGCGACCGCGCAGTAGGCGACGACCGCGCCGACGCCGGGTCCGACGACCGTGAGCGCGGAGGCGATCGTCTGCACGTCCCCCACACCGATGGTCACGACCTCCCCGGCCGCCGTCCGCCGCGGCAGCGCCGCCCCCAGCCGCACCACGTGGTCGACCACGACCTTGACCGTGCGGAAGTTGGCGTCCATCCGCACCCGGGTCATGGTGCGGTGGCGCATGATGCTCAGCCAGGCGTTGAACGCCCCGACCGCGACCAGCGCCGCCGTCCATCCGGCGAGGGTGCCCGTGTCGCCCCGCTCAAGCCCGTCGTCGACGGCCCGCGCCATCATGTACGGCGTGGCCGACAGCAGCACCATCCACACGCTTCCCAGCAGCGCCCCCGCGACGGACCGCCCCGGCTGCCGCCGTACCAGCCACCACAGGTACGACCAGCCGCCGCGACAGCCGGGCGTACCCGGATCCTCGTACGTGTCGATCATGTGCTGTTGTCCCCCGATCGTTCACGCCAGACTGTCCCGCCACGCCCGATGCAGATCCGCGAACCGGCCGGTGCCCTCGATCAGGTCGGCCGGAGTGCCGTCCTCGACGATCCGGCCGTGCTCCATGACCAGGACCCGGTCGGCGATCTCGACGGTCGACAGCCGGTGCGCGATCACGACCGCCGTACGGCCGTGGAGGACCGTCGACATCGCCCGCTGTACGGCCCGCTCGCCCGGGATGTCGAGCGAGCTGGTCGCCTCGTCCAGGATCAGCACGGCCGGGTCGGCCAGCAACGCCCGTGCGAACGCGACGAGCTGGCGCTGGCCGGCGGAGATACGGCCGCCTCGCTTGCGTACGTCCGTGTCGTAGCCGTCGGGCAGCTCGCTGATGAAGTCGTGCGCGCCGATGGCCTTCGCGGCCTGCTCGATGTCCTCGCGGGTGGCGTCCGGGCGGCCGATGGAGATGTTCTCGGCGACCGTGCCGGAGAACAGGAACGCCTCCTGCGTCACCATGACCACCCCGCGCCGCAGTTCCGGCACGGCGAGGTCGCGCAGATCGACGCCGTCGAGGAGGATCCGGCCCTCGGAGGGGTCGTAGAACCGGGCGAGCAGCTTGGCCAGCGTCGACTTGCCCGCGCCGGTCGAGCCGACGACCGCGACCGTCTGCCCGGCCGGCAGGGTCAGGTCGAAGCGGGGCAGCACCTCGCCGCCGGTGCGGTAGGCGAACCGGACCCCGTCGAAGACGACCTCGCGGCCGGGCTGCTCGGAGGCCAGGGGCGGCAGCTGCCGGGGCGTCGAGGGCTCGGGCACGGACGGTGTCTGGGCGAGCAGCCCGGCGATCTTCTCCAGCGAGGCCGCCGCCGACTGGTACGAGTTCAGGAACATGCCGAGCCGGTCTATCGGGTCGTACAGCCGGCGCAGATACAGCACCGCCGCCGCCAGCACGCCCAGCTCCAGCGAGCCGTCCGCCACCCGGTGGGCGCCCCACAGCACGATCAGCGCGACGGCCGTGTTGGCGACCAGCCGGGAGCCGGTGACATAGCGGGCCATCTCGAGGATCGCGTCGCCGTTCGCGCGCTCGTGCCGCTGGTTCAGCACGCGGAAGTCGGCGTCGTTGGCCGCCTCGCGGCGGAACGCGCGCACCGGCCGGATGCCGTTCATCGTCTCGACGAACTTCACGATCACGGCGGCGATGGCGGTCGACCGCTTCGCGTACACCTGTGCCGCACGCCGCCGGTACAGCCGTACGAGGAGATACAGCGGCACGAAGGACGCCACCGCGACCGCGCCCAGCCCAAGGTCCAGCCAGAGCAGCAGGACCGAGATGTAGACGAAGGACAGGATGACGGTGACGAGCTCCTGCAACCCCTCGTCGAGCAGTTCGCGCAGGGACTCCACGTCCGTGGTGGAGCGGGAGATGAGCCGGCCCGAGGTGTAGCGCTCGTGGAAGTCGATGCTCAGCGCCTGGGCGTGGCGGAAGATACGGCCGCGCAGGTCCAGCAGCACGTCCTGGCTGACGCGGGCGGAGGCGATGACGAACGCGCTCTGGAGGCCGCCGGAGACGAGCGCGCAGAGCAGATAGCCGGCGGCGACCGCTGCGAGGGGGCCGTTGTCGTGGTCGCGGAACGCGGGGACGGCGGTGTCGATGGCGTACGCCACCAGCAGCGGGCCCGCCTGTACGGCCGCCTGCTGGAGCAGCAACAGCAGGCTCGTGACGGCCACGCGGGCCTTCATCGGGGCGAGGAGGGAGCGCAGCAGGGCCGCGGTGGCGCCCGGGGGCGTGGGCAGGACGTCGCGGTCGAAGGCGTCGCCCGAGGCGTGGGGTTCCTCGGCCGGCTTCTTCCTGTCAGGTTGCTCCTTGCCCGGTGGGGTGGTCGTGGGCGCCGTCATCGGGCGGCCTCCTCGGTCCCGGCCATCAGATGGGCGTACTCGGCGTTGGTGCGCAGCAGTTCCTGGTGGGTGCCGACGGCGGTGATACGGCCGCCGGAGAGCAGGGCGACGCGGTCGGCGAGCAGGACCGTCGACGGTCGGTGCGCCACGATGAGGGCGGTGGTGTCCGCGAGGACGTCCCGCAGAGCCGCCTCGACGGCCGCCTCGGTGTGCACGTCCAGGGCCGACAGCGGGTCGTCGAGCACGAGGAAGCGGGGGCGGCCGACGACGGCCCGGGCCAGCGCGAGACGCTGCCGCTGACCTCCGGAGAGGCTGTGGCCCTGCTCGCCCACCTGGGTGGCGGTGCCCTGGGGGAGGGCGTGGACGAAGTCGGCCTGCGCCACGGCGAGGGCGCGCTCCAGCTCGGGGGTTCCGGCGGTGTCGGCGGCGCCCATGAGAACGTTGTCGGCCACGGGGGCGGAGAAGAGGGTGGGTTCTTCGAAGGCGACGGCAACCCTTGAGCGCAGCTCTTCCCGGGACATGTGCGTGATGTCCTCGCCGTCCAGGGTGATGTGCCCGGACGTCACCTCGTGGAGGCGGGGGACGAGGGCCGTGAGGGTGGTCTTTCCGCTGCCGGTGGCGCCGACGAGGGCCATGGACTCGCCGGGGCGGATGTGGAGGTCGATGTGGTCGAGGACGGGGGGTGAGTCCTTGGGGGCGTCCGGGTAGCGGAACCGTACGTCGTGGAATTGAAGGCCGCTCTCGCCCACGGCGGCAGCGGCGGGGGCAGGGGCAGCGGTCGGCTCCTCCGGCTTCTCGTCCAACACCTCGAAGTACCGCTCCGTCGCCGTCGCCGCCTCCTGGCTCATCGCGAGCAAGAAGCCGATCGAGTCGACAGGCCACCGAAGCGCGAGCGCCGTGGACAAGAAGGCCACCAGCGTCCCCGCCGAAAGGACACCGTCGGCCACCTGCACGGTCCCCAGCACCAGCGCCGCCCCAATGGCGATCTCCGGCAGCGTCACGATGACGCCCCAGATCGTCGCCAGCAGACCCGCCTTCCGCAGCTCGGTCCCGCGCAGGGTGCGGGACAGCTCCCGGAACGCCCGCTGCTGACTCTTGTGCCGCCCGAAGCCCTTGATGATCCGGATGCCGAGCACGCTCTCCTCGACGACCGTGGTCAGATCCCCCACCTGGTCCTGCGCGCGCCGCGCCACCTGGGCGTACCGCTTCTCGAAGACCACGCACATCACCATCACGGGGATGGCCGGCCCCAGGATCACCAGCCCCAGCGACCAGTCCTGCATCAGCATGATGATCACGCCGACGACGATCGTCACACCGTTGACCAGCAGGAACGTCAGCGGAAAGGCGAGGAACATGCGCAGCAGCATCAGGTCCGTCGTCCCCCGGGACAGCAGCTGACCCGAGGCCCACCGGTCGTGGAACGCCACCGGCAGCCGCTGCAGGTGCCGGTACAGATCCGCCCGCATCGCCGCCTCGACCCCCGCCAGCGGCCGCCCCACCAGCCATCGCCGCAGCCCGAACAGCAGCGCCTCGGTGAACCCGAGCAGCAGCAGGTACAGCGCTCCGAGCCAGACGCCCGCCGGGTCCCGGTCGGCGATCGGCCCGTCCACCATCCACTTCAGGACGAGCGGGATCACCAGCCCGACGCAGGAGGCGAGCACCGCGACGAACGCGGCGCTGAAGAGCCGCACCCGCACGGGTCTGACGTACGGCCACAGCCGCAGCAGCGTGCGTACGGCGGATCGGTCCGTGGTTTCTTCGGTTTCGTCGGTTTGTTCGGGGTCCTTGGCGGTGGCAGGTGTAGTGGGCATCAGCTGTGAGCGTCTCTGATCAGTTGAGGTATCCCAAGGCAGGCGTGCCTGGCCGCGGGATGTGTCCATCGTGGAGGGGTGGCGTGAGCGTGCAGATGGAATCCCGCGCCCAGCGCTGCTCCTCGTGGCCGGTGGCCGGGATGGGGTCTCCCTTGCTCGGGCGGGGCCGAGAGCTTGGCGGAAGGTGTGCTGATCGTTGTCACGCCCTGGTTCCGGTGGGCTGCGCGAAGCAGCCGGGTCCGGCCCGTTGGTGCGTGTCCCTCCGGACGCTGGCCAGCACTGCCTTGCGGTCGTGCTGGGGAGGGTGCCCTGCGTCGCCTGGGCGCGGGGCGTGTTGTCCTGCGCCGGGTAGGTCCGGTCTTGGACCGGTCCCGGCGGGTCTCGATGGTGGCCTGGGCGACCACAGCGTTGACTTCGAGCCTGTCCACGACTGAGCGGATGACCATCTCGCCGGTGGAGCAGTCAGCGACGGTCTTGGCCTGGTGGGTCAAGCCCCGTGCCGCGATGCGCTGCCACGCCCCGGTGTCGCGGTCGCCCTGCCAGCCGCAGTCCGGGTTCGGGCAGATGGCCCATTTCCAGCCCGATGTGGTGGGCCGGTCGGGGGCCTTGCGGTGCCGCAGTGGAACAAGACAGCGTGGGCATTGCTTGGAGGTGTTGTGGGCTGGGACCGTCACGACGGCGATGCCCGTCTCGGCGGCCAGGTGCCGCATCCGTTCGACGATCTGCCCACGTATCTGCTGGGACAGACGGGTGTTCATTGTGCGGCCCATGCCCCGGGCCTCCATCGAGCGGAGGTCTTCGACATAGATTACCGTCGCGTCGGTGGCGATGGCCTGGTCGACCGCCCAGCGGGCCGCAGCCCAGGCGAGCGCATCGTTGAGGTTCGACCGGCGGTTGGAGACGTGCCGGGTCTCTTCGATGAGCATGTGGTGTTTGGTGGTCAGTTGGTGCTGAGCGTCCCCGGACATGAGCCGTTGAAAGTGATCGGTCTTGGCGTGCAGATGCTGAGACTCGCGGCGCAGCCGGTGCTGTTTGGCCAGCACGCCCGCTGCCCGGAACATACCCCCGGTCCCGAGGGCGGTGACCTTCCCGTCGTTGTTCAGCCGGACGGCGCCCGCGCTGAGCAGCGTGTTCAGGCCCCAGTCCACGCCCAGTGCGATCGCGTGCCCGGTGCGCCGGGCCTTCGGCACGGCGTGTGTGTAGGCGAGATCGGCCCGCACCTTGCCCTGGTGGATGCGGAGTGTGGGCAGGTGCAGCAGCGCGCCGGGCGGGATCGTGGGGGGCAGCGTGATGGGGCAGGCCACCCACGTCCAGTCCTGGTAGGAGCGCGGGTCCGGGCGGGTGGGCAACTGCAGCCGCAGCAGCGCCCGGCCCGGATCGTCGGCGCGTGCGATGGTGGCCTGCTGCCCGTCGCAGGCCGACAACAGCAGCATCCTCGCACTGTGGGGTGCGGCCTCGAGCTCGAACACGTCGACCGGCAACCGGTCGTGCTTCCGCGTGAAGACATCGACCTGCCGTGTCCGGGACGTGATCACGCTGGACGGCAGGTGCCGGCCGCCGGGTATTGCCTCGCGGACGGCATCCCACTCTTCAGGGGTGCGCTTTGCGGGATCAGCGGGCCACGTCCCCGTGACCCCCCTGGTCAGGTCGGCGCGCCACTTTGCCGACCGCAGCGTGCGCCCAGAGTGTTCCTGGGCCATGCGAACGATCCGGTCGTTGACAACGATGCCCTCGGCCGGGGTGACGGTCCAGCCCAGGCGCCGCAGCGCCATCCATGCGTTCGACGGCAGCTTCCTGCCCCCGGCATCCAAGCCTGAGGCCAACACGTCCACATCGGCGGCGTTCCAGTGCGCCGTCAGCAGATCGGCGGCCATGCCTGATACCAGACCGGCAGCCCATCCAACACGCTCCGCCAGCACAGTCGCGGTGAGGAGTTCCCCGGTCCGCTCTTCCACGCCCGCGCGCAGCAGACCAGGGGCACAGGCAGTGCGGGTCATCTCGCCCCTGGCAAGCGGCAGCTTCCGACTTGCCAACGCAGCCCCCTTTCCCGTCCGTGGTGCTGTCATTCGATCAAACGAGACTCTCGTGAAAAGGTCACGCATTCGATCTGCGAACTGGCATACGACGGCGTCTCCGGTGCCGGACACACGACATGGCGCCAGCTGGTGACACATCCCTACGAATGGCAAAGCCTACGGATCGCCACTGACACTGCCCACCGAGTTTCGGCCGGAGCGACATCGGCCGCTGGTCCAACGACCTGCACGTTCGAGGATTCGTGGGCTGACCAGGCGGCTGCGCGTCAGCCTCACCCGACCACCTTGAGCAGCAGCACGGCCCGGGCCGGCACCGTGATGGCCGCCCCCGCCCGGTGCACCACCCCCGGCGCCTCCCCCTGCTCCTCCCGTGCCGTGTCGACGACCAGCTCGTACCGTTCCGCCCACGGCGGCCCCGGCAGCACGAAGCTCGTCGGGCGGTCCCCGGCGTGCAGCACGGCGAGGAAGCTGTCGTCGACGATCGGTGCGCCCCGCTCGTCGCGGCCCGGGATGTCCCGGCCCGAGAGGTACATGCCGAGCGTGGCGGCGGGCGCGTACCAGTCCCCTTCCGTCATCTCCGTGCCGCGCGCCGTGAACCAGGCCAGGTCGCGCAGGCCGTCCGCCGAGTGCGCCCGCCCGGAGAAGAAGGCCCGGCGGCGCAGCACCGGGTGGCGATGGCGCAGGTCTGTCAGCCGGGCGGTCAGGTCGAAGAGGGCCTTCCAGCCCGGGTCCTCCAGCAGGCCCCAGTCCAGCCAGCCGACCTCGTTGTCCTGGCAGTACGCGTTGTTGTTGCCGCGCTGCGTGCGGCCCAGCTCGTCGCCCGCGACCAGCATCGGCACACCCGTCGACAGCAGCAGCGTCGTCAGCAGGTTCCGCAGCTGGCGGCGCCTGAGCGCCTGTACGCGCTCGTCGTCCGTCTCTCCCTCCGCGCCGCAGTTCCACGAGCGGTTGTCGTCCGTGCCGTCCCGGTTTCCCTCGCCGTTCGCCTCGTTGTGCTTGCGTTCGTACGACACGAGGTCGCGCAGGGTGAAACCGTCGTGCGCGGTGATGAAGTTGACCGAGGCGTACGGCCGCCGCCCTCCCCAGGCGTACAGGTCGCTCGACCCCGAGAGCCGGTAGCCCAGGTCCCGTACGTCCGGCAGCGCGCCCCGCCAGAAGTCGCGGATCGCGTTGCGGTAGCGGTCGTTCCACTCCGTCCACAGGGGCGGGAAGGCCCCGACCTGGTACCCGCCGGACCCCACGTCCCACGGCTCGGCGATCAGCTTCACCCGCCGCAGCACCGGATCCTGCGCGATCACCGCCAGGAAGGGGGACAGCATGTCGACGTCGTGCATCGAGCGGGCCAGCGCGGCGGCCAGGTCGAAGCGGAAGCCGTCCACGCCCATCTCCGTGACCCAGTAGCGCAGCGAGTCCGTGATCAGGCGCAGGACGTGCGGCTGGACGACGTGCAGCGTGTTGCCGCAGCCCGTGTAGTCGGCGTACCGCCTGGCGTCCGACTGCAACCGGTAGTACCCCCGGTTGTCGATGCCCTTCAGGGAGAGCGTGGGCCCCAGTTCGCCCGCCTCCGCTGTGTGGTTGTAGACCACGTCGAGGATGACCTCGATGCCGGCCGCGTGCAGGGCGCGCACCATGCGCTTGAACTCGCCGACCTGCTGGCCCGTCGTACCGGAGGCGGCGTAGGCCGCGTGGGGCGCGAAGTAGCCGATGGAGTTGTAGCCCCAGTAGTTCTTCAGCCCGCGCCTGAGCAGATGGTCCTCGTGCGCGAACTGATGCACCGGCAGCAGCTCCACGGCCGTCACGCCCAGCTTGACGAGGTGCTCGATCGCCGCCGGGTGCGCGAGGCCCGCGTACGTGCCCCGCAGCTCCTGCGGGATGCCGGGGTGCAGTTGCGTGAACCCCCGTACATGCACCTCGTAGATCACCGAGTCCGCCCACGGCGTCTTGGGCCGGCGGTCGTCCATCCACTCGTCGTCGGGGGCGTCGTCGTGGACGACGACGCCCTTCGGGACGTACGGCGCCGAGTCCCGGTCGTCGCGCACGGTGTCCGCGACCTGCTGCTGGGGCCAGTCGCGGACGTGCCCGTACACCTCCGGCGGCAGGCTGCTGTAGTCATTCCCTTCGGCGGCGTCCACCGCGCGCGCGTACGGGTCGAGGAGCAGCTTCGCCGGGTTCCAGCGGCCGCCGGTCCACGGGTCCCAGCGGCCGTGCACCCGGTAGCCGTACCGCTGCCCGGGCATCACGCCCGGCACGAAGCCGTGCCAGATCTCGTGCGTCAGTTCGGTCAGCCGGGCCCGCGTCTCCTTGCCGGCCTCGTCGAACAGGCACAGCTCGACCGCCTCGGCCCCGCCCGCCCACAACGCGAAGTTGGTGCCCGCCACGCCGTCCGGACCGACCCGGAACCGGGCCCCCAGCGGCATCGGCGCACCCGGCCACACGGGCACGGCCGGCACTTTGCGCTGCGCGCCGTTCACCAGGGCGGCAGGACGCCCTTTCTCGGCGGCAGGCACCGCCTCCTGCTCGGCTGCGCTGGACACCTGTCAGCCTCCCACGGCTCGCGGAACGACGTGGGAAAGGGCGAATGACGTCCCGGCCACGGCACCCCCTCGCGTCGTTCTCCCCACTGTTCTGCCCAGAGCTTGGGTCGCACTCACGTTTCCCCGAAGCAGGCCCGGTCGTTGGGATCGTCGTGAGGCACGTAACTGGGCGCGCACGGCGCGTGGGGGTCGCACTGGCCGCCGTACTGACATGGGCAGGACTGCTCGCCGGAGCCGCCGGCTGCACGGCCGACGGCGCGGGCGGCATCGGAGGCATCGGAGGCATTGGCGGGCTCGGCGGGCTCGGCAAGCCTCCGGCGCCCGAGGACGTCATCCGGATCTCCCCGGACGACGGCAGCAAGGGCGTACGGCCGGAGGAGAAACTCCGGATCCGGGTGCCCAGCGGCCGCCTGGAGTCGGTGAAGGTCGTCAAGTCCCAGGACGCCCAGGAGTCCCCGGTGCCCGGGCACCTCTCCGAGGACGGCCTGAGCTGGGAGCCCGACGACGACAGGCTCGCGCTGGCCGCCAAGTACACGATCGACGCGGTGGCCCTGGACGGCCAGGGGCGCCGCTCCGCCCGGCACACCACCTTCACGACGTACGTCCCCGAAGAGCGCTTCATCGGATACGTCACCCCCGAGAACCGCTCCACCGTAGGCACCGGAATGATCGTCTCCCTGGAGTTCAACCGGGAGATCGAGCGCCGCGCGGCCGTCGAGCGAGCCGTCCACGTGAGCGCGAAGCCGCCCGTGGAGATCCGCCCGCACTGGTTCGGCAAGTCCCGCCTCGACTTCCGCCCCGAGCGCTACTGGAAGCCGGGCACGCAGGTCACGGTCTCTTTGCGGCTGAGAGACGTCGAAGGAGCACCCGGCGTCTACGGCCTCCAGTACAAGACGTTCTCCTTCACCGTAGGCCGCAGCCAGGTCTCGCTGGTCGACGCGGCCGAGCACACCATGGAGGTTCGGCGGGACGGCGAGCTGCTGGCCACCGTGCCGATCACGGCCGGGGCGCCGAAGACCACCACGTACAACGGCCGGATGGTCGTCACCGAGATGCTCGAAGTGACCCGCATGAACAGCCGCACGGTCGGCTTCGGCGGTGAGTACGACATCCCGGACGTCCCGCACGCCATGCGCCTGACCACCTCCGGCACCTTCCTGCACGGCAACTACTGGGCGGCGGACGACGTCTTCGGTGAGTCCAATGTCAGCCACGGCTGTGTGGGGCTGAGGGACGTGAAGGGCGGCGGTTCGGACACACCGGCGGGCTGGTTCTTCGACCGCAGCCTCATCGGGGACGTCGTCGAGGTCGTCAACAGCAATGACAAAAAGGTCGCTCCCGACAACGGCCTCGGGGGATGGAATATGGGATGGAAGGCGTGGAAGGCGGGCAGCGCGGTGAAGTAACCGGACAGGGGGGAAGGTTCGGGCACCTTGCCCGCGAAGTCGGTACTGATGAAGTCGGTACAGAACAGTGACCATGAGCTGACGAGATGCCAAAAATCTTGCGGTTAATATGCGCCGATGCGTGCGGGCCGCGCGCTGGGGAGCGGGTCTGACCAGGCCCGGCGAGGGGAGAGAAGTTGAACGTGCGACCGATATCGGGGGCGTCGGTTGACGCGCGGGAGCGCAGCGGCAAGGGGGTACTGGCGCTGATACTCGGCGTCCTGCTGCTGGCCGTCACCGCGTGCGGCGGGGGCGGCGGCTCCGACTCGGGGTCCGAGGGGAAGGACGAGGCCAAGGACTCCGCCCAGGCGGAGACCAAGCAGTCGCAGGCCGTCGTCTCCATATCCCCCAAGGACGGTGCCAAGTCCGTCGACACCAGCGGTGCCCTCAAGGTCGGTGTCGCCAAGGGCAAGTTGACCAAGGTCGAGGTCAAGGACGCCGAGGGCACCGCGATAGCCGGGAAGATCACCGCCGACGGCGCCGCCTGGCAGCCGTCCACGCACCTCGCCGCCGGCACCAAGTACACGGTGCACGCGGTCGCGAAGGACTCCAAGGGCCGGGAAGCCGCCGAGAACGCCGGCTTCACCACCCTGACGCCGAAGAACACCTTCCTCGGCAACTTCACCCCCGAGGACGGCTCGAAGGTCGGCGTCGGAATGCCGTTCTCGATCCGCTTCACCCGGGGCATCACGAACCCCGACGACGTCGAGAAGGCCATCACCATCAAGACCGAACCGGCCGTCGAGGTCGCGGGCCACTGGTTCGGCAACGACCGCCTGGACTTCCGCCCCGAGAAGTACTGGAAGGAAGGCACCAAGGTCACCGTCGACCTCAACCTCGACGGCGTGGAGGGCCGCGACGGCGTCTACGGCAAGCAGGACAAGACCGTCTCCTTCACCATCGGCCGCAACCAGGTCTCCGTCGTCGACGTGGAGACCAAGCAGATGAAGGTCATGCAGGACGGCAAGGTCATCAAGACCATCCCCGTCACCACCGGCAAGCCCGGCTACGACACCTGGAACGGCCAGATGGTCATCAGCGAGCGGCTCACGGTGACCCGTATGAACGGCGAGACGGTCGGCTACGGCGGCGAGTACGACATCAAGGACGTCCCGCACGCCATGCGCCTGACCACCTCCGGCACCTTCATCCACGGCAACTACTGGGGCGGCGGCGCCTTCGGCAACTACAACGCCAGCCACGGCTGCATCGGCCTGCGCGACGTGAAGGGCGGCTACGACAGCGGCGTGCCGGCCGCGTGGTTCTTCAACCACTCGATGATCGGCGACGTGGTCACGGTGAAGAACTCCAACGACGCGACGGTCGCCCCGGACAACGGGCTCAACGGCTGGAACATGTCGTGGGAGAAGTGGAAGGCGTGAACCTTCCTTGATGTGCGGGCCCGGTGCTGTGACATACGGCATCGGGCCTATGCCGTTAGTCCCCGTGCTGTGCCAGCCTGGGGGCAACCCCCGGCCCCCGGGCCGAGTGTGAGCGACCGCACCCGGCCGGCTCCGTTAGTCCCCGTTAACCTGCCTGCATGACCGTGAATCTCGAAGTCGCCGAGGGCGTCGGCACGATCCGTCTCGACCGCCCGCCGATGAACGCGCTGGACGTGGCCACTCAGGACCGGCTGAAGGAGCTCGCCGAGGAGGCCGCGCGCCGTGACGACGTGCGCGCTGTGATCCTGTGGGGCGGGGAGAAGGTGTTCGCGGCCGGCGCGGACATCAAGGAGATGCAGGCCATGGACCACACGGCGATGGTCCTGCGCGCCCGCGCCCTCCAGGACTCGTTCACGGCGGTGGCCCGCATCCCCAAGCCGGTGGTGGCCGCCGTCACGGGCTACGCGCTGGGCGGCGGCTGCGAGCTGGCCCTGTGCGCGGACTTCCGTATCGCCGCGGACAACGCCAAGCTGGGCCAGCCCGAGATCCTGCTCGGGCTGATCCCGGGCGCGGGCGGCACGCAGCGCCTCTCCCGGCTGGTCGGTCCCTCCAAGGCGAAGGACCTGATCTTCACGGGCCGCATGGTGAAGGCGGACGAGGCGCTGACCCTGGGCCTGGTGGACCGGGTCGTCCCGGCCGACGAGGTGTACACCGAGGCGCACACCTGGGCGGCGAAGCTGGCGCAGGGCCCGGCGATCGCGCTGCGCGCCGCCAAGGAGGCGATCGACACGGGCCTGGAGACGGACATCGAAACAGGCCTGGCCGTCGAACGGAACTGGTTCGCGGGCCTGTTCGCCACGGAGGACCGCGAGCGGGGCATGCGGAGCTTCGTGGAGGAAGGGCCGGGCAAGGCCAAGTTTCTCTGAATCTCATCGAATTGATCTCGGGGAATCCTGCCGAATCCCTTGCAATTGACGTGATGTCTCACCCGCGTCCCTCGATGGGGCGGTTTATGGGAGCCTTAAGGCAACCTTAAATCTGCCCTGTCGAGGGAACCTGTCGATTGCCGCCGAGTGAGCCTTCGCCGCAGGTCGGACGAGCTGCCGAAGGCTCCGAAATGCCTGTGACATATGCCGATCGACTCCTGCGGAATGAAGGATTCCGGGGGGTGTATTCCTCGGGAACGGCCCCGGGGGGCGCTGTGGACGGCCATGATGGGGGCATGGCGGGGCTGGAGGGTATCGAACAGCCGCGGGGAGACGGCCGTGCGACCGCGGCGCGCTGGTCTCCGGCGGTCGAGGACGAACACGCACTGAAGGCACTCGAGTTGTTCGGCAACCCCACGGAGGCGGAGGTTCCGCTGCCGTCCCGCCCCGAATCCGCGGCCTCCGCGCGCCGACTGGCCCAGGTCGTGGTCCTCCGCCAGTGGGGTCTCACCCCCAAGATGACGGAGGACGTCGTCCTGCTGGTCTCGGAACTGGTCGGCAACGCCGTACGCCACACCGGCGCCCGCGTCTTCGGCCTCCGTATGCGCCACCGCCGGGGCTGGATCCGCATCGAGGTCCGCGACCCCTCCCGGGGCCTGCCCTGCCTCATGCCGGTCCAGGCGATGGACATCAGCGGCCGGGGCCTGTACCTCGTCGACAAACTCTCCGACCGCTGGGGCGTGGACCTGCTGCCCAGGGGCAAGACGACGTGGTTCGAGATGAGGGTGGCGGACCACTGACGGTCGCCTCCGGCGGTCGGGCGGGATACCGGGGGGCGTCGTCGTCCGCGACCCTGACCGGTCCGTCAATCGGATGAATCACCCGTTTTCCCCCGCAACCCGCCTTAAATGGTGCGGGTGACCACGACTGACCGCCGGACGGCCCTCCTCACGGGAGCCGTCCTCACCGCCCTCGCCCTCGCCGCCTGCGGGACCGAGACCAGGGACCGCGCCACCGAAGGCCGCGGCACCAAGGCCGCCGTACCCGCCCCGCCGAAGAAGGAGACCGTCCAGGGCCTGCCCGGCATGCCACCCGTCCTCGACCCGAAGGACGTGTACGCGGCCGACCGTCCGAACAAGCTCTCCCCGGTGGTCAAGGACTTCCCGTCCCGGGTCTACGTCCCCAACACCGAGTCCGACACGGTCTCCGTCATCGACCCGAAGACGTACAAGATCATCGAGACCATCCCCGTCGGCCGTCAGCCCCAGCACGTCGTGCCCTCCTGGGACCTGAAGACCCTCTGGGTCAACAACAACCGCGGGCACACCCTCACCCCCATCGACCCGAAGACGGGCAAGGCGGGCAAGGAGGTGGAGGTGCACGACCCCTACAACCTCTACTTCACGCCCAACGGCAAGCACGCCGTCGTCATGGCCTCCCTCGACCGCGAACTCGTCTTCCGTGACCCGCACACCATGAAGCGGATCAAGACGGAACCGGTCACCTGCTACGGCGTCAACCACGCCGATTTCTCCCTCGACGGCCGGTACTTCATCGTCTCCTGCGAGTTCAGCGGCGAACTGCTGAAGGTCGACACCGAGAAGATGAAGGTCGTGGGACAGCAGAAGCTGCCGTTCGACGGCGCCATGCCGCAGGACGTCAAGATCTCCCCGGACGGCAAGAGGTTCTACGTCGCCGACATGACGGCCCACGGCATGTGGGTCCTCGACGGCGACAAGTTCGACACGCCGAAGCTCCTGCCCACCGGCAAGGGTTGCCACGGCCTCTACGTCAGCCGCGACTCGCGCGAGATGTACGTCTCCAACCGCGGTGAAGGCTCCGTCTCCGTCTTCGACTTCACCCGGAACAAGCTCACCAAGAAATGGCACCTGCCCGACGGCGGCAGCCCCGACATGGGCGGTGTCTCGGCCGACGGAAAGGTCCTGTGGCTGTCGGGGCGTTACGACGCCGAGGTGTACGCCATCGACACCCGCACCGGCACCCAGCTCGCCCGCATCCCCGTCGGCAGCGGCCCGCACGGCTTGGCCGTCTATCCGCAGCCGGGCCGGTACTCCCTCGGCCACACCGGCATCTTCCGCTGACATCAGGTCAGTTGACACGCCGCCGCACGAGTGACGATCCCCGACCCGGCGCCGTACACACGGGATCGTGCTCCCCATGATCACCACTCGCCTGCGGCGGCGCGCCGCCGCCGCCGTCCTGTCCCTGGCCGCCGTCCTCGCCACCACGGCCGCCACGGCCCCCGCCGAGACCGCTCCCACGACGGCTCCCGCCAAGGCCGCCCCCGCCTGCCCCCAGTTCGCCGACCCGGTCGCGGCCGCCGCCGACCGCCGGGTCGACGTTCGCCGCATCACTCCCAAGCCGGTGTGGCGCAACACCTGCGGCACCCTCTACCGCAGCGACGGCCGCGGCCCGGACATCGTCTTCGAACAGGGCTTCTACCCGAAGGACGTCGAGGGCGGCCAGTACGACCTCGAGAAGTACGTCCTGGTCAACCAGCCCTCGCCGTACGTGTCGACGTCCTACGACCACGATCTGTACAAGACGTGGTGGAAGTCCGGCTACAACTACTACATCGACGCCCCCGGCGGCGTGGACGTCAACAAGACCATCGGCGACACCCACAAATGGGCCGACCAGGTCGAGGTCGCCTTCCCCGGCGGCATCGCGCGGCAGTACATCATCGGGGTCTGCCCGGTGGACAAGAAGACCAAGGTCGAGATCATGAGCGACTGCCGGAGCAACCCGCACTACAAGCCCTGGCACTGACGCCCCTCAGGCGCTGAGCAACACCTCCGACCCCACCGGCAGATAACCGGCCGCCTGGAACGCCCGCAGACTGCGGGCGTTCCCCGCCGACACCTGGGCCCACACCGGCTCGCCCCCGGTCAGGTGCCGCGCCGCGTGCACCAGCGCACGCCCGAGCCGCCGCTGCCGTACGTCCTCGGCCACCTCGACCGCGACCTCCAGCCGCCCGGCGACTCCGCGCCCGAGGACGAGCACACCGCCGTCCGTGGTCCACACCCGCACGTCGTCGCGCCGCTCACGGGAACTCACGACCCTCGGGTGCGCGGGATCGTCGATCTCCCGCAGCGCGAGCGGCGGCTCGCCCGGCAGCGGCGCGCCCACCGTCATCACGTCGATCGTGTCGCTCCGGCGCCCCGTACGGTCCATGAGCGCCGCGAGGAACCGCGCGTTCATGGTCGCGGCGAGGGCGTCGCAGTCGACGGCGCGCAGGGTCTCGTACACCCACGCCGGATCCTCGTCCGTGCAGACCACGGAGTGCGCGGTGAAGGCGAAGACCCCGGCGTCGCGAGGGGAGTGCTGGGGTACGACGGTCGTGGCGCCGTCCGCCGGCGGGAAGACGCCCCGGGCCGCCGCGCCGAGGATGTCCCGCAGTGTGTCCATCAGCAAGGCGCCCGCTCCTTGAGTCTCCACCCACTGGAAGACCCACACTCGCAGACGAGGAGTTCGGCCGGGTGGTCGCCGCACTGGAGGCGAAGGCGGGCAGCTAATCTGACCTTCGTCAGGAAGCCGACCAGGCGCGAGCAACACAGCAACACGAGACAAAAAGGGGCGGATCGGTGGCGGACATCGAGGAAGCACGTAAGCAGTTCGAACGGATCGACGCGGACGGTGACGGCCTCATCACCCCCGCCGAGTTCAAGACCGCCCTGGCTCAGGGGGGCGACTGGAACGTCACCGAGTCCGTGGCCGAGGCGATCATCGCCTCCCGCGACCTCGACGGCGACAAGCTGATGTCGTTCGACGAGTTCTGGACGTTCCTGAACAAGTGACGCACCTGAAAGGGGCGCCCGACCGGGTTGGCGGTTTCTAGGTGTCGTCGCAACACGTGGTTGTGTTGATCAGGCGGTGAGCAGTTTATGCAGGCGCTCGGCTGGGGTTTCCCGGCCGAGCGTTTTGCGTGGGCGGCCGTTCAGCTCGGCGGCGACGGCGTCGAGGTGCTCGCGGGTGTGGACGGCGAGGTCGGTGCCCTTGGGGAAGTACTGCCGGAGCAGGCCGTTGGTGTTCTCGTTCGAGCCGCGCTGCCAGGGGCTGGCCGGATCGCAGAAGTAGACCGGGACGTCGGTGGCGATGGTGAACGCGCCGTGGCTGCCCATTTCCGAGCCCTGGTCCCACGTCAGGGACCGTCGCAGGTGGGACGGCAGGGTCCGGACCGTGGTGACCAGCGCGTCGCGAACGCTCTCGGCGCCGTGGTCGCCGGGCAGATGCAGGAGCATGACGTAGCGGGTGGCCCGCTCGACCAGGGTACCGATCGCCGACTTTCCGTCCTTGCCGATGATGAGATCGCCCTCCCAGTGCCCGGGGACCGCCCGGTCCTCGGCTTCGGCCGGACGCTCGCTGATCATGACCATCGGGGTGGCGAACCGGGGCCGGCGCTGCTGGGCCTGGCGGCGAGGTCTGCGCCGGGCGCGTCCGGTGCGCAGGGCGCGGGCCAGTTCGCGGCGCAGCTCACCCCGGCCCTGGACGTAGAGGGCCTGGTAGACCGTCTCGTGGACCACGTGCATCTCCGGCCGCTGGGGAAACCGTGCCCGCAGAGCCTGACAGATCTGCTCCGGGCTCCACCGTAGGTCCAGGTGGTCCTGGATGAAGTTGCGCAGCTGCGGGTTCTGGCCGATCTTCCCGGGCTTCGGACGGGGCCGGCGGGCATCGGCACGGGCCTGGGCCGCGTGCGGGCGGTACTGGCCGCCCGTCGGGTGACGGTTGCGGCGGATCTCCCGGCTGACCGTCGACGGGCTGCGGCCCAGCTCCGCGGCTATCGCCCGCACGGTCGCCTTCTCCCGCAGCCGGTCGGCGATGTGAATGCGGTCTTCCTCGCGCAGGTACCGGGACGGCCCGCAGGGCGCTGCCACCGCGTTGATCGGTGGCAGCGCCTTCCGGTTACCGTATGCCTGACGACCGTTGCGCCACTTCTGGCCGGTCCGGCGGTCGATCCCGACGATCCGGCACGCTTCCCGGTTGCTCACACCCTGCTGCATGAGCCGGGAGTATGCCTCCCGCTCCCTGGCGAGCTTCTTCCTGCCCTGAGGCCTCTCCCGGTCCTTACGGATCTCGAAGTCCATCGCACCCCTTGAACTGGGGTGTTGCAACGACTCCTAGAACCCAAGGTTTCCGGCGGGCGCCCCTTTGTCATGCGGTCCGGTTGCCATGCGGTCCGGCTCGTCCGACCACGACACTCCTCTGGCAGCTTGCTGCCAGTCGGGTGAGCCCTCTGTCGGACAGCCGTCCTGTCCTGCTTCGCCGGTGTCCGATTGCGGACAGATGCCCCGGAATTCGTGTCGTGGCACGGCGGCACGTTCCTAGGCTCCGGTCTGGAAAGCCGTCGGCCGAGGGCCACGACCTGGAGGGGAAGCGGATGTCCGCGCTGACTGCGAGGGTGCGAGGCCGGTCGATCATCACTCGGCTCGCCCTGCGGGATAGTCTCTTGGAACGCCGCATGCTCAGGCGCCTGGAGCAGGTGGAGACCCGGCTGCTCGAGTGCGCGCGCGAGGCGGACGACCCGCGTCTGGCCGAGATCGTCGGCCACCTGATCGGTGCGGGCGGCAAGCGGCTGCGGCCGCTGCTCACTCTGCTCGGTGCCGAGTTCGGCGATTTACGGACCGCCGGCGTCGTCGAGGCGGCCGTGGTGTCCGAACTCATCCACACGGCTTCGCTCCACCACGACGACGTCATGGACGAGGGCCTCGTCCGCCACGGGGTCACCAGCGTCAACGCCCGCTGGGGCAACATCGTCGCCGTCAGGTCGGGCAACTGGCTGCTCGCCAAGGCCGCCCAGCTGTCGGCCGGACTGACGTCCGCGGCGATCCCGCTCCAGGCCGAGGCCTCGGAACGCCTCGTGCGGGGCCAGATACGGGAACTGGTCGGCCCGGACCTCCCCGAGGAGCGCCTCTCCCACTACTACGGCGTGATCTCCGACAAGTCGGCCTCGTTGATCTCCCTCTCCCTGCGGCTCGGCGCGGTCCAGGCGGGCGCGCCCGCTCGCGTGGGGGAGGCACTCGCGGAGTACGGCGAACACCTGGGTGTGGCCTTCCAGATATCCGACGACCTGCTCGACATCACCTCGCCCTCCGCGGAGCTCGGCAAGGAGCAGGGCAAGGACCTCGCGGTCGGAGTGGCGGGCCTGCCCGTCCTGCTGGTGCTCGACGACGTGCGGTCCGAGGACGGCGAACTGCGCGCCCTGCTGTCCGATCCCGGAGGGCTGCGCGGGGAGCGGCACCTGAGGGCGCTCGCTCTGCTCCAGCGGTCCGATGCGATGGGCCGGGCCCGGACGCTCATGGACGGGCGGCTGGCCAGAGCGCGGGCGACGCTGGCCGCGCTGCCGTCGGGCCCGCCGCGGCGGGTCCTCGACGCGCTCTGCGACTTCGTGGCGACCCGTACCGCATAGCCGTCGGGGACGGCCGGGACGTCGCGGGTCAGTCGCGCGCGATCTCGCGGGCGCGTTCCACCGCCTGCCTGAGCGAGTCGATGGCGGTCTTCCGGTAAGAGGCCAGCTGGGGAACATAGCCGGACTTCGTCATCTCGGCATGCAGGAACTGCAGATCGTCGGCGAGTCCCACCATGCGGAACGCGGCCCGCAGATAGGGCTCCTGGAAATCGTCCCCGTGGCGCGGCGAGCCAGGTCCGTAACTCCCGCCGCGCGCCGTGGCGACCACGGTCCGCAGCCCGGACAACGGACCCTTGCCGGTCCGCGAGTCCACGATCAGCGGCGGGATGGCGACCCGGTCGAACCACGCCTTGAAAGTGGAGGGGACGGAGAAGTTGTACATCGGCAGCCCGATCAACAGGACATCACAGGCCAGGAGCTCGTCGATCATCTCCCAGCTGTGCCGCCAGCTCCTGCGCTCCGTGGCGTTCCGTGCCACCCCACGCGCCTCGTCCAGGTCGACCGTGCCCGCCGTCTCGAGCCGGGTGACCAGCTCGATGTGGGCCGCGTCGACGTGGCGGGCGGGAGTGGCCGTCAGGTCACGGTGGACGACCCTGCCGTCCGGGTGGGCCGAGCGCCAGGCTGTGGCGAACTCCGCGGAGATCTGCCGGGAGACGGACTCGGGCCGGGCGCTACAGTCGAGATGGAGCAGAGTGGGCATACCGGGCGACCTCTCTTCGGTCTCTTCGATCTCTTCGATCTCTCCAGGCTCTGTGAACTCTTCGAGCTTTTCGATCCTTCGAACTCTTCCGTGGGGCGGCGGTGCGCGGGACATCATTCAATCGGTCAATTCGCCTCGTGGCCTCATCGCTTGCGTAAAAGTCGGCGACGGTCGGCGTTAGGGGAACAGACGGTACGAATGGTGCTCGACATACGGAAACTGGTGCTGCTGCGGGAGGTGCAGGCGCGCGGATCGATAGCCGCGGCGGCCGAAGCCCTCAACTACACGCGCTCGGCGGTGTCGCAACAGCTGTCCGCCCTGGAGGCGGAGACGGGCGCGCAGTTGCTGGACCGGCGCAGCAAGCGAGCCGCCCTCACGGCGGCCGGGCGGCTCCTCGTCGAGCACACCGAGCACATCCTCGCCGGCCTGGAGACGGCGGAGTCCGACCTGCTGGCCGCGACCGGCCGGGTCTGCGGAGAGCTGCGGGTGGGCGTGCCGTTCCACGAGGGCCCCGCGCTGCTGGTGCCCGCGCTGACCCGGGTCCGCGAGGCACATCCCGAGCTCAGGATCACGCTGCAGAGCATCACCGCGGGCAGCAGCCGGGAGGCGGTCCGGCTCGGACAGGTGGACCTGGCCATCGCGGTGGGCTACGACGGCGTCCCCGAGCCGCTGACGCCGGGACTGTACGAGGAGCCGGTGGCCGACGATCGGGTCCGCCTGGTCACCGCCCCGGAGCAGGGGCCCGGCGGTGACCGGAGCCACGACCCGCTGCCGGCCACGCTCGCCGACTACGCCGACCGCTCCTGGGTTCTCGATCCGCACTCCGGTCTCGGCAGACTTGCCCTGCACGTCTGCGCCGGGGCGGGTTTCGTCCCCGACGTGGTGGCCCGCACCTCCGATCTGCAGGCCACCCTCGGCCTGGTCGCCCTCGGCTGGGGGGTCTCCCTGGTGCCGGATCTGGTGCCCGACAGGCCCGGCTTTCCGGTCCGCAGGATCGCCCTCGACGGCCCCGAGCTGATCCGGCACGTGTCCCTCGTCGTGCGCCGGGGCGCCCTGTCGAGCCCCGGCGTGGCGGTGACCCTCTCGGAGGTCCGCCGGCAGCCGAGGACTCGCTCAGGGCGCGGTGTCACGACGCCGGCCATCGAGGGGGGCCCGGTCAGCTCTCGATGAGCCGGTGGAAGACGACGGTGTCGAAGATGTCCTCCATGACGGTGGCCTTGCCGTCGCGCAGCGTCCACGAGTGGACGAACTTCAACCGCTCGGTGCGGCCGCGCACGGACGTCACGTGGCGTACGCCGAACACCACGACACGATCGCCCGACGCCACGAACTCCTGCGGTTCGAGCCGCATCCCGTTGAGCACGGTGGGCACACGGGACAGGAAGTTCCTGACACCGGCGTGGCCGTTCTTGGTCCCGCCCAGGTCGTAGGCGGACATGCCGTCGGGGTGGACCCAGCGCACGTCCGGTGCCAGGACGCCGAGGAGGGCCTCCACGTCACGGCGGTGGAAGGCTTGGTAGGCGGCTCGGATCAGCTCAAGGTTGGGCGAGTCGCGCGAAGGGGGAGAGGTGTCGGCGGAACGCGCCGGCTCCTGGGCCTCGGTGGGGCGCGCCTGCGAGAGGTTGTCGGACACGGGCATCGTCGGTCTCCTCAGCGGTGGGCCGGCCGGCGGACGTACTGGGGGAAGTGGGCCTCGAGGGTGCGGCGGACGCCGTCCTGCCAGGAGACCGTGCAGGGGCCGGTCAGCGCGCGGCGTCGCGTCGGGTCGAACCGGTAGGTCTCCCGGGTGACCTCGCTCGGCACCAACCTGGCCTCGACACCTGTCAGTTCGGACATGAACTCGACGCAGTCGGTGATGCCGACCGGTTCGTCGCCGCCCCAGTTGACCAGTGTCGCCGGGGTCGCCGCGGCCCGCCACAGATGAGGGACCTGGGCCACGAGGTCGTCGGTGTGCAGCGGTGAGCACCAGTTCTGGCCGTTCACCGGCACGGCGATCGCCTCGCCCGCGAGCATCCGCTTGAAGTACAGCATCGGTACGCCGCCGTAGCCGCCGGGTCCGTACGCGATGTTGAGCCGCGCGATCGTCGCGGGCAGACCGAGTACCTGGCTGAAGGCGCGCACCGCGCCCTCGGTCGCGATCTTTCCGACGGGGTAGGCGGGCAGCCAGTCGGCGACCCCGTCGACCGGGTCGTCCTCGGTGTACGCGTGGTCGAGGGTCTGCCGCGCGTACAGGGCGCCGGTGGACACGTACAGAAACGCCTCGGCGGTGCGGCAGTGCGTCATGAGACGGCCGGTCGCCACCGCGTTGACCTCGGCCGTGGCGTTGAAGTCCCCGTCGTCGCCGCGGCGCACCGCCGAGTGGATGATGTGGGTGAAGTCCTCGGGCAGGCCTTTGAGCGTGTCCGGCGAGAGGTCCTCCATGTCCCAGTGCCAGGTGGTGACGGACTTCTCGTTGAGCGCGCGCTCGACGCCCGGGGTGCCGAACCTGCCCAGGCACCAGACGTCGTTGTGCTCGGCGAGGGCTTCCGCGACCGGCCGGGCGACCTGTCCGGTGCCGCCGGTGACCAGGATTTTCTTCCCCTTCAGCATGATCTCTCCGTCTCGGTGGTGTTGTGGTCGGCGTCGGCCAGGGCGCGGTCGAGCTCCCGGCGCAGGATCGCCTGGAAGGACGCCACGTGCCGCGGGCTCATCAGCGTGTAGTGCTCGCCGGGAACCTCGATGTAGCGGTTGGGTCCGGTGGTGTGCTCGTCCCAGCGGCGCAGCTCGTTGTCGAGCCAGTCCTGCTTGGTGCCGCGCAGGGGGATCGCGTAGAAGACGCTCATCGACGGGACCGTGCCGCTCGGCCGGTAGGAGCGGCCCAGGTCCGTGAGCGTGTTGGCGAGCTCCGCCCAGTTTCCGAACTTCTCGCCGTCCAGGTCGAGTTCGGCGAGCCGGTCGGCCGGGGCGAGGTCCATGAGGCGTACGATCTGCTCCTCCACGGGCAGACCGCGGAGCCGGCCGGGCAGTTCCAGGGCCTGCCTCTTGTCGATCAGGGCCAGGAAGAACGCCAGGTTGACCGCGGTCTCGGCGAAGTCCAGTTCGTCCATGCGGTACTTGATGTGCGGCGGCAGGTTGAAACTGCCGACGAAGTCGACGCGCTCGCCCTGGGCGCGCAGGACCTTGGCCATCTCGAAGGCGACCGCGCCGCCGTAGGAGTAGCCGGCGATCGCGTACGGGCCGTGCGGCTGCCGTGCGCGGACGGCGGCCACATAGCAGTCGACCATCTGCTCGAAGGTGGCGAAGGGCTTCTCGCCCTTGTCGAAGCCGCGGGCGCGCAGGGCGTAGAAGGGCCGGTCGCCCACGAAGTACTTGGCCAGGTTGACGAAGACCAGGACCTCGCCGACCCCGGGATGGACGCAGAACAGTGGGGTCTTGGTGCCGCTGGTCTGCATCGGCACGACCGGGTCGTACGACGGGATGCCGGATGTCGTCCGCTCGGTGAGCCGCGCGGCGAGCGACCGGACGGTGGGAGCCCGCAGCACGGTGATGATCTCCAGGTCGGTGACGCCGAGGCGTTGGGCGACCTTGTTGCGCAGGCGGAGGATGTCGAGCGAGGTGCCGCCGAGGTCGAAGAAGTTGGCGCCGGCGCTGACCGTGCCGGGCTCGGCGTCGAGGATCTCCGCGTAGATCTCGCACAGGACCTGTTCGGTGACGCCCTCGGGCGGGGTGTAGCCGCCCAGCATGCGCAGGGTGACGTCGGCGACGGCCCGCTGCGGGCTGTCGTACGCGCCGGACTCCAGGCGCCGGCGCATCACGGAGCGCTGGATCTTGCCGAGGCTGGTCTTGGGGAAGGCGTCCTTCGGCAACGGCAGGATGACGGAGGGCCTGAAGCCCCAGTGCATCACGACGCTGCTGCGTACGGCGGTGAGCACCTGGTGGAGCGCCGCGTCGTCGCCCTCGGCGACCTCCGGGTGAAAGGCGATCACCAGCTGCTCGGTGTCGGCGCCCGGCGCGCGGGTCGGGAACGCCGCCACGTAGGAGCCGGCCACGCCGGGCAGCTGTTCGAGGGAGGTCTCGATCTCGTGGCTGAAGTAGTTGACGCCATTGACGATGACGCTGTCCTTGCTGCGGCCGACCAGTGAGAGCCGCCCGGCCTCGATCCGGCCCAGGTCGCCGCTGCGGAACCAGCCGTCGGCGGTGAACGCGTCCGCCGTGGCAGCGGGGTTGTTGTGGTAGCCGCGGGTGACCATGGGGCCGGTCAGCTGCAGCTCGCCCACCTCGCCCTCGGGCAGCTCGCGGTCGTCGGCGTCGGCGATCCGGATGCGCAGGCCGCGCACCGGGGTACCGAGGGAGGCGAACTCGCGGCCCCGGTCCGCCTCGGGGAAGGCCTTGCGGGAGTAGACGCTGCCGGCGCAGGTCTCGGTCATGCCGAAGGCCGGCCACAGGGCGTCGGGGGCGAGTCCGTGGGGCGCGAAGTGGTCGAGGAAGGCTTCGCCGGTGGCGCGGACCACGGCCTCGCCGCCGCTGACGATGTGCCGCAGCCGGGTCAGGTCGAGCCGTTCTCCGCTGCCGTGAAGCTCCTCCGCCGCGGAATTGAGCTGCCCCAGAAGGAAGTTGGGGGTGAAGGTCATGGTCACGCCGTGCCGGGAGGCGAGCCGCAGGAACTCGAGCGGCTCACCGAGGACGACCGAGGGCTCCACGTGCAGCTGGCGGCTGCCGGTGGACAGCGGGAGCAGATGGCATTCCAGGAGAGCGGCCACATGGTCGAAGGAGACCCAGTTCAGGCTCGTGTCCGCGGCGGTGAGCCGGTGATGGCCGTTCTTCGCGGCCATGGACGCCAGCAGATTGGCGTGAGTGAGCATGACGGCCTTGGAGTTGCCGGTCGAGCCCGAGGTCAGCACGAGCAGCGCGGTGTCTTCGGGCGCGGCGGTGTGCGGCTGAGCCGGATCCGCGGTGTACAGCCGGTCCAGCAGGTCGACCGCGAGCCCGTCCACCGGGGGCAGTTCGGCACCCAGGGACTCGCTGGTGATGACCAGCGGCCGGTCGAGCAGTGCGTCGACGTGGGTCAGCTGGGCGGCCCAGCGCTCGGGGTCGCCGCGCAGCGGCGCCATGGGGCACGGTACGAAGCCGCCGAGCACCGCGGCCCAGAACGCGGTGAGGAACTCCCTGGGCCGCTCCAGGATCAGGACGACCTTGTCCTGCGGGCGCAGACCTCGGGCGCGCAGCCCGCCGAGCACCCGCAGGGCGTCGTCGAGGAGTTCCGGGTGGCTCTGTTCCTGGAATGCGGCCGCCGCGCCCCCGAGGCAGTAGCCGATGCCGGAGTCGGAGTGGTGCCGTGCGGCGTGCACTAGAAGATCCGTGATGCTCTGCTGAGGTGGGGTGTTCACGTTTGTCTCCATTGCCTGATGGCGCGTCGGGCCCGGCGGCCCTGTGCGTCTACGAGGTGAGAACTGGACGTGCCGCGATGGGGGAGGCCGCGTTTCGGCGACAACAATTCATACGGAATCCCGCGGAAGTAGAGAAAAATTCGTTCGGTCGTCCCGTGCGGGTTCAGCGCCTATGCAATGCGGCCACCGGCAAGCGAAATATTTCGATCAGCGATGGCTGATTCGAAGGGGTTGTGCCATTCGGTGCTCGCCCAGCCGACCTGGGGGAATTGCGCTATTGGTCCGGTATTTACCGGTGCCGGACCGGGTTCCATGGAGGTCTGGCGACGCCGGAGGTGTGGATGCGCCCAGTGGGGTGTGTGCCCGAAGCGTGGTCACGTCGTGAACTTAGGCGGGAACCTGCCCGAAGTGCGGGACGGATGGCCGCTAGCGGACAGCGGTACCACGCTGAGTGCATGTTACTTCGCAGTAATGCACGAAAAAAGGAATCAGAACCGCCGCTTCCGGGGGTTGAGTGCAGCTTGCTGACAACACCTTCAAAGCGGTGTCGGAGGATGATGCCCCGTAGACTGAATCTGGTTGCTCGAACTACTGTCGGGAAACAAGTCGGCTCCACGCGGCCGAGAAGGTAATTCACTAATAAACAGTTGTAGTTGCCAGATTTTTGTGGGGCGAACAGGTGGTGCCCGTGACCGGCGCAGACCATGCGGAAGCGGGAATCCGGTGAGCCGTAGGGGGAGCCTTATGTCGGACGCATTGGTTGATAAAGGGGGAAAGACGGAGGAGCCGGCGACAGCCGATCACTCCGCCGGTCTTGAACAGGCGCTGCTGCAGGCCAGCGCCTTGATCGATTCCACTGTCCTGCTGCACCGACAACGCCTCGTGTTACCGACCCCGGTGGCGCGCACGGGCGGTGTACCGATCGGCGACGCCCTTGAGTCGCTCATCGGCCGGACCCGGCACACGGTGTGCGTCGCGCTGACCGAGACCGGTGAATTCGCCGACGCCGTCGTGCGTTCGCTGGCCGCCATCCCGGAGCGGGCGGCCGTACGCATCCTCTGTACCCCGGATGCGACGGACTCCTCGCTCTCCCGACTGGTCGACAGCCGGCTGGAGGCCCGGGTTTCGGAGAGCGGACTGCGCGAGACCCTGGTGGTCGACGGCGTGGCGGCACTGGTGCGCGGGGGAGAGGAAACCGGCGGCCAGGCCGCCATCGTGAACGACGCCGCCGCGGTACGCGCCCTCGAACTGCTCTTCGCCGGCGCCTGGTCCCGCGGCCGCAAGCTCACCGACCACCTGCAGTTGAGCCCTCGGCTCCGCACCGAGCTCGCCCGGAATATCCTGGAGCGGCTGCGTGCGGGCAACACCGACGAGACGGCGGCGCGGGAACTCAAGGTGTCCCTGCGGACCTACCGGCGTTACGTCGCGGAGATCATGCGGGAACTCGACGCGAACTCACGCTTCCAGGCCGGAGTCCGGGCCGTGGAGTTCGGACTGCTGTCGGAGTAGCGCGCGGTGCCGAGCAGGAGAGCCGTACGAGCGGAGCCGTCCCGGACGCGGGCGTTTGCCCGGCGGGGCCCGCACGCCAGAAGCCAAGGTGGGGGAAGACGACGTGTCCAACGGGGGAGACGACGAGCTGGAGCACGCCCTGCTCCAGGTACGGGCGCTGATCGAGTCGACGGTCGCCCTGCACAGGGACCGCAATCACCAAGAAAGCCTGATCACCGGCCTCGAAAACGACTACGACGCCGTACTCGACGCGGCGCAGCGGCTCATTCTGAGCGCCTCCCACAGCATCGACATCGTGCACGCACGCCGACTCGGTTCCGACGAACGGTCCGAACGCACCGAACGAGAGCTGATATACGGCGCGCACGAGGGCGTGGGCGTACGGCTGTTGTCCAGCCCGGCCATGCTCGACGAGGACTACGTGCGCGAACAACTCGGCAGGGACCGCCCGGTGGCCATCCGGATCGCCAGGGTCCCACCACTGCAGGCGATGATCGTGGACGGCAGTACCGCGCTGGTGGTGGCGGATTCGGCGGTCGGCCGCCGGGCCTCGGTGATCCGGGTGCCGGAGGTGCTCAACACACTGCAGACCCTCTTCGAGAACGTGTGGGTCCGTGCGGTGCCCGCCGGCGAGCGCACGGTGTTCGGGGACCGCTACCGGGCCTCGCTCGCCCGGCAGATTCTCGGTGCCCTCCAGGCCGGTGTCACGGACGAGGTGGCGGCCCGCGACCTGACCATCTCCGTCCGCACCTACCGGCGCCATGTCGCGGAGATCATGAGCCTGCTCGGTGCCAACTCCCGCTTCCAGGCAGGCGCACGCGCCGCGGAGCTGGGATTGCTGCCACCTGCGGCCGGGCCGGGCACCGAGCGCGGCGGCCCGGTGGCATTTTCCTGAAAGGTCTGTTGCCGCCCGATCCCGAGGCCCAGTTGTATGAGGCGTCAGGAACGGGAGCCGTCCGAACGGCGGACCCTTCCCCGACGGCTGGTACCCCCCCGTTGAGCCGTCGGCGCACGAGGCCGGTCACCCGAGTGGGGTGACCGGCCCTGCGTGCCCCTCGATGAGCGTCGTGCGGAAGGCGGGTTCATGAATCAGGTACCGGTCGGCCTGGTGTTTCCCGGGCAGGGAACACAGAAGCAGGGAATGGGTGAGCCCTGGCGTGACACCCCGTCCTGGGAGCTCACCGCGGAGATCTCCACCGCCACGGGCGAAGACCTCCCCGAACTGCTCCTGCACACTCCCGGCGAGCATCTTCGGCGCACCGATCTCGCACAACTGGCCGTGTTCACCGTCGGGTTGATCGCGCACGCCGAAGCGGTGCGCGGCGGCGCACTCGGCGGGCCGGTCGTCGCCTGCGCGGGACACAGCCTCGGCGAGTACACGGCTCTCGTCGCGGCCGGCGCCCTCACCGTCGGTCGGGCCGCGGCCCTGGTCGCCACCCGGGGACGCGCCATGCGCGAGGCGGCGCTGGCCCGCGAAGGCACGATGGGCGCGGTCGTGGCGGCGCCTTACGCCGAGGTGGCGACGCTGGTGAGCGAGATCCGTACCGAGGGCGGCGAGGTGTGGATCGCCAACGTCAACGCCCCCGGCCAGACCGTGATCTCCGGCTCCCCCGAGGCGATCGGGGAAGTCGGGGCACGCGCCCCCTCGATCGGCGGCAAGACGATCAGCCTCCGGGTCGGTGGAGCCTTCCACAGCCCGTACATGGCCCCCGCCGCCGAAACGCTCGGCGGTGCGTTCAGGGACACGTCCTTCGCCCCCACGCATCTGCCCGTGGTGGCCAACGTCGACGCGGTGCCGTACGCGGACCACGCCGACTGGCCGGCGCTCTGCGTCCGGCAGCTCACCTCCCCGGTGCTGTGGGAACGGAGCGTACGGACCCTCACCGGTCCGCTCGGCTGCCGCCGGCTCGTCGAACTCGGCCCCGGGCGAACCCTGGCCGGTCTGGTCCGCCGCATCGACCCGGAGGTGGAGGTCGTCTCCGTGGACGGCCCCGGAGCCGTCCTGGCCCGACCGGTGAGCGAACGATGAGCGTCGCGACCCGGCAGCCGAAAAGGCTCAGCGGGATCGGCGTGCTCGACAAGGCCTCGACCCTCCTGGACCTGGTGGAGAAGGGCCCGGCGTCCCTGGCGGAGCTGGTCGCCGGCAGCGGATTCGCGCGTCCCACCGTGCACCGGATCGCCCTCGGCATGGAGAGCCTCGGGCTGCTCGCCCGGGACTTCAGGGGCCGGTTCGTCCTCGGCCCGCGGCTCGGCAACATGGCCGCCGAGGTGCAGCGTGACCAACTGGTCAAGGCGGCGTCGCCGGTCCTCGCGGACCTGCAGGCACTGACCGGTCTCGACGCCCGGCTCTTCCGCCGCCGTGGTGCCATGCAGATCTGCGTCGGCATCTCCCCGGACGTCACGGACGGGAGTGAGGACCTGCCGGTCGGCACGGCACGGTCGGTCAAGGCGGGCCCGGTCGCCCAGATCCTGCTCGCCTGGGAGGAGCCCGTGGCGCTGTACGAGGGACTGCGCAGCGCCCGCTTCACCGCCGCGCAGCTCTCGCTCGTACGGCGTCGCGGCTGGGCGCACGGCCCCGACGCGATGGTGCCCGGGGCCGTCTCGATCGCGGTGCCGGTACGCGCCATGGGGAAACGGGTGGTGGCCGCCCTCGCTCTGACCGGAGCGCCGCCCCGCATGCCCGCGACCCCGAACCGGCTGCTGCTCGGCTCGGTGGTCGACGCGGCCGGCGAACTCGGTGACGTGCTGGTGGAATCCGGGACGGCCCTGCGGCCGCGAGCCCGGTAGTTCCTGCCACCGATGGCAGCAAGGCGTCACCCGCGTCGCGGGGGTGAGGAACCCGCGACAGCATGAACTCCGGGCCCCCTGCCGGGCCTTCGGCACCGACCGATCCAAACGTCCACGCGTCCGCACAAAGGGGTATAGGTGTGTCCACTGCTTTGCGTGCCGAGCCGGTGAGCCGTCCCATCGTCGGGATGGGGGCCGTGGCGGCCACCGGATCCGGTGTCGACGAACTCTTCGAGAGCCTGTGCGCGGGACACCGGGGCGAGGCGGAGCTGCGGGGCTTCGACCGGTCCCGGTTCCGTGCCCCCTACGCCTACGAGGTGGACGACCGGCCGGTACCGGGAGCGGATGTCCCCGGTCGGGCCACCCGGCTGCTGCTGGACGCCGTCGGCCAGGCCGCGGCGGACGCCGGCCTCGGAGAGGATCTGAGCGGCATTCCGGTCCTGGTCGGCACCGGCGTGCGGGAGTTGCGCACCTTGGAACTGTGGTGGCGGGACGGATCCCCGTTCGCCGACTCCGGCCTCGACTTCGGCACCGCGCTGCGCGAGCGCTTCAACGTCGAGGTCACCCACACCTTCTCCAACGCCTGCTCGGCTTCGCTGTACGCGCTGGCGCTCGCCTCCGACCTGCTGGGGCAGGAGGGCGACGACGCCTTGGACACGGTGATCGTCGCCGGTGTCGACGTCCTGACCGAGTCCATGTACGGGCTGTTCGAACGGGCCCGCCCCTCCAGCAGGGACGGCACGTGCGTCCCCATGGGGGACGGCGCCGCCGCGATCGTGCTGCGCCGGGCCGACGGCCGGTCGGACCGGGTCCACGGACACCTGCGGGGTGTGGCCGTCAACTGCGACGCCCACCGGCTCACCGCGCCCTCACCGGACGGCATCGCCGCGGTCATGCGCTCCGCGCACCAGCTCGCCGGAGTGAAGGCGTCCGACATCGACCTCGTGATGCTGCACGGCAGCGGGACCCTCGGCGACGAGGAGCCGGAGGCCGTCGCGCTCGCCGCCGTGCTCGGCGAGGCGGCGTCGGCCCCGCTGATGACCGCGGTGAAGCCGATGACGGGGCAGACCTCCGGTGCCTCCGGGCTCATCGACCTGATCGTCGGGATACGCGCGCTGACACAGGGACGGGTACCGCCGACCGCCGCCCACGAGGACGAGGCCGGGCAGGAGTCGCCGTTCCGGTACGTCACCGGCAGGGCGGCCGACGGGCAACGGCTGAACGTGGCGCAGCTCAACGCTTTCGGACTCGGCGGCATCAACGCCGTCGCCATCGTGGAAGGAACCGAGCGCTCATGAACGCTCCCGCCGCACCGTCGCCCGTCTCGGTCCGCCGGCGCACCGAGGGCCCCGGTCCCCGAGTCCTGCTGCTGCACGGCCTGATCGTGGACGAGAGCGTCTGGGAGCGGACCCTCGCCCTGCTGCCGGCCCGCTACGAGATCTGGACCGCCCAACTGCCCTGGCGGGCGGAGACAGTCTCCGGCTGGACCGAGCTGCCGAACCTCAGAGGCTGGCTGGCCAGGGCGCTGGAGGCGGTGCCGGGCCGGGCGGAGATCGTGGTCGCCCACTCCGTGGCCTCACTCGTGCTGCTCGACCTGCTCGACCAGAAGAACAAGGGCGGGGTCGACGCGCTGCGCCGGTTCGGCATCCGCGCCCTGGTGCTGGCCTCGCCGTTCTACCGGCGCCGGGCCGCCGAATTCGACTGGGACACCCTCGGCTTCTACCTCGACGGCTTCCAGCGGTTCTCCGGGGAGGCGGTTCGGACCCACACGGCCGGCCGGCTCAGCGGCGCGGCCGAACGGGCCCTCGCCCGCAGGGCCCGGGACCAGGTGGGCCCGTACGGGTGGCTCGGGTTCGCCGAGCTCTATCTGCGCACTCCCGCGCTGCGGACCGACCGGATCAACGTGCCGACCCTGGTGGTCAGCGGAGCCGACGACCGTATCGGGCGCCCCGCCGAGAGCCTGGCGCTCGCCGCCGCGCTGCCGGACGCCGTCGCCCGGGTGCTACCCGGCTGCGGACACTTCCCCCTGGTCGAGGCCGCGGACCGGTTCGCCGCCGAGATCGGCGACTTCGTCGACCTGGCGATGGGTGTGCCTCTCGTCGAAGGCAAGGCCGTGGGGACGTGACGGAGGAACGGGAGCCGTTCCGCGGCGGCACCCCGTGGCTGCTCCTCGTCGAGAGCCGGGGACTCGAAGGCGACCCGGACGGCTTCCGGCAGGATGCCGTGACCCAGGCGATCATGGGGAAGTCGGTGGTGTTCTTCCTGGTGGAGGAGGGCGTGGTGCTGGCCGTCCCGGAGAGCGACGCCCATCTCGACCGATTCCAGAAGGAGGGCGGGACGCTGGCCGCCGACCGTTTCTCGCTGGCGCAGCGGGGCCTGGACAAGACCCCGCTGCGCGCGGGCACGCGAATCACCGGCATGGACGAGGTGGCGGGCTGGATCCTCGACCCCGCCGTGCGCGTGGTCTGGCACTGACCCGGTCGGCCGCCTCCGGCCAGGGCCCGTCCCGGGTCACTCGCAGCCGTGCTGCCAGTTCCAGCCGATGAAGGTGTTCTTGAGCTCGACGTCGAAGGCGCAGTCGGCGGTCCCGTCGCCGGCGAGCTGCACGGACGAGTGGTGGGTGTTGGCGTACCGGTCGCCGGAGGTGTCGAAGATGCCCTGGTACGTGAAGTCCGCATGCGCCTCGTGGTTGACGACGGCACAGTCGGTGGCGCAGTCCTGCTTGTCGGTGGCGGACTTCAGCGACCAGCCGGCGTTCCACGGCTCACGGTTCCACTCCTGGGTCGCGGTGGTGGCGGCCGTGCTGACCCGGCCGTCGGCGGTGCTCCAGTCCGCGGTCGAGTACAGGCCGGTCATCCGGATGCCGCAGCAGTCGTACATCTCGTTCCAGCTGCGGAGCTGCCGGCCGGCCGACGGGGCCGCCGCGATACCCCGCGCCGGGGACTCGGCCGCGGCGGAGGCCGGCACCTGGTGCACGGGGCCCGTTTTCAGCTCACAGTCCTCGCCGATGGTGATCGTCTGCCGTACGGACATTCCGGCCGGGGGCACCGGGAGCGATCCGGAGAGCCGCACCGCGCCGCACGACCGCGCGGGGTCCTGCCCGGCCGTCGGCGTGGGCGCGGCGGTCGCCGTACCGCCGAGGACGCAGACAAGACCGACGGCGGCGAACGTGACAGAGGCGAATCGCGGGTACCGCATCGTCAATTCCTTTTCATTGGTCTTCACTTATCCAAGTTCTTGGATCCGTGTTCTTCGATCCGTGACAGTAATGGCTTTTATTTGCAGGTGAGTCGACCCGGAAAAGGTTGGCACTTTCATGTCACCTCGGTTGAAGGGAATCGGGTGGGCTGCCAGCCTTCGTGGATCGCCACTTTTCGGGCGAGTGACGTCAAGTCATCGGCGCGGCAGAGGAGTTATCCGTGGGCGAGGCGCTCGACGCGGTCGGGGAACGGCTGCGGGACCACGGGGACGACCGCCTCGTGATGACGGACGAGAGACGGCTGCGTTCCCTTCTCGTCCGGCTCGGCGCGGAGTTCGGCGCATCCGGTCGGGACGGGGTCGCCCAGGCGGCCGTCATGGTCGAACTGCTGCACCGGGCCTCGGCCGCCGACGCGCACCGGGGTGATGTGCTCCGCCCCGACCGGCTGCTGGCCCGTTCCGCTCAGCTCGCCGCAGGACTCGGCACCAGCGTCCTTCAGCTGCACGCGCAGACCGCGGGACGGCTGGCGGCGGGCCAGATGCGCGAACTCGCCGGGCCGGCCCCCGGGGAGGACCCCGTCGCCCGCTACTTCGAGGTGGCCGCGGGCAGGACCGCCGCCCTGTTCGCCCTTTCCCTGGGGAGCGGGGCGCTGCAGGCCGCGACCCCCGACCGGTGTGTGCGGGCTCTGACCGACTACGGCGAACACCTCGGTGTCGCCCTCAGGATCGCCGAGGACCTGCTCGCCACCACCGCACCGGCCGCGCGGACCGGCCATGCGCCCGGCAAGGACCCGTTCGACGGGGCCCCCGGTCTGCCGGTGCTCCTCGCCCGGGCCGACACCAGCGCGCGCGGCGCGGAACTACGCGGTCTGCTCACGGGCGACATGCCGGACGAAGCGGCCCGGCGGCGGGCCCTGGAACTGCTGCGCACCGCCCCCGCCACCCGGCGTGCCGAGGCGGCCCTGTCCGGGCGGCTGGCCGCCGCCGTCGCGGCGCTCGGCGTACTGCCCCCGCTGCCCGCGCGCACCACGCTGCACGCGCTGTGCGACCTCGTCGCCGTAGGAAACCGACCGGACCACATGAGGAGTTGGCCATGACGATGCAGGACCGGGTGGGCGAGCTCGCGCTGATCCGCGACGAGGTCCTCAAGGGTGTCGCCCAGGCCACCGAGGCCCAGCACGCCAAGGGAAAACTGACCGCACGCGAACGGCTCGCGCTCCTCTTCGACGAAGGGTCCTTCACCGAGATCGAGCAGCTGCGCAGACACCGGGCCACCGGGTTCGGCCTGGAGGCGAAGAGACCGCACACCGACGGTGTGGTGATCGGCTGGGGCACGGTCGAGGGCCGTACGGTCTTCGCTTTCGCCCATGACTTCCGGATCTTCGGCGGCGCGCTCGGCGAGGCCCACGCCACCAAGATCCACAAGGTCATGGACCTCGCGATCGCCGCCGGCGCCCCCCTGGTCTCCCTCAACGACGGTGCCGGCGCCCGCATCCAGGAAGGCGTCTCGGCCCTCGCGGGCTACGGCGGAATCTTCCAGCGCAATACCAAGGCCTCGGGCGTCATTCCGCAGATCAGCGTGATGCTCGGCCCGTGCGCGGGCGGCGCGGCCTACAGCCCGGCCCTGACCGACTTCGTGTTCATGGTCCGGGACACCTCGCAGATGTTCATCACCGGACCCGACGTGGTGCGGGCGGTCACCGGAGAGGAGATCTCCCAGAACGGCCTGGGCGGGGCCGACGTCCACGCCGAGACCTCCGGCGTGGCGCACTTCGCCTACGACGACGAGGAGACCTGCCTCGCCGAGGTCCGCTACCTGCTCTCCCTGCTGCCGGCCAACAACCGCGAGACACCGCCGGCCGTACGCTCCGAGGATCCGCCCGACCGGCGGTGCGAGCGGCTGCTGGAACTGGTGCCGCTCGACGGCGGACGCCCGTACGACATGCACGAGGTGATCGCCGAACTCGTCGACGACGGCGAGTACATGGAGGTCCACGAGAGCTGGGCCACCAGCGTCATCACGGCTCTCGCCCGGCTCGACGGCCAGGTGGTCGGTGTCGTCGCCAACCAGCCGCAGTCCTTCGCCGGGGTGCTCGACATCCACTCCTCGGAGAAGGCCGCCCGCTTCGTCCAGATGTGCGACGCCTTCAACATCCCCCTGGTCACCCTGGTCGACGTGCCCGGCTTCCTGCCCGGTGTCGACCAGGAGCACGGCGGCATCATCCGGCACGGCGCGAAGCTCCTGTACGCGTACTGCAACGCCACCGTCCCCCGGGTGCAGGTGATCCTGCGCAAGGCGTACGGCGGGGCGTACATCGTGATGGACTCCCGCTCCATCGGCACGGACGTCTCGCTGGCCTGGCCGACCAACGAGATCGCCGTGATGGGCGCCGAAGGCGCGGCCAACGTGGTCTTCCGGCGGCAGATCCAGGCGGCCGACGACCCCGAGGCGGTGCGGGGGCAGCTGGTCAAGGAGTACAAGTCCGAGCTGATGCACCCGTACTACGCGGCCGAGCGCGGCCTCGTCGACGATGTGATCGACCCCGCCGACACCCGCCCCGCGCTGATCCGCGCCCTGTCCATGCTCCGCGGCAAACACGCCGCGCTGCCCTCCCGCAAGCACGGCAACCCCCCGGTGTAGAGGAGACCGCCATGCCGACTTCAGCCCTGGACGGGCCACTCGGCCCCACCCTGTTCAAGGTCATCAGCGGCACCCCCACCGCTGAGGAACTCGCCGCCGTCACCACCCTGCTCACCGCCCTGGCGAGCACCGCGGCGGTCACCACCGAGGCGGCGAGCGACTCGGCCGGCCCGGCGTCGCGGACGGCCGACTGGAGCCGTCCCGAACGCTTCCCGCCGGCCTCCTGGATGGCGGCCGGCCGCTCGGCTGGCAGCTAACTGCCAGCTTCGTTGCAGGCCCTCGACCGCCCTGTTAACCAGTACAAAAGCGGCGTGATCGGGTCATGCGCAGACCGGCCGCGATATCAGGAGGCAGCTCGTGCTTCAGGTGGTGTTCCGGATCCTGGGGCCCTTGGACATCAGTGCCGGCGGGCAGCCGATCGTTCTCACCGGCGCCCGCCGGCGCACCATCATGTCGATGCTGCTGCTCGCCCCCGACCGGGTCGTCTCGGTCGACAAACTCGCCGACGCCGTCTGGCACGGCACCCCGCCCCCGACCGCCCGCAACCAGATCGCGATCTGCGTCTCGGCGCTGCGCAAGACCCTCAAGGCCTCGGCCGGGGTCAACGACATGCTCGTCACCAGCCACCCCGGTTACATGCTGTTCACCGGCGAACACCGCATCGACGCCGTCGAGTTCGAGGAGGCGACCGCGCTGGGCCGGGAGGCCGCCCGCAGCGGCCGGTCCGAGGAGGCCTGCGCCCACTTCGACGAAGCCCTCGCGATGTGGCGCGGCCCCGCCCTGGAGGGCATCCCGGCCGAGCGGGTCGAGGCCGAGGCGGCCCGGCTGAGCGAGATGCGGCTCGACGTGTACGAGGAGTACATCGGGCTGCGCCTGGAACTGGGGCAGCACCGCGAGGTGATCGGCGAACTGGCCTCCTTCGTGCGCGAACACCCGCTCAGGGAACAGGCCACGGCCCACCTCATGGTCGCCCAGTACCGTTCCGGGCGGCGGGCCGAGGCGCTGGAGACCTACCGCGAGGGCCGCCGGGTCCTCACCGACGAACTCGGCATCGACCCCGGGCCCTCCCTCCAGGAACTGCACGAGGAGATCCTCGCCGACTCCCCCCGGCTGAGCCTTCCCACCGAGACGGTGATGCCGGCTCCCGCGGCGGCCGTCCCCGCCCATCTCCCCTCCAGCGTCGCCTCGTTCACCGGACGCAACCCCGAACTCGCCACCCTGGACCGGCTGCTGGACCACCTGGACGGTCCGGCCCTGCCGGTCGGATCGATCACCGGCATCGGCGGCGCGGGCAAGACCGCGCTAGCCGTCCGCTGGGCGCACCAGGTCGCCGGCCGGTTCCCCGACGGCCAGCTCTTCGCCGACATGCGCGGCTATGACGAGGAGGCACCGCGCCGCCCCAGTGCCGTACTCGACCGGTTCCTGCGCGCCCTCGGGGTGCCCGGGCCCGAGATCCCCGCGGATCCCAACGAGCGGACCGCGCTCTTCCGCAGTGTCCTGGACGGCCGGCGCGTCCTGATCGTCCTCGACAACGCCCGCTCGTTCCGGCAGATACACCCCCTGCTGCCCGGCTCCGGCCGCTGCTGCGTCCTGGTCACCAGCCGGGACCCCATGGGCGGCGCGCTCGCCGGCGACTACGCCTTCGTGCCGCTGCACCTCGACGCGCTGGGACAGGACGAGTCGATCGCATTGCTCTCCAAGGTCGCCGCGGACGGCAGGCTGAGCGCCGACCCCGTGGGTGCCGCCCGGCTCAGCGCCCTGTGCGACCGGCTGCCGCTGGCGCTGCGCATCGCGGCCGCCCGGCTCGCCGCCAAGCCCCACTGGTCGGTCCGGACCCTGGTCTCACGCCTGGAGGACCAGCACCGCCGGCTTGACGAACTCAGCCCGGACGAGCGAGGCGTCCGGGCCGGCCTCCGGCTGAGCTACCGCGACCTGCCGACCGCCACCGCCCGGATGTTCCGGCTGCTCGGCTCCCTGAACGTTCCTGACTTCGCCTCCTGGGCCGGGGCCGCGCTCCTCGACACCGATCCGTTCGACGCGGAGGACCTCATCGAGGAGCTCGTCGACGCCCAGATGCTGGTGCCGCTCTCGTCCGCCACCGGCCCGGTGCGCTACCGCTTCCAGGACCTCCCCCGGCTGTTCGCCCGTGAACTGGCACTGGCCGAGGACGCGGAGGAGGAGCGGCGCGCCGCCCTGCGACGGGTCTCCGGGGCCTGGCTCGGACTCGCCGCCGAAGCCCATCGCAAGGTGTACGGCGGCGACTACACCGTCATCCACGGGCCCGCCCCGCTGTGGCCGCTGCCCGCCCATCTGGCGGAGAGCCTGCTCGAAGACCCGATGGAGTGGTTCGAGAGCGAGCGCGCCTCGATCACCGGCCTGGTGGACCAGAGCGCGCGGGAGGGCGAGGCCGCCTACGCCTGGGATCTGGCGATCACCAGCGTCACCCTGTTCCAGAACCGCAACTACCTGGAGGACTGGCGTTTCTGCGGCGACCGGGCGCTGGCCGCCGCCCGGGCGGTCGGCGACCGGCTCGGCGAGGCCGTGATGCTGCACTCCCTCGGCACGCTGGAGATCGTGCGCTGGGAGTACGAGGAAGCCGCCGGCCATCTCGGCCTGGCGCTGCGTCTGTTCGAAGAGGCGGAGGAGGCGCAGGGGGAGAGCGGGGAGAAGGGGCGGGCCCTGGTGCTGCGCAACCTGGCGCTGTGCGAGCGCCATCGCGGCGATCTGGAGGCGGCACGGGAACTGGGACACCGCTCGCTGGAGACCTTCCGCACGGTCGGGGACCACTACGCGGAGGCCCATGTGCTCGGCCTGCTGGCCCAGATCGAGCTGGAACGGGGGCAACCGCAGGCGAGCCTGGTGCTGTCCTCCGAGGCGGTCGCCAGAAGCCGGGGACTGGGAACCGTGCGGGGAGAGGCACAGAGCACGGTCCGGCTCGCCGAGGCGCTGATCCACCAGGGGGAGGGCGAACGGGCGGAGGAGGCCTGTCGGCGGGCGCTGGAACTCGTCCGCAGCAGTGGGGACCGGCGCGGTGAGGCGCATGCCCTGCGGGCCCTGGGCGAGGCGCTGTGGCGTCAGAACGAGCACGCGGAGGCCGAGGCGGTTCTCGACCTGGCGCTGTCGGTCGCCGGCAAGGTGCCGGACCGTTTCCTGGAGGCACGGGCCGGAGTGGTCCTCGGCTGTGTGCGTGCCCTGCTCGGAGACCGGGCCGCGGCCGCGGCCTGCTTCAAGACGGCGGGTGACCTCTTCACCGAGGTCGGGGCCCCGTCCTGGCGGGAACGGACGAACCGGCTGCTGACGGCGCTCGACGAGGACGCGCGGGTCGAACCGGAGGAACTCTTCGAGCTGGTGCGGCCCTGAGGGACGCGGGAAACACCGGTGGAGAAGGCGTCAGGTCCAGGGGTCGTCGCCCTTGGTGGTGGTGGGGGTGGCGGTCCAGGGGTCGTCGCCCTTGGTCGTGGTGGGGGTGGCGGTCCAGGGGTCGTCGCCCTTCGTCGTGGCGGGGGTGGCGGTCCAGAGGTCGTCGCCCTTCGGCGTGGCGGGGGTGGCGGTCCACGGGTCGTCGCCCTTGGTCATGGTGGGCGCGGAGGTCCAGGGGTCGTCGCCGATCGCCGAGACGACCGTGCCGTCCGTCGCCGGGCCCGTGAGCGGAGCGGCACTGGCACCTGCCGCCGCGAGGAGCAGGATCGAGCAGGTGGTGACGACTGCCTTGGCCGAGGCGATGACGATGCGCTTCATGACACTCTCCTGAGGGTTGGTCCGCGGGCGGTCCGCCGAGGGCCGTTGCCGGTGCCCTGCGGCATGCCAAAAAGCTACGAGGACGGCTTTTTCCGGCGGTTTCGTCTCGCTTTCGCGGGCGCGAAATCGCCCCGACACCGCTGAAAAAGAGCAGGTCAGTAGCTTTTCGCGGCAGATGGCCCAGCGTCGGAGCGGGCCCGCGCAGCGAGGAGGACGCCATGGACTTCCACATCCTCGGCTCCGTGTCGGCCGAGTCCGGCGGGCGCGCGGTCGCCCTCGACGGCGGCAAGCAGCGCACCGTCCTCGCCGCCCTGCTGCTGGCCCGCGGCAAGGTGATGACGGACGAACGGCTCACCACGCTGGTGTGGGGCTGGAACCCCCCGGCGACCAGCACCAACCAGCTCTACACGTACGTCTCCAGACTGCGCACCCGCATGGGCTCCGGAATCGCCTTGGAGCGCAGCGGTCCCGGATACCGGCTGGACATCGGCGACGCCACGGTGGACTGGGACTCCTTCAGGGGGCTGGCCGAGGCGGGCGGCGCCGACCTGCGGGCCGGGCGGTACGCCGACGCCGAGCGCCGGCTGGCGGCGGCCCTCGCCCTGTGGAAGGGGCCGGCCCTCACCGGCGTCACCGAGCAGCTCGCCGAAGCCGAGGGCCCCCGGATGGAGGAGGCCCGGCTCTCCGTCGTGGAACACCACACGGAGGCCGCGCTCGCCCTCGGCCGCCACGGCGAGACCGTCCCCGGCCTGACCCGCCAAGTGGCCCTGCACCCGGTGCGGGAGCGGCTGCGGGGCCAGCTGATGACCGCGCTGTACCGCTGCGGCCGGCAGGCCGAAGCGCTGGCGCTGTACGAGGAGGGGCGCCGGACCCTCGCCGAGGATTTGGGCATCGACCCGGGACCGGAACTGCGCGCACTGCACGAGGAGATACTCAGGGGCACGCTCGCCGCGCCGGCCGCACCGGAGCGCGTGCGGAGCGCCCCGGCCGGTCCGGTGTCTGCGGCGGGGCACGAAAGCGGCCCCGGCGCGAGCGGCGCCGGGCAGGCAGGTGGCCCCGGCGTGAGCGGCGCCGGGCAGGCAGGTGGCCCGGGTACGAGCGGAGCCGAGACCCCGGGGACGGTCCGCGCCGAGCCCGCCGAGCCCGCCGAGCCCGCCGAGCCCGCCGAGCCCGCCGGGCCGGCGCCGCTCGGCCCCCCGGCCGTACACGGCGGCGGACGGGCCCTCGTGCCGGCGCTTCTCCCCGCCGCCCCACGCGACTTCACCGGTCGCGACGCGGAGGTGGAATCGCTGCTCGGCGCCTTGCGCGCGGGCCGGGACGTCGTCGTCACCGGCGCGCCGGGAACCGGCAAGTCGGCACTGGCCCTGCACGCCGCCGAGCGCTGCCGCGAAGCCTTCCCGCACGGCCAGCTCTACGCCGACCTGCGCACCGAGAGCGGCGCACGCGACCCCGGGGAAGTCCTCGGCTGGTTCCTGCGCGCTCTGGGCGCCGACCCCGACCGGCTGCCCGCGACCGTCGACGAACGCGTCCAGCTCTACCGCACGTTGCTGACCGGACGGCACATGCTGGTCGTCCTCGACAACGCCACCGACGACGCCCAGGTGCGCCCGCTGCTGCCGGGCTGCGGGGAGAGCCGCACTCTCGTCACGGGCGTCCGTGCCCCGCTCGCCTCGCTCGAAGGGACCCGCCTGCTGCGGCTCGGTCCGCTGGACCCGGGCGACGCCGTGCGGCTGTTCGCCGCGGTCGCGGGGACCTCCCGTATCGGGCAGGACGCCGAAGCCGTCGTCCGCATCGCCGAGTTCTGCGACCGGCTGCCGCTCGCGCTGCGGATCGCCGCGGCCCGGCTCGCCGCCCGCCCGCAGTGGACCGCAGGCCGGCTCGCCGCCCGCCTGGAGCGCCAGGAGCGACGGCTGGGCGAACTGCGGCTCGGCAGTCTCGATGTCAGAGCGGGCCTCAGCCGCGTCCTGGACGAGCTGTCGCCCCGCGTGGTCGGCGCCTTCGTCACCCTGGCCGCGGCCGGCCCGCCGCAGCTCACCGTCCCCGACGCGGCCGCCGTCCTCGGCACCGGAACCGACGACGCCGAAGACCTCCTGGAGCAGCTGGCCGACGCCCGCCTGGTGGACGGCTGGAACGCCGACGGCGACCCCTGGCCGCGCTATCGTTTCGCGCCCCTCGTCCGGCTCTTCGCCCGCGAGCGGAGCGCGGCGCCCCTCGTCGCCGTCTGATCTAGGGCCTGTCCGGCGGATCATGCCGCAGACGCGGGGTCTGGCACGCCCATCTGCGGCGTTGTCGTCGGTTGCCGACGCTCCGCGTCGCCGCCCTCCTCCGCCTTGCATATGGCCGCACCAGACCCCGCTCACCTGCGTTGATTGGGCGCCGCCGATTTCCTGCGACCTGATCCGCCGGACAGGCCCTAGGGCCTGTGTCGAAAGTGGCGCCTGCCGGGCGACGCCCGGCACGCTCCCCCACTGCCTTAAGGGCGTGGGAGGTGCCCCCACTCGCCGCACCGGGCGAAAGCCCAAGTACATCCGGTCCATCGACGGGGCCTTCCGCCCGGCGCGCCGAGAGCACGCACCAACGCAGTCATCAGCCTCCCCCACTCTCGGCTTCGCTCGAGCGGGGGGACCCCCATCGCGGCGGGCGCCCGGCCCGCCCTCCGGGCGGACGACGCCACTTTCGACACAGGCCCTAGTGCTTCGTTCCTCAAAGGACGTACACATATCGGCGGCGTAAGCGCCGTGTGGGCGGTGCGGGTCTGCCCCAGATCCAGGGTCGGGCGCGGGCGTTGAGCTGGGCTGTGGCCACTTCGGTGGCGTGGGTGATGTGGTCGCGGTCGCCGAAGGAGCGTCCGGCCAGGGCGGTCTTGCGGAAGATGCGCCACCAGCCCTCTTGAAGGTTGAGCCAGCAGGCGCCGACCGGGATGAACACGTGCCTGATGCGGGGGTGGTCCTCGAGCCAGGTCCGGGTGGACACGCTGTTGTGCGAGGACAGGTTGTCGGTGATCACATAGATGTCCCCGACGGGGTTCGCGTCCTCGACCAGCTGAAGGAACTGCTGGTAGAAGGCGCTGTTGCGGGAGGTGGCGGTCATCGTGAGTTCCTGGCCGTCGCGGACGCGTAAGGCGCCGTAGACCCAGGTTTTCTCGGGTCCGCGGGAGTAGTCGATCTCATTCTTGATGCGGTGCCCGTCCGGTGACCAGCCCGGTGCCGGCGGGAAGGTGCGTGGGATCACCGGGCCGAGCTCGTCGGCGCAGACGACTGTCGCGCCGGCGGGCGGGCTGGTGTAAAGCTCGACGATCCGCGTCCTTTTCCCTCGAAGTCCGCATCTCTCGAGCGCGTCCACGAGCGCGTGCGCCGCCAACGCACACCCTCGGCCAGCAGGATACGGCGCACCTGGGAGCGGCTGACCTCGATTCCCAGGCCCCGGGCCGCGGCAGCCAGTGCGTCCAAGGTCCACTGCGAGGGTCCCGACTCGTCCGCGGCCCACATCTCGTTCGACGGCTGCACCTCGAGCCGACCGGGCGGAGTCTGCTTGACCATCGCGATGATCCGGGAGCGTTCGGCTTCGGTGATCCTTCGCTTGCGGCCCTGCCCGCCCAGATCCTCCAGACCCTCAAGCCCCGAGCGGTTGAAGCGGTGCAGCCAGCGCCGCACGGTCTTCTGACTGCACCTCAGCTCGTCGGCGATCCGCGGGACCAGCCAGCCGTCCCAGCTCAGCTCCACCATCCGGCACCGCTCCACGAGAACCTTCGGCGCCTTCCTGGCAGCCGCCAGACGGTGGACCACCGCTTGCTCGCCCTCGTCACGGCCCGGCCGTGCCCGTAACACCATCGTCCAGCACCCGCCCCCGAGCACCCGCAACCACCCTGCTACCAGCAGCTATACCCACCGAAAGCGGAATTCAGCACTAGTACTACAGGGCTAGATCTTGATCATGGGGTGATGGGAGGCTCTGGCTGTGGCCACGACACAGCCCCATGATCCAGATCGTTCGCCGGACGCCGTCAGTCCGGCTGATTTAGCCGTCTGGGACCGTGAGTTCGCCGCGCTGGGCGAGCGGATGACCCCGCTGTTCTATCGCCCGGAGTCCCAAGAGCACGCCCTTCAATACCTGCGTGGGCTCCTCTCCCCATTGCAGCGCAAGAACGGCTGGACCATCGCTGAGTTCGCCGGCGAGAAGGAGCCCAAAGCACTCCAACGGTTCTTGAACCTCACCCCGTGGAGCGCGGCTGTGATGCGGGACCTGGTCCGCGACTACGCCATGGAACGCTTCGCGGATCCCCGGGGCGTGCTGATCGCCGACCCCACCGGGTTCGAGAAGAAGGGCATCAAATCCGCCGGGGTCCAGCGGCAGTATTCCGGCACTCTCGGACGTGTCGATAATTGTCAGATCGGGACGTTCCTGGCCTACGTCAACCGTCGTGGCGACCGTGTGCTGATCGACCGGGAGCTCTACCTGCCCAAGGATTCCTGGGCCGTCGACTTCGAGCGCCGTCGGGAGGCCGGGATCCCGGACGAGGTGGCCTTCCGTACCCGTCCGCAGCAGGTCCAGGCCATGATCGACCGTGCCGTGGCTGCCGGGGTGCCGTTTTCGTGGTTCGTCGCGGACGAGGAGTTCGGCCAGAACAGGATCCTGCGCAGGTACCTGGAAGCAGAGGGCATTGCCTACTGCATGGCTGTTCCGAAATCCACCGACGTGAACACCGCGGGCATCACCACCAATCCCGACACCCCGACCCGGTTGGACAATCTGGCATCACACCTGCGGCCGGGGGACTTCTCCCGGCGTGCCTGCGGGATCGGAGCGAAAGGATTCCGCACCTACGACTGGGCAGTAATCGCCGGACGGGACGGGCGCCAGTACGTCGTCCGCCGCACCATCGCGGATGGGGAGCTCGCCTACTTCCACTGCTACAACCCGCGCGGGGAGTCGCTGTCGGAACTGGTGGCGGTCATCGGATTGCGCTGGCCGATCGAGGAGTGTTTCGAGGCAGCCAAGCAGCAGGCCGGGCTGGACAATTACCAGGTACGCAAATACGACGCCTGGTATCGCCATATCACCCTGTCCATGCTGGCGTTGGCGTTCCTGGCCGCGATGGCCCGAACCCCGCAAAAGGGGGCTCTTCGGCCCCGGGCGGTGACTGCGGGCCGCGAACGCGGCGGCTCGCGGCCCTGACCGTCGCCGAGGTCCGGCGGCTGTTCAACCTGATCGGCTTGACTCGCATCGCCATCTACCAGGGACTTCGCTGGTCGATCTGGCGGCGCGCGCATCAGGCGGAGGCACGACGGCACCATTTCCGAAGGCGGCTACGGCTCCAGATGATCAAGATCTAGCCCTGTAGTACTAGTGCTGAATTCCGCTTTCGGTGGGTATAGCTGCTGGTAGCAGGGTGGTTGCGGGTGCTCGGGGGCGGGTGCTGGACGATGGTGTTACGGGCACGGCCGGGCCGTGACGAGGGCGAGCAAGCGGTGGTCCACCGTCTGGCGGCTGCCAGGAAGGCGCCGAAGGTTCTCGTGGAGCGGTGCCGGATGGTGGAGCTGAGCTGGGACGGCTGGCTGGTCCCGCGGATCGCCGACGAGCTGAGGTGCAGTCAGAAGACCGTGCGGCGCTGGCTGCACCGCTTCAACCGCTCGGGGCTTGAGGGTCTGGAGGATCTGGGCGGGCAGGGCCGCAAGCGAAGGATCACCGAAGCCGAACGCTCCCGGATCATCGCGATGGTCAAGCAGACTCCGCCCGGTCGGCTCGAGGTGCAGCCGTCGAACGAGATGTGGGCCGCGGACGAGTCGGGACCCTCGCAGTGGACCTTGGACGCACTGGCTGCCGCGGCCCGGGGCCTGGGAATCGAGGTCAGCCGCTCCCAGGTGCGCCGTATCCTGCTGGCCGAGGGTGTGCGTTGGCGGCGCACGCGCTCGTGGACGCGCTCGAGAGATGCGGACTTCGAGGGAAAAGGACGCGGATCGTCGAGCTTTACACCAGCCCGCCCGCCGGCGCGACAGTCGTCTGCGCCGACGAGCTCGGCCCGGTGATCCCACGCACCTTCCCGCCGGCACCGGGCTGGTCACCGGACGGGCACCGCATCAAGAATGAGATCGACTACTCCCGCGGACCCGAGAAAACCTGGGTCTACGGCGCCTTACGCGTCCGCGACGGCCAGGAACTCACGATGACCGCCACCTCCCGCAACAGCGCCTTCTACCAGCAGTTCCTTCAGCTGGTCGAGGACGCGAACCCCGTCGGGGACATCTATGTGATCACCGACAACCTGTCCTCGCACAACAGCGTGTCCACCCGGACCTGGCTCGAGGACCACCCCCGCATCAGGCACGTGTTCATCCCGGTCGGCGCCTGCTGGCTCAACCTTCAAGAGGGCTGGTGGCGCATCTTCCGCAAGACCGCCCTGGCCGGACGCTCCTTCGGCGACCGCGACCACATCACCCACGCCACCGAAGTGGCCACAGCCCAGCTCAACGCCCGCGCCCGACCCTGGATCTGGGGCAGACCCGCACCGCCCACACGGCGCTTACGCCGCCGATATGTGTACGTCCTTTGAGGAACGAAGCACTAGCCCGCTCCGGCCCTTCGGGGGCCTGCTCCAGCTCTTGGGGCAGGCCCCCGAAGGCGTGCGGTTCGATCTCAACCGCAGCCGCCGGCGTGACCTTGGTCGAAGACGTACTCCTCGGGCGTGCTGTCGAAGGCCTTTCCCTGTGCGACGAGTTCGGTCAGCGCGTCGACGTATTCCGCGAGCAGCGCGGCCCACGGTGTGGAGCTGACCCGCAGCATTTCTTCCTGCTTTCTCGACTCCTGTTTTTCGAGCTCCTGCAGGAATTCCAACGGGTGTTGCACCTCTACAGCGGGGCTCTGGTCTTCTCGCATGATTCCTCCTCTGTGTCGAAGCGGGCCTTCTGAAGTCCCGCACTCACAGAGTCGGCTGGTCTCCTTGAGGAATTACTGCCACTTTCTACATAACCCCGTACAGGGTTCTGCATGGCCCGATACAGGTTCCGTACAGGTCATACGGAAAGCATTTCCACATGGAAAGCAGCATCAAAAAGATCGTCGTGGTGGGCGGCTCGGTCGTCGGCTGGACCGTCGCGGCCCGGCTGGCCCAGGCCTTCGGCGGGACGGTCCTGGTCACCGTCCTTCAGGCGCCGTCGGATCTCGCGGACGGGGTGGAGACAGGGCAGGTCACGGCTGTCCCACCGGAGCTCCAGCGGGTGCTGTTCGACCAGCTCGGCGTCGCCGAGAGCGTCTGGATGAGGTCCTGCCGGGCTTCGTTCAGAGCCGCTGTCCGGCACGTCAACTGGCGTACTCCTGGCGCGGCGGGGGCGACGGCGCGCACGCTGCCGAACGGAGGTGCCGACCACTTCTACCGTCCGTACGCGGACATGCCGGAGTGCGAGAAATACCCGCTCTCCGACTACTGGCAGAGCCGGCGCTCGCAGGGGGAAACCGTAGAACCGTACGACTACGCCTGTTTTCGCGAGCCGCCGCTGATGGATGCCAGAAAATCACCGCGCTGGCTGGACGGGCGGGCGGCCCTTCCCTACGGATGGCACGTCGACACCCGGCTGTTCACGGAGTTCGTGCGCGACCTCGCCGTACGGCGCCTCGGTGTGCGTGTATTCCGTGACCGCCTGCGGTATGCCGCGCGAGACGCGGACGGAATGATCAGCGTCCTGCACACGGAACAGGGTCGGACGATCCCCGGCGATTTCTTTCTGGACTGCACCGGAAAGGAAGGGCTGTTGCTGAACCGGACGCTGGGAGAGCCGTTCCATCCGGCGCACGACCGGCTGCTGTGCGACAGCACCGTCACGGTCACCGTTCCGCACGACGACGACACCCACGGCATCGAGCCGTTCGCCACCGCCACCGCGATGCCGTACGGCTGGACCTGGAAGATGCCGCTGCCCGGCCGCTTCGTCACCGGACTCGTGTACGCCCGGGCCCTGACCGGTCCGGACGAGGCGGCCCGCGCGCTGTGTGAGCTGTGGGGGCTGCCGCCGGCCCGCACCGAGGTCCGCCGGACGAGCCACCGCTTCGGGCGCAGCCACCGCTCCTGGGTGGGCAACTGCGTGGCGGCCGGTGCGTCCGCCTGCTCTGTGGAACCGCTGGGAGGCGACGGTCTGACCGAAGCCCTGGACACCATCGACCGGCTGGTCCGCGACTTCCCCTCCCGGGACGCCCGGGACGCCCCCGCGGCCCGCTTCAACCGGGCTGTCGAGGCCCGCCAGACGCGCGCCCTCGACGTGGCACAACTGCACTACGCGGCGGCGCCCCGTACCGACCCCGGCTTCTGGCGGGCCCAGCGCGAACTGCCTCTCTCCGCCGCGCTCCAGGAGTGCGTGCAGGCCTTTTCCGCCGGACTGTCCGCAGGCCCCGGTGAGGACGTGCACTACGGTCTGCTCGCGGCGCTGCACACGGGGTGTCCCGCACCGCGGGTCTCGATCGGCCACCGTCCCGGCGCCCGGCGCGCGGCGGGCGAGCACTTCACCCGGGTCAAACGCCAGCAGCGCATCCTGCTGGAGACGCTGCCGAGCGCACACGCCTACCTGCGCCGGCTGCACCGGGACGCCGTTGCATGAAGCTGCCACATTCCGCTCAGCAGCGCCGAGTTGCGCCTAGGGTGGCCCGCGACCTACCGAGGGAGCGGATTCATGGCATTACGGGCCAACGGCGTCATCAATGACATACCCCTCACTCTCCTCATCGCCCTGACCGCCACGGTCCTGCTCGGCGTGCTCGCCTTCGGCGTCTCGACGGCCTCCCGCCGGCTGCTGGGCATCAGGGTCGGCCCGCTGCGCGCGATCGGCGCCGGCCTGGTGGGGGTGGCCGCCCTCGCCGTGTACGGGCAGGCGATGCAGCACAGCGACCAGGACCTGGGCGCCCTCTCCACCATGCAGATCCCCCTCGCGCTGTTCGCCGCGATGGCCACCCTGGTGTTCGTCGAGGTCTTTCTGCCGTACGGCAGTTGGGCCCGGCCGCTGCAGGCGGTGCGCGGTCTCGGCGACCGGCTGCGGCGGGCCCGCCGCTACTCCAAGATCAGCCGGATCTTCGTACGGCACGGTCTGGGCCGGGTGCTGCGCGGACGGACCGGCTGGCAGCGGGCGATGCAGCCCGGACCCTACGGCGAGCAGTGCGCCAGGTCGGCACGGCTGGCCCTGGAGGAGTGCGGGGGCGCGCTCATCAAGCTCGGCCAGGTGCTCTCCACCCGGCGCGATCTGCTGCCCACGCATTTCATCGACGAACTGAGCCGACTGCAGAGCGACGTCCCGCCGGCGCCCTGGCCGGAGGTGGAGGCGGTGCTCCACAAGGAACTGGGCAAGCCGGTCCGCGAGGTCTTCGAGTGGATCGAGCACGTGCCGCTGGCCGCCGCGTCCATCGCCCAGGTGCACCGGGCCCGGCTGCGCGGCGGCCCCACGGTCGTCGTGAAGGTCCAGCGCCCCGGCATCCGTGAGGCCGTCGAGCGGGACCTGGACATCGTGCTCGCCGTCAGCCGCAGCCTGCAGAGCCGGCTCCGCTCCGCCCAGGCGCTCGGCCTGCGAGAACTGGGCGACGGCTTCGCCGAGTCCGTGCGCGAGGAGCTCGACTTCCGGATCGAGGCGCGCAATTCGAGCGCGGTGGCGAAGGCGACCGGCGGACTCGACCCCACCGCGCCGGTGCGCATTCCGCAGGTGTACTACGAGTTCACCTCGGCCCGGATCCTGGTGCAGGAGTGGCTGGAGGGCGTCACCCTCGAGCGGGCCGGGGCGGCCGCCGACCAGGCCGGCCTCGACCGGGAGGAGCTGGCCCGCACCGCGTTCGGCTCGATACTGCACCAGATCCTGCGGGTGGGCGTCTTCCACGCGGACCCGCACCCGGGCAACATGCTGCTGCTGGAGGACGGGCGGATCGGGCTGATCGACTTCGGCTCGGTCGGCCGCATCGACCCGTCGGTGCAGGTCGCCATCCAGGAGCTGCTGGTGGCCGTGGACCGCGGCGACCCGGCCGGGCTGCACGACGCCCTGATCAGCCTGCTCGGCACCCGGGCCACCACGCACGAGGAACTGGTGCCCGACCAGTTGCTGCTGGAACGGGAGCTGGGCCGCTTCATGGCCCGGCACCTGGGCGTGGCCGCCCAGCCCGACACCGAGATGTTCACCACGCTGTTCCGCATGTTCGCCCGGTTCGGCCTCGCGGTGCCGCCCGAGGTCGCCGCGGTGTTCCGGGCCCTGGCCACCATCGAGGGGACCCTCACCCAGCTGGCCCCGGGCTTCAACCTCCTCGACGAGGCACGCGGATTCGCCCTCGGGCTGCTCGCCGATCGCCTCGGGTACGGGTCGTCGAAGCGCGGGACGAACGCCTCCGCGGCCGAGGGCCCGACTCCTTCGGCCCTGTCGTCCGTGGCGCACGCGGCGGCCCAGGAGATGCTGTCGGTGCTCCCGATGCTGCGCAGGCTGCCGCGGCGGGCCGAGCGCATCAGCGCCTCACTGGAGGAGGGCAGGCTGGGCGTACGGGTCAGGGTGCTCGCCGACGAGCGCGAGCGGCGGTTCGTCTCCGGCCTGATCCACCAGGTGACGGTCACCCTGATGGCCGCCTGCACCGGCCTGATGGGCGTGATGCTGGTGGTGTTCGGCACCGGCAAGGGCCCGAGGGTCTCCCAGCAGCTGGAGCTGTACCCGCTGCTCGGCTACCACGTGCTCGCGGTGAGCGCGATCCTCATGCTGAGGGCCCTCTACACGGCGATGCGCCGCACCACGTGACCCGCACCCCGCCGGGGCCCTCACGGGCGCAGCAGGACCGGCAGGGCCTGAAGCGGCCGTACCACCACGCTCCGCTCGTACCGCAGCTGGGCCGGGTCGACCGCGAGACGGGCCGACGGGAAGCGCTCGAAGAGACGGCGTGCGGCGACCTCCGTGATGATCTTCGCGAGGTGCGCGCCCGAGCAGTAGTGGATGCCGAACCCGAAGCTGAGGTGGGCCGGCTTGAGCCGGTCCAGGTCCAGCCGGTCGGGGTGGTCGGGGAACTGGTCCGTGTCCCGGTTGGTCGACATGACGCAGACCACGACGACCTCGCCGGCCGGGATCGTCACTCCGCCCAGCTCGACCGGCTCGGTGGTGACACGCTGCAGCGCGTTGCTGATGGGGCTCACGTAACGGATCAGTTCGTCCATCGACTTGCCCCAGCGGCCGGGCTCCGCCAGCAGCCGCGCCCGCTCCGCCGGGTGCGTCAGCAGTGCGGCGACCACCCCGCCGACCAGGCTGGCGGTGGTGTCGTTGCCGCCGGTCATCAGGGCGAAGCCGGTGGAGAGGATCTCGGTGCTGGTGAGCCGGTTCTCCGGGGTGGCGTGGATCAGTGCGGAGAGCAGGTCCTCACCGGGCTCGCGTTCCTTGTGCGCGATCAGGTCCGCCATGTAGGCGGACAGTTCCCGGATGTTGCGGTCGAGGACCCCGGAGCCGTCCGTGGGGGAGTAGGTGCGCAGCGCGGTCGACCAGCGCAGGAAGTCCGGCCAGGCCGCGGCCGGTACGCCCATCAGCTCGGCGATCGTGATGACCGGCAACGGGTCGGCGTACCCGGCGATCAGGTCGGCCTCGGGGAGCTCGCCGAGGCCGTCGAGGAGATCGTCGGCGATCTGTTCCACCTTCGGCCGCAGGGCCTCGGCCCGGCGCGGGGTGAACGCGAAGCTGATGGCCCTGCGCAGCGGTGTGTGCCGCGGCGGCTCCAGGTTGGCGAGGTGGTTCGCCTCCTCGGGCGGGGGCGTCATCGTGCGTCCGGTGCGCTCGGACATCAGGCGGTAGTGGACGTGGATGTCACGGCTCAGCCGGGGGTCGGCGAGCGCGGCCTTGGCGTCCTCGTACCGGGTCACCACCCAGGCCCGACCGCCGTCCGGGAACGACAGCTCGCGCACGGGCTGCTCGCGCCGTACGTATTCGAGCACCGGATAGGGGTTCTGGGTGAATTCGTTGGTGAGCATCCAGTACTTGGAAAGAGTCCGTGTGCCGGTCATGACCGTCCTCCGTGCCGCTACGGGAGCGTCCCATTCGGTTCGGAACGTTAGGGCCGCTCTGCCGTTCGGCGCAGGTCTGGTCTCAAGAGTTCTATGTGCGCTCGGATCGGGGGCGTCGGAGGAGGAGTATCTATGCCGTTTGGGAGATGTGGCCGCCTCGGGCCGACTCCTAGGCTCCATTGCATCCGCCGGGCACGGTGCACAGTGCTCCGGTCATGGACTGTTCGAATCAACCCGTGTGGGGAGTGTGAGTCATGACCGCGACCATTCCGACGTCGACCAAGCGTCAGGTCGTTGCCCGAGCTGTCGGTGTGACCAAGCTGTACGGCAAGGGGGAGGCACAAGTTGCGGCACTGCGGGGTGTGGACGTCGAATTCGCCGCCGGTGAGTTCACCGCCATCATGGGTCCCTCCGGCTCCGGGAAATCGACGCTCATGCACACGCTGGCCGGTCTGGACAGCCTTACCGAGGGCGAGGTGTTCATCGGCGACGCCCGGGTGAGCGACATGTCCGACAAGGAGCTGACCCTGCTGCGCCGCAACCGGATCGGCTTCATCTTCCAGCAGTTCAACCTGCTCCCGACGCTGACGGCCGAGGAGAACATCCTGCTGCCGCTGTCGATCGCGGGGCGCAAGCCGTCCAAGGACTGGTTCGACCGCGTGGTCGACACCGTCGGCCTCGCGGACCGGCTGGGCCACCGGCCCACCGAACTCTCCGGTGGTCAGCAGCAGCGGGTGGCCTGCGCCCGCGCGCTGGTCTCCCAGCCGGAGGTCATCTTCGCCGACGAGCCGACCGGCAACCTGGACTCCGTCTCCGGCACCGAGGTGCTGGAGTTCCTGCGGGACTCGGTGCGCACCCTCGGCCAGACCATTGTCATGGTCACGCACGACCCGCGTGCCGCGTCCTACGCCGACCGTGTCATCTTCCTGGCCGACGGCCGGATCGTGACCGAGCTGCGGGAGCCGACCCCGGACGCCGTCATCGACACGATGCGCTCCCTCGACGGCAGGGCCCGGGTGGCGTGATGCTGAAGCTCACTCTCAAGAGCCTGCTGTCCCGCAAGCTCCGGCTGGTCCTGTCCGGCCTCGCGGTCGTCCTCGCCGTGATGTTCGTGTCCGGTGCCATGGTCATCAAGGACACCCTGAACCGGTCCATCGACGCCCAGTTCGCCGGCGCCTACGCCGACATCGACCTGCATGTGGCGCTCAAGCCCAAGGTGAAGTCCCCGGCCGAGGACGACGCGGCGGTCATCCCCCCGGTGGACCGGGCGGCCGTCGACCGGGCGGCCGGCGTCGCCGGTGTCGCCGAGGCGAGCGGGATGGTCCTCGCCGAGGGCGCCCGGGTCATCGGCAAGGACGGAAAAGTGGTGCCCGGTACGGGCGGTCCCCGGTACGGCGAGAGCTGGCGCGAGGAGAGCGGGCTGATCTCGCTCCGCTCGGGCCATGAGCCGCGCGCGGACAACGAGGTGGCCCTCAACGCCGGCCTCGCCGAGAAGGCCGGGCTCAAGGTCGGCGACCAGGTCGGTGTGCTGACGAACGAGCCGAAACAGAACTTCGTCGTGGCCGGCGTCTTCGGCTACTCCGGGAACCGGGACTCCATCGGCGGCGAGCAGACCGTGGCCTTCACCGAACCGGTCGCGCAGCGGCTGATGCTCGGCCGGTCCGACGGCTACTCCGGCATCAAGGTCACCGTCGCCGACGGCGCCTCCGCCGACACCGTCCGCTCCGCGCTCGGCAAGGAACTCGGCGCGGGCTACGACGTCCTGACGGGCAAGGAACTGGCTCAGAAGGCCTCCGACAAGTCGCGCGGCATCCTGGACATGATGAACATGCTGCTGCTCGGCTTCGCGGGTGTCGCGGTGTTCGTCGGTGTCTTCCTGATCGTCAACACCTTCTCGATCATCATCGCGCAGCGGATGCGTGAACTCGCCCTGCTGCGGGCTCTGGGCGCCAGCCGCAAGCAGATGATCGGCTCCGTGCTGACGGAGTCGTTCGTGGTCGGCCTGGTCTCCTCGGCCCTGGGCCTGGCCGCCGGGGTCGGCATCGGGGCACTCGGCGCCGACCTGCTGGCCTCCTCGACCGACGGGCTCCAGGTGGCCTCGCTCGGAGTGCCGGCCGGCGCGGTGGTCACCTCGTTCGCGGTGGGCATCCTGGTGACGATGATGTCCGCGCTCGTCCCGGCCGTACGGGCCTCGAAGGTCCCCCCGGTCGCGGTGATCCGCGCGACCGCGACGCAGCAGGGCAAACACCGCAAGCAGACCTGGACCGGAACGGTCATGCTCGGCCTCGGCGGCCTGCTCCTCGTCCTCGGGCTCTCCGGGACCGGCGGCGCCACGACGATCATCAGCGGTGTCCTGCTGGCCTTCATCGGCGTCTCCCTGCTCACCCCGCTGATCAGCAAGCCGTCGGTGGAGGTGCTCGGCGCGCTGTTCGCCCGGTCGACGCCCGGGGCCCTCGGCCGCAGCAACTCCGCCCGCAACCCCCGCCGTACGGCCATCACCGCCTCGGCGATGATGATCGGCGTGGCGCTGGTCACCGCCATCAGCACGGTGGCCGCCTCCGCCGAGGACAGCGTCACCCGGGACATCCGGCGGGACCTGAAGGCCGACCTGGTGGCCATGGGCGAGGCGGGGTCGGCGTCCTCCGCCTCCGTCGATCCGGCCGCGCTGGCCCGGATCGCCGAGGTGCCGGGGGTCGAGAGCGTCGCCGCGGTGAGCATGGACACGGCCATGGTCGGCAAGGAGAGCCAGCCGGTCACTTCCTGGCAGGACTGGACGAAGGCCCGCGAGGTGCTCGGGCTCAAGGCGGCGGAGGGCAGCATCGACACACTGGCCCCGGGATCCGTGATCATGAACGAGAGCACGGCCGAGAGCCGTGGGGCCAAGGTCGGCGACCGGATCACCCTCCAGCTCCAGCGCGGTGACACGCACACCTACCGGGTCTCCGGCGTCTTCGCGGACTCCACCCTCTCCAGCGGCTTGGTCGTGCCCTGGGCCGACGCCGAGGCCGGCTTCCGGTCCAAGCAGCCCTCGCAGGCGTACTTCCAGCTGGCGGGCGGGGCGGACGAGTCCCAGCTCCGGACGCAGATCGAGACGCTGCTCAAGGACAGCCCCGAGGTCAGCGTGCAGACCCGCGACGACGTGATCAAGATGTTCAGCGGCGGGTTCGCCATGATGCTCACCATCGTCCAGGCGCTCCTCGGCGTGGCGATGCTCATCGCGGTCCTCGGCATCGTCAACACCCTCGCCCTGTCGATCCTGGAACGGACCAAGGAGATGGGCACGCTGCGTGCGATCGGCCTCAGCCGGGGCCAGACCGTACGCATGATCATGACCGAGTCGGTGGTGATCTCGCTCTTCGGCGCGGTGCTCGGCATCGTGGTCGGCGGCGCGCTCGGCCTCGCCGCCGCACGAGCGATGGAGGACCAGGGCGTCAGTCAACTGTCGCTCCCGTGGGGGCAGATGCTCGCCTACCTGGTGGGCGCCGCGATCGTCGGGGTCATCGCCTCGATCGCTCCGGCCAGGCGCGGCTCCCGTCTCAACGTCCTGGCGGCCATCAGCCACGGCTGACCGGACACCGCCGTACGACGGCCGAAAGGCGCCCTCGGGATCTCCGAGGGCGCCTTTCGGCATCGCCCGGACGATGACGGAACAGCGGCTGTGCAGGTTCCTGCACCTTCCATTGCTCTCGTACTCCGGGTGAGTTGATATGGAGTGGAATTCAAGTGATTCCGCGGTAGGGAGCCCGGATCACCTGAACTCGCGGTGTGCCACCGAGAGACAGGGGGAGTGATGCACGAGCGTGAGTTCCGGGCCTTTGTGTCCGTGGCCGAGATCGGGCGCATGGATCAGGCCGCTAAGGCACTCGGATATTCGCAACCCGCGATCAGCTATCAGATCAAGTGCCTGGAACAGATGCTGGGCGCGAAACTCTTCACCCGTGATTCCACCGGGGCCAGACTCACCCGGGAGGGACGCATGATACTGCCGTCCGCCCGGGCCGTACTCGCCCTGATCGACAGTATGAAAGGTGTCTGCACACCGGTGTGACCCGACCGGCTCCGGACCCGGCCCCACCTGGTCCGGAGCCGGGTCACTCCCGGTACCGGCTCACTGCGCCAGGCCGCTGCCCCACACCCACGCGGCGATGCCGACCCGGTTGCGGACGTCCAGCTTGCGCTGGACGTTGGCGACATGTGTCTTGGCCGTGCCGGCCGAGATGAAGAGCTCGGCCCCGATCTCCGCGTTGGTCAGCCCCTTGGCCACCAGCTGGGCGATCTCCGTCTCACGCTCCGTCAGCGCCTCGACCGGCTGCGCCACCTTGGGCTTGCCGGCCTCCCGTAACTGCTGCAGCAGACCCACGGTGAGCGAGGGACTGATCAGGGTGTCGCCCGCCATCGCGGCGCGCACCGCCTCCACCAGCAGCGTGGGACCCGAGCGTTTCAGCAGGAAGCCGCAGGCCCCGTTGTGCAGCGCGGTGTGGACGTACTCGTCGAGGCCGAACGTCGTCACGACCACCACCCGCACCGGATCCGCGGCCTCGGGCCCGGCGAGCCGCCGGGTGACCTCGAGGCCGTCCATGCGCGGCATGCGGATGTCGGCGAGGACGACGTCCGGCCGCAGCCGTGCGGCCAGTTCGACGGCCTGCAGGCCGTCGGAGGCCTCGCCCACGACTTCCATGTCCGGCTGGGAATCCAGGATGAGGCGGAATCCGACACGTACGGATTCCTGGTCGTCGGCAAGGACTATACGAATGGTCACAGTGAGCACCGTAGTTCGCGGCCGCCTCCCTCAGCCACCGGAACCGTATTCAAAGATTCTTTGCGGACTTCGGCTGGGATATGGCCGCTGGCAGCATCGAGCCAGTCGGACATCCAGCGCCGCCGGACGGTGCGTTCCCCCAATTCCTTTGGAGCGGTGACCGGGCATGGCTCACACCAGAAGACTCAGAGTGCCGGCCGCGGTCGCGGTCGTGACGGCACTGTCCTTCACACTGCTCGGGGCCGAGGCGCCGACGGTGGCCGGGGCCGGGGCGAAGGGCGATGCCACCGGGGTGGCGCTGCTGCCCGCCGAGGCCGGGGCCGCCGACCGGCCGGCCTGGCCGGCCGGGTCGTTCGGCGCTGCGGCGGCCCGCACCGGGGACGCCGCGCACGCCGCGTCCGCGGCCGGGCCCGCCGACGGCGCGACCCTGACCGGAGTCCGGCCGGAACTGATCGCCGCGCGCCAACGGGGCGCCGTCGCCCATGAGTTCGTGATCGCCTCCGGCGACACCCCGCGCACCGGACAGGTCACGTCCTCGGGCTGGGTCAAGTCATCTCGCTGGCAGGTTCCTGCGGGACTCCTGAAGGACGGCGGCCGGTACACCTGGACCGTGCGGAGCAAGGACCGCTCCGGCCGGGTCGGCGCGGACGCCGCCGCCCGCACGTTCACCGTGAACCAGCGGCTGGGGGCGCAACAGGAGGGCGGCCCGGTCCCCACCGACACGCTCGGCCCGGTCGCCGTCAACCTGGCGACCGGCAACGCGACCGTCTCCGTCAACACCGCCCAGGTACCGACCGGTTCGGCCCCCCTGGGGGCCACCTTCACCTACAACTCGCAGGCCGTGGGCACGGCGGCCGGACTGACCGGCTCGTACTACGCCGGTGACGCGATGTCCCCGATCGCCGCGGCCGACAAGCCCCGGACCGTACGGACCGACGCGCGCATCGACTTCCGCTGGGGCAGGCAGGCTCCGCACCCGGGCGCGGAGCCCGGCGCGGCGTTCCGTGTCGCCTGGGCGGGGAAGCTGTCCGTGCCCGCCGACGGGACCTACCGGCTGGGTGGCACCTACGACGGAGGGCTCAGGATCCTGGTCGACGGTGAACCGGTCCTCGACGACTGGCGGGGTGCCGAGGCCGGCGACCGCCCGGCGTACGGCGACGCGCTCAGGCTCAGGGCCGGGCGCGCGTACACCATCGAGGTCGAGTACCGCCGGCAGGCGGCCGGCGGGCAGGTCGCGTTGTGGGCCGCCGGGGCCGGGCACGCCACTCCCGTCCCGGCGTCCTGGCTGCGGCCGGCCGGCGCGGTCCTCCCGCCGGGCTGGACCGTCACGCCCGCCGCCACCGGACCGGACACCGGGAGCGCGGCCAACGCGGACGCCGCGCAGGGCTCGCCGGGATCCTCCCCGGTCGCCGCGGGCTCCGCGCCGACGTCCGGCGCCGACTCCGGCACCGGGGCCCTCACCGGCACGGGCGCGGGCGCGCCCGGCCCGCAGGCACGGCGGAAGGACTCGGCCGCGGCCGGCGCCGACGAGCGCGGGGCCACCGGGTCCGCCGCCACCTTCGAGAGCCCGGCCGCCGGCATCGAGGCCGCCGAGGACGAAGGGCTCAGGTTCTTCTACGCGGGCAGCCAGGAGTGCGCCGACAGCGCGGCCCCGGCGGGCCATGTGTGCGCCGTCCGCGTTCCCGGCGCCGGCACCACCCGACTGCACTACCGGAACGGCAAACTGAGCCGCTTCGTCAACCCCGGCGCGGAGACGACCGACTTCGGCTACACGTCCGACCACCGGCTCACCACCGTACGGCCGCCGCTCGTCATGGACTGGATCGCCGCGGGCGCCGGGCGCGACACCGAGGCCGCCCAGTACCGCATCGACTACCGGCGGGACTCCGCCGCGGTGCACCGGGTGACCGGACCGGACCCGCTCGGCACCACCGCCCGCACCGACCGGCGGCCGGAGCGCACCTACACCCCCACGCCGGGCGCGACGGAGGTCGCCGTCGCGGGCGTGAGCACCCGTCAGGGCTGGACGCGCAAGGTCACCTACGACACCGCGGGACGGCTGGAGTCCGACACCGACGGCACCCGGCGTACCACCAGGTTCACCTGGACGGCCGCCGACCAGCCGCGGACCACGACGGACCCGGCGGGCCGCATGACCACGACGGTCCACGACGAGTCCGGGATGGCGACCGGCTCGTACGGACCGGGTCCGCGCAAGTGCTTCGGCCCGGACCTGCGGCCGATCGGCCCCGCCCCCGAGGGCTGCGCCAGGATCCCGGCGCAGACGACCACGCTCTCTCCGGCCGGTCTGACGACCGAGCGCCAGGACTCCGACGGGGTGCCGCACCTGACCACGCTGACCCGGCTGAACGAGCTGGGGCTGCCCGACGCGCTGGTGACCGACCCCGAGGGCCTCGCCCTGACCACCGGCTACGAGTTCGACGAGTCCTTCCGCCCCGTCGCCGAGATCCTGCCCGGCGGCGCCCGCAAGACGTACAGCTTCTACGGGGCGACGGAAACCGCGGACAACCCGTGCACCGCGGAGAGCGACCCGGCCGCCCAGCGTGGCCTGCCCAGGTCCATCGCGCTGCCCGCCTCGGCCGACGGGTCCGCCCGGGTCGAGAAGTTCGTCTTCGGTGCCCGCGGCCTGCCGGTCGCGGTGAACTTCGGCGGACCCGACTGGACCTGCGTCGAGTACGACGCACGCGGCGTGATCACCCGGATGTCCATGCCGGGCAACTCCAGCCTCCCCGCGTGGAGCGTCGCGTACGACAGCGCCTACCGCGGCGACCCGCTGACCATGAGGGCGACCCAGCACGACCACTCCATGACCAACACCGTCGACCTGCTGGGCCGCACCGTGAGCTACACCGACGGCCAGGGCACCCGCACGCAGACCGGGTACGACCGGGCCGGCCGGGCCGTGCTCAGGACCATGACACCGCCGTCCGCCGCCGACGCCCCACAGGTCGAGCGGACGCGGTACGACGCCGCGGGCCGGATCCTGTCGGTCGTCCTCGACGGCAGGCGGCTGGCCTCGGCCGGCCACGACGCCGCCGGCGCACTGCGGGACGTGCGCTACGCCAACGGAACCCGGCTCGTCGTGCTCCGCGACGAGGCCGGACGGATCACCGCCAAGAACTGGGTCCTCGCCGACGGGACCGAGCGGCCCACCCGCGTCACCCGCTCGCAGTCGGGCACCGTGGTGGACGAGTCGGTGGCCGGCGCGGACGCCCGGCCCGACGGACCGAACTTCCGGTACGACGCGGCGGGCCGGCTCGTGCGGGCCTGGTTCACCGGCCACGAGTACGGCCGGGACTTCACCGCACAGGCACCGGCCGACTGCCCGGCCGGCACCCGCGCGGGCGCCGGCGCCAACGGCAACCTCGTCCGCCTGACCGACCGCACGGCCGCGGGCACCAGCGTCACCGGCTACTGCTACGACGACGCCGACCGGCTGCTCGCGACCACCGGCGACAACCCCGTCACCGGCCCGGCGTACGCCCTCAACGGCCACCTCACCGGATACGACACCGGCCCGACGAAGCTGACGCAACGCCAGGACGCCGCCGAACGCTATCTCGGCGCCACCGTGACCGGGCCCGACGCGGCGGACGTCAGGTACACCAAGGACATCGCGGACCACCTCCTGGCGCGCACCGCCACCACCGCCGACGGCACCGAGCGTCTCGGCTACGGCCACACCGACATGACCGACACGGCCTTCGACCTGGTGCTCGGCGCGGACAAGCGGCTGCTGTCCCGGGTGATCGGCCTGCCGGGCGGTGTCGTCCTGTCGGTCAAGGGCGAGGCGTACGCCGGCGGGCGGACGACGTGGAGCCTGCCGACGGTCCGCGGCGACCTGTTCCTCGTCGCCGGGGACACCGGCCGGCAGCAGGGCGACCTCCATCGGTACGGCCTCTACGGCGAGCCGCTCCGGGCGGACGGCACGGTCGACACCGGGCATGTGCCGGACAACCTGCCCGGCGACTTCGACTACGGGTGGCTGGGCCAGTACCAGGTGGGCACCGAGCACCAAGGCGCGCTCTACAACGTCGTGCTCGACACCCGCGTGCTGAACCCCGCCTTCGGCCGCTTCTCCGCCCCGGTCGCGGGCGGCCCCTTCCTCAACCCCTACGAGTACGCGGCCGGTGACCCGGTCAACCACACGAGCATCAACGGCTACGACCTGGACGTGGAGAAGGAATGATGAAGACGCCCTTTACGGACGCCGACACCGACGTACTGGAGCACCACGGCACCCGTCTGGTGCGGGTGCGGCCCTCCGCGGGCGGCGATCACCGCGCCTGGTTCTCGGCCAACACCGAGGCGCTGCGCTCGGCGATGTACGAGCACGCGGCGGTCATGGTCAAGGACAGCGGGATCGTTCAGCAGGCCGAACTCGCCGAACTCGCCGAGGAGATCGGCGGCCGGACCCTGGAGTACAACGAGCGCTCCACGCCGCGCAGCCGGGTCACCGGCAAGGTCTACACCTCCACCGAGTACCCGCAGGACCAGAGCATCCCCCAGCACAACGAGAGCGCCTACTCGGAGAACTGGCCGCACAACCTCTTCTTCTTCTGTGCTCTCGCCGCGCAGAGCGGCGGGGAGACCCCGGTCGCCGACAGCACCGCCGTGCTCGACCGGCTCCCGGGCGACCTGGTCCGGCGGTTCGAGGACAAGGGCGTGCTCTACACCCGTACGTACCGCACCGGGATGGGCCTGTCCTGGCAGGAGGGCTTCCAGAGCGACGACAAGGGCTACGTCGAGAGCTACTGCGCCGACCACGGCATCGAGACGCAGTGGGACGGCGACGTACTGCGCACCCGTCAGCGCCGGCCCGCGGTGATGACGCACCCCGTGACCGGTCAGAAGGTCTGGTTCAACCAGGCCCACCTCTTCCACGTGCACGCGCTGCCGGAGGCGGTCCGCGAGGGGCTGCTGGAGATCTGCGGGATGGACGGACTGCCGCGCAACGCCTACTACGGTGACGGCACGCCGATCACCGCCGACGAGATCGGCACGATCCTCGGCGTGTTCGACGAGACCACGCTGGCCGAGCCCTGGGGGACCGGCGACGTGCTGATGATCGACAACCTCCTCACCTCCCACGGCCGCCGTCCCTTCACCGGCGACCGCAAGGTCCTGGTGGCCATGACCCAGCGTGAGGCGGCCGGGGCATGACCACCGCCACGATGACGCTGAGCGCCATCGACCTCACCGCACCGCAGACCTTCCTGGACCACCAGGACGAACTGGTCTCCATGTGGCGGCAGTTCAGGTCGCAGAGCCCGGTCCACTGGCATCCCGTCGAAGGACGTCAGGTGCCCGGCTTCTGGGTCGTGTCGCGCTACCGGGACGTCATGGAGGTCTACCGGGACAACAAGCGGTTCACCTCCGAGCGGGGCAACGTCCTCGCCACCCTCCTGGAGGGCGGCGACTCGGCGGCCGGGCAGATGCTGGCCGTCACGGACGGTCGGCGCCACCGGGAGCTGCGCAACCTGCTGCTCAAGGCCTTCGCGCCACGCGTCCTCGAATCCGTCGTCGACGCGGTGCGCCGCCGGGCCGACCGCCTGGTGCGGGAGGCCGTCGCCCGTGGGGAGTGCGACTTCGCGCAGGACGTCGCGGAGCACATCCCGATGGCGACCATCGCCGATCTGCTCGGTGTCCCCGCCGCCGACCGGGACTATCTGCTCTCCCTCACCAAGCAGGCCCTCAGCGCCGAGGAGGCCGAGCAGTCGGCCGAGGAGGCGCTGGTCGCCCGCAACGAACTCCTCCTGTACTTCTCCGAGTTGGCGGAGGAGCGTCGGGAGGACCCGCGTGACGACGTGGTGAGCGTGCTGGCCACGGCCACCATCGACGGCGAGCCGCTCACCGAGCAGGAGATCGTCTTCAACTGCTACAGCGTCATCATCGGTGGAGACGAGACCAGCCGGCTGTCGATGATCTGCGCCGTGAAGGAGCTGATCGAGCACCCCGAGCAGTGGCGCCGCCTGAAGTCGGGCGAGGTCGCGACCGAGAGCGCGGTCGAGGAGGTGCTGCGCTGGGTCACCCCCGCCATGCACTTCGGCCGCAGGGCGCTCACCGACGTGGAGATCGGCGGCCGGACGCTGCGCGCCGGAGACGTGGTCACCCTCTGGAACAGCTCGGCCAACTACGACGAAGAGGTCTTCGACCGGCCTGACGTCTTCGACCTGGCCAGGACCCCCAACAAGCACGTGTCGTTCGGTTATGGGCCGCACTTCTGCCTCGGCTCCTACCTGGGCCGGGCGGAGATCCACGCCCTGCTGACCGCGCTGCGCACCCACGTCGCGGAGATGACGCCGACCGCCCCGGCCCGGCCCATCCACTCCAACTTCCTGCACGGGTACAGCAGTCTGCCCGTCTCCCTGCGCGCGGCTCCGTAGGCCACCCCCGTCCTGCGAGCCGTGCCGGGCGAGCACCCCGCTCCTCCTCGGAGCGGGGTGCTCGTCGTGTTCCGCGGAGCAAGCCCGCGAAGCATCCTCCGCGCACCGGCGAAGCATCCCCGCGCACCGGCGACCAACCCACCGGGAAGCCCTGGCGTAAAGGGCGATGAGCATTCTTCGATACACGGATCCCGGTGCATCGAAGTTTTCCATGAGTTGCTGGACCCTCGGAATTTGATTCGTAGGGTGGGCCGGGTCGCGACTGCTGGCCCTGTCGGTGGGTGCTCTTCTCCCTGTTTCGACGCGTCTACTCAATCGGAGTGAATGGAAATGGCCGATCGGAATGGAATCCAATTGCCGCTGACGGCCGCTCAGTACGGAATGTGGCTGGCGCAGCAGGTGAATCCGGAAAACCCGATGTACAGCATCGCCGAGTGCGTTGAGATACCGGGCGAGATCGACGTTTCCCTCTTCGAGGCCGCGCTGCGCCGGGTGGTCGACGAGGCCGAGACGCTGCGCGTGGCGTTCGGGCCAGGCCCCGAAGGGCCCGTGCAGACGGTGGTGGAGGACCTGGACTGGGAGCTGCACACCGTCGACGTCAGCGGCGCCGACGACCCCTCCGCCGCCGCCGAGGAGTGGATGCTGGGCCGGGTGCGGACCCCGGTGAACCTCGACACCGGACCGCTGTTCACCTTCGGACTGCTCAAGCTGGCCGCCGACCGGTACACCTGGTTCAGCCGGGTCCACCACACCATCGTCGACGGCTACAGCTGGTCCCTGATCGTCTCCCGCGTCGCCGTCCTGTACTCGGCCCTGGTGGCCGGCGAGGAGCCGAAGCCTGCCACGTTCGGGACGCTGGCAGAACTCGTCGAACCGGACGCCGACTACCGGCGGTCCGAACAGTTCACCGCCGACGGCGCGTACTGGTCCGAACGTCTTGCCGGTGCCGCCGAACCGGTCACCCTGGCCGGGCGCCCCACCCGCGTCCCCACCGACCACGTCCGCCAGGCCGGCCCCGTCACCCCGGAGCAGGCCGAGGCGCTGCGTGACCTCGCCCGGGAGACCCGGGTCGGCTGGCCCGCCGTGGTCGTCGCCGGCGTCGCCGCCTACCTGCACCGTCTGACCGGCGCCGACGACCTCGTGCTCGGTCTGGCCGCCGCGGCCCGGCCCACCGCGGCCGCCAAGCGCACCCCGGGCATGGTCTCCAACGCCCTGCCCGTCCGCGTCCGCCCCCGGCCGTCCGACACGGTGGCCACCTTCCTGCGCTCGGTGAGCGACGAGATCCACCACGCGCTGCGCCACCAGCGCTATCGCTACGAGGACATCCACCGCGACCTCGGCCGGGTCGGCGACCGGAAACGGCTGTGGGGTCCCGAGATCAACCTCATCATGTACGGCGAACAGCTCGCCTTCGCCGGGCACGGCGCGACCGTACGCGGCTTCTCCGTCGGCCCCGAGGAAGACCTCTCGCTGATCGTCGACAACCGGGCGCCGAACGCCGGCTTCCTCCTCGACCTCCACGCCAACGCCGACCTCTACACCGAGGAGACGGTGGCCGGCCACCGCGAGGCGCTCACGGGCTTCCTCGCCGCACTGGCCGCGGCCGGCCCGGACGCCCGCCTGGACTCCGTCGACGCGGCCGTGCCCGCCGGGTGGGTCCCGCCGGCGGCCGCGGACGGCCAGGACGCCGTGGCCCCGGCCGCCTACCGCGCCCCGGGCACCCCGCGGGAGGAGGCGCTGTGCGGTCTGGTCGCCCAGGTCCTCAAGGTCGACCGGGTGGGCGTCGACGACGACTTCTTCGAGCTCGGCGGCCACTCGCTCACCGCGATCCGGCTGCTCGGGCGCATCCGGGACACCTTCGGGGCGGAACTCTCCATCCGCACCGTCTTCGAGACCCCGACCGTCGCCGCGCTCGCCGCCCACCTCGACCAGGCGGCCGGCCGCAGCCGCGCCCTGGAGCCCTTCGACCGCCCCGCCGTGCTCCCGCTCTCCCTCACCCAGCAGCGGCTCTGGCTGGTGAACCGGCTCCAGGGCCCCAGCGGCGCCTACAACATGGGCCTCGCGCTCCGGCTCACCGGTCGGCTGGACCGTACCGCGCTCGCCGCGGCCTTCCATGACGTCCTGGCCCGCCACGAGAGCCTGCGCACCACCTTCCCCGAGACGGACGGCAAGCCGCGCCAGCACATCCTGTCGCCGGCCGAGGCCGCCGCGCGGGTGGTGCTCACCGAGCGGGCCACCGACGCCGCCGACCTGGACGCGACCGTCGCCGAGGTGGTCGCCGAGGGCTTCGACCTCACCGGGCAACTCGCCGTACGGCCCCGGCTGCTCGTCCTCGGACCCGAGGACCACGTGCTGCTCGTCGTGCTGCACCACATCGTCGCCGACGGCCTCTCGCTCGCGCCCCTCGCCCGTGACCTGGGCCTGGCCTACACCGCCCGTACGGCGGGCGAGCCCCCGGCGTTCGCACCGCTGCCGGTGCAGTACGCCGACTACACCCTGTGGCAGCAGTCGGTGCTCGGCGACGAGAACGACCCGGACAGCCCGCTGGCCCGCCGGCTCGCCCACTGGAAACGGGCCCTGGCCGCACTGCCCGAGGAGCTGGAGCTGCCCGTCGACCGGCCGCGGCCCGGCGAGCTGAGCCAGCGCGGCGACATCGTCCGCTTCGACGTCGACGCCGTACTGCACCGGCGCCTGATCGAGCTCGGTCGGGCCCACCGGGCCAGCCTCTTCATGGTGCTGCAGAGCGCGGTCGCCGTGCTGCTGAGCAAGCTCGGCGCCGGCGAGGACATCCCGCTGGGCAGCGCCGTGGCCGGCCGCGGCGACGCCGGGCTCGACGACCTCGTGGGCTGCTTCGTGAACACCGTGGTGTTCCGCAACGACGTCTCCGGCAACCCGAGCGTCGGCGAACTCATCGACCGCACCCGCGAGATGTCACTGTCCGCCCACGCCCACCAGGACGTGCCCTTCGAGCGCCTCGTCGAGGCGCTCAACCCGGAGCGCTCGCTCGCCAGGAACCCGCTGTTCCAGGTGATGATGGACGTGCAGACCCCGGCCGAGTCCCACCTCGAACTGCCGGGTCTGCTCACCACTCCCCAGCAGGTCGACCCGGGAGTCACCAAGATCGACCTGCTCTTCGGGCTCGACGAGCGCTCGGCGGGCCACGAGGCCGCCGCCGGGATCAGCGGCCGGCTCGAATACAGCACCGACCTCTTCGACCGCGCCACCATCGAGGCCATGAGCGCCCGCCTGCTGCGGGTCCTCGACGCCTTCACGGCCGACCCCGGACAGCGCGTCGCCGACATCGACGTCCTCACCGAGGGCGAACGGCACCTGGTCCTGGGCGAGTTCGGCCAGTCACCGCTGCTCGAACCGGAGCTGCTGCTGCCCGCGCTCTTCGAGCGGCAGGCCGCCCGCACCCCGGGGGCCCCGGCCCTGACCGAGCACGAGGCCACCTACACGTACGCCGAACTCAACGCGGCCGCCAACCGGCTGGCCCACACCCTGATCGCCGCAGGCGCCGGGCCCGAGCAACGGATCGCGGTGCTGCTGCCCCGCTCGGCGGAGCTGGTGATCGCGCTCCTCGCGGTCCTCAAATCCGGTGCCGCCTACGTCCCGGTCGACCCGGAGTATCCCGACGAGCGGATCGCCTACATGCTCGCGGACGCGTCCCCGGCCCTGATCCTGGCCGACCCGCGGACCCGCGAGGCGGTGCCGACCCGCGAAGTGCCGGTCCTCGACGTCACCACGGAGCACCCCGTGCCCTCGGCGGACCCGGGCGACCCGACCGATGGCGACCGGTCGCGCCCGCTGGACCCCGCACACCCCGCCTACGTCATCTACACCTCCGGCTCCACCGGCCGCCCCAAGGGCGTCGTCGTGACCCACCGGTCCGTCGCCGTCTACCTGGAGTACGCGCGCGAACGCTACCCCTCCGTCGCCGACGGCACCCTGCTGCACTCGCCGGTCTCCTTCGACCTGACCGTCACCTCGCTGTACGCCCCGCTGATCTCCGGCGGTCCGGTGCGCGTCACCGCCCTAGGGGGTGTTTTGAAAGTCCCGCACAGCACCCACGGCGCCCGGCACGCACCCTCGCCGCACCGGCCAAAGACCCAAGTAGCTCCGCTACAAGGGCCTTCGTCCGGCACGCCGAGGGCACGCACCGAACACCGCGGGCACCGCACAGGACTTTCAAAACACCCCCTGGAAGGCCCCGGCAGGGCCGCCCCGCGCCCCGCCTTCCTCAAGGCCACCCCGGCCCACCTGGCCCTGCTCGGTGTGCTGCCCGAGGAGTTCTCGCCCACCCGCGAACTGGTCGTGGGCGGCGAGATGCTGCTCGGCGAGGCCGTCGAGGAGCTGCGCCGGCACCGGCCGGGAATCACGGTCGTCAACGAGTACGGGCCGACCGAGGCCACCGTCGGCTGTGTGGAGTTCAGGATCGGCCCGGACGAGACCGTCCCCGGCGGCCCCCTGCCGATCGGCCGACCGATGTGGAACTCGGTCGTCCGAGTTCTGGACCAGGCCCTCAACCCCGTGCCGCCCGGTGTCTGCGGCGAGATCTACATCGGCGGCGGGCAGCTCGCCCGCGGCTACCTGAACCGGCCGGGCCTGACCGCGGAACGGTTCGTCGCCGCCCCGTACGACCCCCCGGGCACCCGCATGTACCGCACCGGCGACGTGGGCCGCTGGCGGGCCGACGGCCAACTGGAGTACCTCGGGCGCGTCGACGACCAGATCAAGCTGAACGGCTTCCGCATCGAACTGGGCGAGATCGAGGCCGTACTGGCCCGGCACCCCCGGGTCGCGCGGTCCGCCGCCACGGTGCGCGAGGACGTCCCGGGCCACCGGCAGCTCGCCGGCTATGTGATCCCCCGAGCGGGCGAGACCGTGGAGCCGGCCGAGGTCGTCGCGTGGGCGGCGGGGCAACTGCCCGCCCACATGCTGCCGGCCGCTGTCGTCGTCCTCGACACGCTGCCCCTCACCCCGAACGGAAAGCTCGACCGCAAGGCGCTGCCCGCACCCGAGCGGACCGGCGGCAGCGGCACCGAGGCGCCCCGCACTCCGCTGGAGGAGGCCCTCGCCGCGCTCTTCGCCGAGGTGCTGGGCCGCGAGAGCGTCGGACTGCACGACAGCTTCTTCGAACTGGGCGGCGACAGCATCGTCTCCATCCAGATGGTGGCCCGCGCCCGCCGCAAGGGGCTGGTGTTCTCCCCGAAGGAGGTGTTCGAGCTCAAGACGGTGGCCGCGCTCGCGGCCGCGACCGCCGAGGCCGGCGCCCCCGCGCGGACCGACGAGAACGGCGGGATCGGCGCGCTCCCCGCGACCCCGATCATGCGCTGGCTGGAAGAGCGCGGAGGTCCCGTCGACGCCTTCCACCAGAGCATCCTCGTCCAGGTGCCGGCCGGGCTCGGCGAGAGCGAACTGGCCGACGCGCTGCAGGCGGTGCTCGACCGGCACGACGCCCTGCGTACCCGGCTGGACCGGGCCGGTGGCAGCGGCCGCTGGAGATACGAGATCACCGGGCGCGGCAGCGTCGCGGCAACCGGTCTGGTGCGCCGGGTCGACATCGCCGGGCTCGCCGGTGAGGCGCTGCGCACCACGATCGGGGGCGAGGCCCGCGCGGCCTGGGACCGACTGGCGCCCGAGGCCGGCGTGATGGTCCAGCTGGTCTGGTTCGACGCCGGGCCCGACACACCGGGACGGCTGCTGTTCGCCGCTCACCACCTCGTGGTGGACGGCGTCTCGTGGACCGTCCTGCTGCCCGACCTACGGGCCGCCTGGGAGGCGGTCGCCGTCGGCAAGAAGCCCGAACTCGCGCCGGTGGGAACGCCATTGCGCCGCTGGGCCGAACTGCTCGACGAGCAGACCGCCGCCCGGGCCGCCGAGAGCGACCGGTGGGCGCGCACGCTCGCGGTGCCCGCGCCCACCCTGACCGACCGGCCGCTCGACCCGGCCGTGGACACCGCGGGGGCCGCCCGGCGGCTCACCCGGTCCCTCCCCGCCGACGTCACCGCCGCCCTGCTCGACCGGGCGCCCGGGGCGCTGAACGCGAGCGTGCACGAGGTACTGATCACCGCGCTCACCGTGGCGCTGGTGCACTGGCGCGGGCGCCGGGGCCTCGGTGAGGACGCCGGCGCCCTCATCGACGTCGAGGGGCACGGTCGGCAGGAGATCGCAGACGGCCTGGACCTGTCCCGTACCGTCGGCTGGTTCACCACCATCCGCCCGGCCCGCCTCGACCCCGGCGTCGAGCACTGGGACGGACTGTGGGCGGGCGGACCCGAGGCGGGCCGCGTGCTGCGCGCGGTCAAGGAACAGCTCAGGGACGTCCCCGACGAGGGCATCGGATACGGGCTGCTGCGCCATCTGGACCCGGAGACGGGGCCCCGGCTCGCCGCGCTCGCCACCGCGCCCCTGCTCTTCAACTACCTGGGACGGGCCGAGGCACCCGGAGGTGACTGGGGCCCGGCACCCGAGACCGACGTGGTCCAGGCCCCCGGCGCCGACCTGCCGCTGTCCCATCTCCTGGAGGTCGACGCGGTCGTCCGCCAGGAGCCGGACGGGCCGCACCTGACGGCCGTCTGGACCTGGCCGGGCCGGCTGCTGTCCGAGGCCGACGTCCGCGAACTCGCGGACACCTGGTTCCGCGCGGCACGCGCGCTGACCGAGTACGCCGAGCGCCCGGACGCCGGCGGCCACACCCCATCGGACCTGGCGCTGGTGGAGCTATCCCAAGACGAGATCGACGGGCTCGAAGCCGAGTGGAGGACGTTGTGATGAAGAAGTCGGGTCCCGAGGACATCCTTCCGCTGTCCCCGCTCCAGGAGGGACTGCTCTTCCACGCGCTGTACGACGAGTCGGGGAACGACGTCTACACCGTGCAGGTGGTGCTCGACCTGGGCGGCGCCCTGGACGCCACCACGCTCAAGGCCACCGCGCAGGCGCTGCTCGACCGGCACGCCAACCTGCGGGTGGGCTTCCTCCACCCCAAGCAGAGCCGTCCGGTGCAGGTCGTCTCGCCCACCGTCGAGATCCCCTGGTCCGAGAGCGACCTGAGACAGCTCGACCCGGCCCGGCGGGACGCGGAGCTGCGGCGGATCCAGGCCGAGGAGAAGGCCCACCGCTTCGACCTGGCCCGACCGCCGCTGATGCGCTACCGGCTGGTGCGGCTCGCCGACGACGCGTACCGCCTGCTCTGCACCTTCCACCACATCCTGCTCGACGGCTGGTCGACGTCCGTGCTCCTCGGTGAACTGCTGGAGGTGTACGCGCACGGGGGCGACGCCTCCGGACTGCCGCCGGTCACTCCGTTCCGCGACCACCTCGCGCACCTGGCCCGGCAGGACCAGCGGGCGTCCGAGGAGGCCTGGCGCCAGGCACTCGCCGGCATCGACGCGCCCACCCGCCTGGTCCCCTCGGACCCCGCCCGCGAGGTCGTCCACCCCGAGCAACTGGTGCTCGAACTGTCCACCGAGGCCACCGAGGCCCTCTCGGCCCGGCTGCGCGCCGACGGCCTCACCTTCTCCAGCGCCGTGCACGGCTCCTGGGCACTGCTGCTCTCGGTGCTCACCGGCCGCCAGGACGTGGTCTTCGGCACGGTCGTCTCCGGCCGGCCACCGGAGGTGCCCGGCGTCGAGCGCATGGTCGGCATGCTCATCAACACACTGCCGGTCCGGGTGCGACTCGGCGGCGGCGACCCGCTCGGTGCGGTACTCGCCGGGCTCCAGGGCGAACACCTGGAGATGATGGCCCACCAGTACACCGGGATGCGGGACATCCACCGGCTCTCCGGCCACGCCGAACTCTTCGACACCTACGTGGCGTTCGAGAACTTCCCCTTCGACCTCCAGGGCCTGCGCGACCTCGCCGGCGACCTGACCATCGACGGCTTCGACGTCCTGGACGCCAACCACTACCCGCTCTGCCTGGTCTCGCACGTGTACGAGGGCAGGCTGCGGCTGCTGCTCAACTACCGCCCGGACCTCTTCCGCCCCGAGCAGGTCGAGGTCATCGGCGGTCGGCTGGTACGGATCCTGCGGGCCCTGACCGAGGACCTCGGACAGACCGTGGCCGGCCTCGACCTGCTGGCCGACGGCGAGCGGGAGCGGCTGGTCGCGGCCGAGAGCACCGCCGGGCACACCGTTGCGCAGGCCACTTTCCCCGAACTCTTCGCGGTCCAGGCCACGCGCACTCCGGACGCGATCGCCGTGGAGTCGGCCGAGCTGGGCCTGAGCTACGCCGAACTGGACGCCCGTACCGACGAACTCGCCGCGCGCCTCGCGGCCGACGGCGTCGGGCCCGAGCAGGTCGTCGCCCTCCTCCTCGGCCGCTCCGTGGAGTCCGTCGTCGGCTCCCTCGCCGTGATGAAGGCGGGCGCCGCCTATCTGCCGGTGGACCCCGACTACCCGGCCGAGCGCATCGCGTTCATGTTCGAAGACGCGCGTCCGGCGGCGGTGCTCACGACTACGGCGTACCAGGACGCGGTGCCCCGCTCCGGGAACATCCCTGTCGTCGTGCTCGACACACCCGGCACACCCGACGCGACGGACGCGGCGGGCGCGGCCCCGCGGGACGGGACCCGACCCGCGGGGCCCGTCTCCGTCGCCTCGCCCGCGTACCTGATCTACACCTCAGGCTCGACCGGCGTACCCAAGGGCGTCGTCGTCAGCCATGCCGGTCTGGCCGCCTTCGCGGCGACCGAGCGGGAACGCTTCGCCGTGGACGGCACCAGCCGCGTCCTGCAGTTCTCCTCGCCCAGCTTCGACGCCTCGGTGCTCGAACTGTGCATGACGCTGACCTCCGGCGCCACCCTCGTGGTGCCCGACCCCGGCCCCCTCGCCGGCGAACCGCTCGCCGAGGTGATCGCCGCACGAGGGGTCACCCACGCCCTGATCCCGCCGGCCGCGCTGGCCAGCGTCCCCGCCGCGGACCTTCCCGGGTTCGCCTGCCTCATCGTCGGCGGCGACGCCTGCTCGCCCGAACTGGTGGCGCGCTGGGCCGCGGGCCGGCGCATGGTCAACGCCTACGGCCCCACCGAGTCGACCGTCGCGGTGTCCATGAGCGCCCCACTGGAGGCCACCGGCGCCGTCCCGCCGATCGGCACACCGGTGCGCGACACCCGCGCCTACGTCCTCGACGCGGCCCTGCGCCTGGTACCCCAGGGCACCGAGGGCGAGCTGTACGTGGCGGGCGCCGGCCTGGCCCGCGGCTATCTGCGGCGCCCCGGGCTGACCTCCGAGCGCTTCGTCGCCGACCCCTTCGGCGCCCCGGGCGAGCGGATGTACCGTACCGGCGACCTCGTACGACTGCGCGAGGACGGCCAGCTGGAGTTCGTCGGCCGCGCGGACGACCAGGTCAAGGTCCGCGGCTTCCGCATCGAACTCGGCGAGATCGAGAGCGTCCTGGCCCGCCACGAGAGCGTGGACCGGGCCGCCGTACAGGTGCACGAGGTCCAGCCGGGCGTCAAGCAGCTCGTCGCCCACGTGGTTCCGGCCGGCCCGGCCCCCGTCGACACCGAGACCCTGCGCACCCATGTCGCGGCGTCGCTGCCCGAGTACATGGTGCCCGCGCTCGTCATCGCCCTCGACACCCTGCCGCTGATGGTCAACGGCAAGCTGGACCGGTCAGCCCTGCCCGCCCCGGAATTCACCGCGGCCGAGGGCCGTGCCCCCGCCACCCCACGCGAGGAGCTGCTCTGCGGGCTCTACGCCGAGGTGCTCGGCGTGGAGCGGGTGGGCGTGGACCAGAGCTTCTTCGAGCTCGGCGGCGACAGCATCGGCTCCATCCAACTGATCAGCCGGGCCCGCAAGGCCGGACTGCGCTTCACTCCGCGCGACGTGTTCACCCACAAGACCGTCGAGGCGCTCGCCGCGGTGGCCACCGAGGGCGCATCCCCCGCGCGCCGCCGCGCCGCGTCGGACGGGGTGGGCGGCGTGCCGCTGACCCCGATCATCCACTGGTTCAGCGAACACAGCGGTCCCGTGGACCCGTTCCACCAGGCGATGCCGCTGCCCGTGCCCGCCGGGCTCGACACCGACCGCGTCACCCGCGTGCTGCAGACCTTCCTCGACCACCACGACGCCCTGCGGCTCAAGCTCACCCGCATCGAGGACATCGGCGAGTGGACGCTGGAGATCACCCCGCCGGGCACCGTCGCGGCCGCCGAGTCGCTGTACCGGGTCGATGTCGCCGGGCTCGACGCGGACGCCCTGCGCGCCGTCACCGAGCGCGAGTTCACCGCTGCCCAGGAACGACTCGCCCCCGAGCACGGCCGCATGGTTCAGGCCGTCTGGCTCGACGCCGGAGCCGAACGGCCCGGCCGGCTGCTGCTCGTGATCCACCACCTCTCCGTCGACGGGGTCTCCTGGCGCATCCTGCTGCCCGAGATCTCCGCCGCGCTCGCGGCGGCCGCCGAGGGCACCGCCTTCACCCCCGAACCGGTCGGCACCTCCTTCCGCCGCTGGGCCCGGCACCTGACCGCGGCCGCCGGCGAACCGGACCGCATCCGCGAACTGCCGCTGTGGCGCTCCGTCCTCTCCGGCCCCGACCCGCAGCTCACCGACCGCCCGCTCGACCCGGCGACGGACACCCTCGCCACCGCGGGGCACCTGACCCTGCGGCTGCCGGCCGACCTCACCGAGCCGCTGCTCGGCCGGGTGCCGGCCGCCTTCAACGCGCAGATCAACGACGTACTGCTCACCGCGCTCGCCGTCGCCGTGGCCGACTGGCGCCGCCGCCAGGGCCGCGGCGACACCTCCTCCGTCCTGGTGGGACTGGAGGGCCACGGCCGCGAGGAGATCCTCGACGGGGCCGACCTCTCCCGCACCGTCGGCTGGTTCACCAGCCTCTACCCCGTACGGCTCGACCCGGGCGAGGCCGGCGGGGACGCGCTCACCACCGGCGGCCCGGGCCTCGTCACCGCGCTCAAGGCGGTCAAGGAGCAGTTGCGGGCCATCCCCGACAACGGCATCGGCTTCGGCCTGCTGCGCTACCTCAACCCGCGGACCGCCGCGGCCCTGGCCAAGTTCCCCGAGCCGCAGATCGGCTTCAACTACCTGGGCCGCATCGGCGGTTCGGACGAGGAAACCGGGGAGACGGGCGGCCTGGGCGGCGGCGCGGACGCCGCCACCCCGCTGCCGTACACCCTCACCGCCAACGCGGTCACCGAGACCCATGCCGACGGGCCGCGCCTGGCCGCCACCTGGACCTGGCCGGGCGGACTGCTCGCCGAGGACGACGTACGGCTGCTCGCCCAGGCGTGGTTCGACGCCCTGCGCGCCCTGGTCAGCTGTGCCGACCGGCCCGGGACCGCGGGCGGGCTCGTCCCCTCCGACCTCGCCCTCGTCGACCTCACCCAGGACGAGATCGCCCGCCTGGAACAGGCCCAGCCCCGCCTCACCGACGTACTGCCGCTCTCCCCGCTCCAGGAGGGGCTGCTCTTCCACACCGAGTACGACCAGGACGCCGAGGACGTCTACATCACCCGGCTCGCCGTGGACGTGCGCGGGGAACTGGACACCGAGGCGCTGCGCGCCGCCGTCGCCGGGCTGCTCGCCCGGCACGCCAGCCTGCGCGCCTGCTTCCACCGCACCGGTCATGGCGTGCCCGTCCAGCTGATCCCGGGTGAGGTCGAACCGCCCTGGAACGAGATCGACCTCAGTGCCCTCGACGAGCCGGAGCAGCGTGCCGAACTGGACCGGCTCCTGGTCCAGGAGCGGTCCCGGCGCTTCGACCCGGAGCGCCCGCCCCTGCTCCGCTTCACCCTGATCAGGCTCGGACCCGACCGCCACCGGCTGCTGTTCGCCGCCCATCACCTGCTGCTCGACGGCTGGTCGGCGCCGGTCCTGGCGGGCGAGCTGTTCGCGCTGTACGGGCAGCGGGGCGATGCCTCGGCGCTGCCGCCCGTCGTCCCGTACAAGGAGTACCTGGCCTGGCTGGCCGCACAGGACCGCACCGCCGCCGAGGCCGCCTGGCGCACCGCGCTCGCCGGGGTCGACGAGCCGACGCTGGTCGCGCCGGGGGCGGCCGGCCACGCCGCCGCCCTCCCGGGCCGGATCGTGGACGAGCTCCCGGCGGGTCTGACCGCCGCGCTCACCGCGGCGGCCCGGGCCCGCGGCCTCACCATGAACGCCGTGGTCCAGGGCGCCTGGGGCCTGGTCCTCGCCGGTCTGACCGGACGCGACGACGTGCTGTTCGGCGAGACCGTCTCGGGCCGCCCGCCTGAGCTGCCCGGCGTCGAGTCGATGGTCGGCCTGTTCAGCAACACCGTGCCGGTACGTGTCCGCGTCGACCCGGCCGTGTCCCTCTCCGACACCCTCTCCCGGGTCCAGGCGCAGCGCGTCGAGCTCCTCGCCCACCACTACCTGGGCCTCGCCGACCTCCAGCGGCTGGCCGGCCTCGGCACGCTGTTCGACACCGCCGTGGTCTTCGAGAACTTCCCCGCGGACCCCGGCGCCCGGGAGACCGTGCACGGCCTCGCCCTGAGCGAGGTCGACACCAAGGGCGACAACCACTACCCCCTCGGCATGGTCGTGATGCAGGACGACCGGCGGATGGTCCTCAACTGGTACTACCGCGCCGACCTCCTCGACGAGGAACTGGTCAGGTCCGCCACCCGGCAACTGCGCAGGGTGCTCGAAGCCGTCGTCGCCGAACCGGACACCCCGGTGGGGCGGCTCGGTCTCCTCCACGAGGCGGAGACCCGGCAGCTGACGACGGGCACCGCCGGCACCGCCGTACCGCTGTCCACGGCCGTGGTCGGTGAGCTGATCGAGGCGCAGGCCGCCCGCACCCCGGACGCCACCGCACTGGTCGACGGCACCACCGAACTCGGGTACGCCGAGCTCAACGAGCGGGCCAATCGCCTCGCGCACGCCCTGATCGCCCGGGGCGCCGGCCCCGAGCGGCTGGTCGCGGTCGCCGTGGAACGCTCGGCCGAACTCGTCGTGGCGCTGCTCGCGGTCCTGAAGTCCGGTGCCGCCTACGTGCCGGCCGACCCGGCCCATCCGGCCGGGCGCATCCGCCACTTGTTCGACGACGCCCGGCCGCAGCTCCTGCTCACCACCCGGGCGGCGGCCACCGCACTGCCCGAGCACGCCGTCGACACCCTGGTCGTCGACGACCCCGAGACGGCGGCCGAGATCGCCGGGCGCCCGTCCGGCGACCCGTCGAACGCCGACCGGACGGCCCCGCTGACCGCCGGCCACCCGGCGTACGTGATCTACACCTCCGGCTCCACCGGACTGCCCAAGGGCGTGGTGGTCGAGCACCGCTCGGTCGTCGACTACCTGGGCTGGACCGGGATCACCTACCCGGGCGCCACGGGTCTCGCCCTCCTGCACTCGCCGGTCTCCTTCGACCTGACGGTCACCGCGCTGTTCACCCCGCTCACCGTCGGCGGCACCGTGCTGATCACCGCCCTGGAGGAAAACCCCGAGCTTTCCACCCGGCTGGCCACGACCCCGGTCACCTTCATGAAGGCGACCCCCAGTCACCTGCCGCTCCTCGGCGCGCTGCCCGACGCCTACTCACCCACGACCGAACTCCTCCTCGGCGGCGAGGCCCTGCTCGGCGAGGCGCTCACCGCGTGGCGGGAGCGCCACCCCGACGCCACCGTCCGGAACGTGTACGGGCCCACCGAGGCGACCGTGAACGTCACCGAGTTCCGGATCGGGCCGGGCACCGAACTCGCCCCCGGCCCTGTCCCGATGGGCCGTCCGCAGGCCAACGTCCGGGCGTACGTCCTGGACTCCGCGCTGCGTCCGGTCCCGGCCGGCGTGACGGGCGAGCTGTACCTCGCGGGCCCCTGCCTGGCCCGCGGCTACCTCGGCCGGCCCGCCCTGACCTCGGAGCGGTTCACCGCCGACCCGTACGGCCCGGCCGGCTCCCGGATGTACCGCACCGGCGACCTGGCCCGCCGGCTCGCCGACGGGAACCTGGTGTTCGTCGGCCGCGCCGACGACCAGGTGAAGATCCGCGGTCACCGCGTCGAGCTCGGCGAGGTCTCCGCCGCGGTCGCCGCCCTGCCCGGTGTGGCGGCCCAGGCGGTGGTCGTCAGGGAAGGAGAGGACGGCGGCCGCCTTGTCGCCTACGCCGTACCCGCGGCCAAAACCGCCCTCGCGGGCCATGAGCTGCGCCGAGCGCTCGCCGAATCCCTGCCCGACTACATGCTCCCGGAGGCCGTCGTCGTCCTCGACGAACTGCCGGTCACTCCCCACGGCAAGCTGGACCGCAAGGCGCTGCCGGAGCCGGAGTTCACCGTGGCCGCCACCGCGTGGGCCCCGCGCACCCCGCAGGAGGAGATCCTGTGCGGTCTCTTCGGCCAGGTGCTCGACCTGCCCGAGGTGGGCGTGGACGACGACTTCTTCGAGCTCGGCGGCAACTCGCTGAGCGCGGTCCGGCTGCTCAGCCGGGTCCGCTCGGTCTTCGGCACCGAGGTCGACGTCCGCGCGGTCTTCGAGGCACGCACCCCGGCACGGCTCGCCGCCCAGGTCGGCCCCGGCGGCTCCGCCCGGCCCGAGCCGACGGTACGGCAGCGCCCCGCGGAACTCCCGCTGTCCTTCGCGCAGCGCCGGCTGTGGTTCCTCGACCGGCTGAAGGGCCCCTCGGGGGAATACAACATCCCCATCGGCCTCCGGCTCCGCGGCACGCTCGACCTGGACGCGCTGCGCGCGGCCGTCGCCGACGTCGTGGCCCGCCACGAGAGCCTGCGGACCGTCTTCCCGGACACCGGGGGCAAGCCCCGGCAGTCCGTCCTCGCGCCCGCCGACGCCCCGGTGCCCGTGGAGATCGTCGAGGCCGCGCCCGAGACGATCGGGCGGGCACTGCGCGACGCCGCCGCCCGCGGCTTCGACCTGGCGGCCGAACCCCCGCTGCGCGTCACCCTGTTCGTCCTCTCCGACACCGAGCACGTCCTGCTCCTGAACGTCCATCACATCGCGTCCGACGGTTGGTCCAACGCCCCGCTGGCCCGCGATCTGTCCACCGCCTACACGGCCCGGCACGGCGGGCGGGCACCCGGCTTCGCGCCGCTGCCCGTGCAGTACGCCGACTACACCCTCTGGCAGCGGGAACTGCTCGGCGACGAGCAGGATCCCGCCGCCCTCGCCGCGCGCCAGCTGGCCTTCTGGGAGAAGACTCTGGCCGGTGCCCCGGCGGAGCTGGCGCTGCCCACCGACCGGCCCCGCCCGGCGGAGATGACCGGTGACGGCGCCACCGTCGAGTTCTCCGTGGACGCCGAGTCCCACGCCCGCCTCACCGAGCTCGCCCGCACCCACCAGGTCAGCCTCTTCATGGTGGCCCACGCGGCGCTCGCGGCCCTGCTCACCCGGCTCGGCTCCGGCACCGACATCCCCCTCGGCACCGCGACGGCCGGCCGCCCGGACGAAGCCCTCGAAGGCCTCGTCGGCTTCTTCGTCAACACCCTGGTGCTGCGCACCGACACCTCGGGCGACCCGACCTTCGCCGAACTGCTGCGCCGGGTCAGGGCCACCGACCTGGCCGCCTACGCCCACCAGGACCTGCCCTTCGAGCGGCTGGTCGACCACCTCGGCATCGAGGCCCGGTCGCTCGCCCACACCCCGCTGTTCCAGGTGTTCCTCGCCTTCCAGAACAACACGGCCGCGCGCCTGGACCTGCCCGGCCTCATGGTCGAACCGGCGGACATCGAGCTGACCTCGGCCAAGACCGACCTCGGCGTGGAACTGCGCGAGACCTTCGGCAGCGACGGCAGCACGACCGGCATGCAGGGCCTGATCAGCTACCGCACCGATCTGTTCGACCAGGCCACGGTCGAGGCGATCGCGGCCCGGTTCACCGCCCTGCTCGACGCGGCCGCCGGCGACCCGGAGCTGCCGGTCAGCAGAATCGACCTGCTGTCCGGCACGGAGCGCGAGCAACTGCTCGCCACCTGGAACGACACCGACCGCACGGTGCCGGCGGCGACCTTCCCCGCCCTGTTCGAACAGCGGGCCGCCGCCACTCCCGACCACCCGGCGGTGATCACCGGCCGGACCCGGCTGACCTACGGCGAACTCAACGCACGGGCCAACCAGTGGGCGCACTACCTCATCGGCCAGGGGGCCGGCCCCGAGCGACGCGTGGCGGTCGCGGTGCCCCGCTCGCCGGACTGGCTCGCGATCACCCTCGGCGTCCTCAAGGCGGGCGCTGCCCATCTGCCGGTCGACCCCGGCTACCCGGCCGAGCGCATCGCCTACATCGTCCAGGACGCGCGCCCCGCGCTGGTGATCGCCGACGGGGAGACAGCCGGCAGCCCCGCCCTGTCCGGCGCCGCCGTGCGCCGCGCCGACGCCGAGGACGTGCGGGCCGCCGTGGCCGCCGCCCCCGTCACCGACCCCGCCGACCCGGACCGCGCCCACCCGCTCGGCCTGGACCACCCCGCGTACGTCATCTACACCTCGGGATCGACCGGCCGGCCCAAGGGCGTACTGGTCACCCACCGGGGCATCGCGGGCATGGCGGGAGCACACGCGGAGAACTTCGCCATCGACGCGGACAGCCGCGTCCTGCAGGCCGTGTCGCCGAGCTTCGACGTCTCGATGGCCGACCTGGCGATGACCCTGCTCAGTGGCGCCACGCTGGTGCTGCCGGACGGCCACCGGTCGCCGGCCGGCCAGGAGCTGGCCACGCTCGTCGACGACCACGGCGTCACGCATCTGCAGGTCACCGCAGGCGTCCTCGCCACGGTGCCGCACACCGGGCTGCCCACGCTGCGCACCCTCGCGGTCGGCGGCGAGGCCTGCGCGCCCGACCAGGTGGCGTACTGGTCCGAAGGCCGCCGCCTGCTCAACGTGTACGGACCCAGCGAGGCGACCGTCTGCTCCACCATGAGCCGCCCGCAGTCCGGGGCGGTGCGCCCGCCCATCGGCGCCCCGCTGTGGAACACCCGGGTGTACGTGCTCGACCCGTTCCTGATGCCGGTGCCCGTCGGCGGCACCGGAGAGCTCTACATCGCCGGCGACGGTCTGGCCCGCGGCTACCTGGAGCGGCCCGCGCTCACCGCGGAGCGCTTCGTCGCCAACCCCTTCGGGGCGCCGGGCGAGCGGCTCTACCGTACGGGCGACCTGGTGCGCTGGAACGCCGACGGTCAGCTGGAGTTCGCCGGCCGGGCCGACGACCAGGTGAAGATACGGGGGTTCCGTGTCGAGCTGGGCGAGATCGAGGCGGCGCTCACCGCCCACCCGGGCGTCACCCGCGCGGCGGTGACCCTCCATCAGGGAGCCGACGGGCGCCGGCAGCTGGTGGCCTACACGGTTCCGGCCGCCGGAGCCCCCCTCGCCGCCGAGACGCTGCGCGAGCATCTCGCCGGGCTGCTGCCGGAGTACATGGTGCCCGCCGCGTACACCGTGGTGGACGCCTTGCCGCTGAACGCCAACGGCAAGGTCGACCGCAAGGCGCTGCCGGAGCCGGACTTCGGCTCGCAGGAGGGGGGCAGGGCACCGCGTGACGCCAAGGAGACACTGATCTGCGAGCTGATCCGCGACCTGCTCGAGGTCGAGCGGGTGAGCATCGACGACAACTTCTTCGCCCTCGGCGGAGACAGCATCGTCTCGATCCAGCTGGTGAGCCGGGCCCTCGAAGCGGGCCTGGAGTTCACGGCGGCGGACGTGCTGCGCCATGCCACGGTCGAGGAGCTGGCCGCCGCGGCCACGGGCCTGGGCGAGCCGGACGACGCGTCCGCCACGTCCACCGCCGACGACAGCGGCATCGGCGAGATCCCGCTGAGCCCGGCCGTCCACGCGCTGCGCGAACGCGGCGGCCCGGTCGCCCACTCGGTGGCCACCGCCGTCCTGGCGCTGCCCGGCGACACGGACGAGCGCCGGCTGCACGCCGTACTCCGGGCACTGCTCGACCACCACGACACCCTGCGGCTGCGGCTCCGCCGCCGAGCCGGAAACCTGGTGTGGAGCCTTGAGACGCTGCCGCGCGAAGAGGTCCAGCCGGCGGACCTGCTCACCCGGGTCGATGTGACGGGGGCGGACCCCGCGGCGCTGGCCGCCGAGGTGGGACGGCAGACGGACGCCGTCCGCTCCACCGTGTCTCCCGAGGACGGCGTCGTGTTCCGGGCCGTCTGGTTCGACGGCGGACCGGCGGGGGAGCACCGGCTGCTGCTCGCCGTGCACACGCTCGCCGCCGATCCGGCCGCGTGGCGGATCCTCGTCGCCGACCTGCGCACCGCCTGGGAATCGGTGGCGTCCGGAGCAGAGGTGCACCTGCCGCCGGTGACCACCACCTACCGGGCGTGGGCCGAGCAGACGGCCGCCGCGGCCGCCGCCCCGGAACTCGTCGACGAACTCCAGCGGTGGTCCGACATCCTCGGCACCGAGGCCGCACCGCCGGCCGAGCAGCCGCTGGACCCGCGCCGCGACACCGAGGCCACCGTCCGGCACCTGGAACTGACCCTCTCCGCCTCCGAGTCGACGGCCCTGCTCACCGATGTACCGGAGCGCTTCGCCACCGGCACCGAGGAGGTCCTGCTCGGCACGGTCGCCGCCGCCGTCGAGGAATGGCACGCCCGGCGGAACCTGCCCGCGGACACCGGAATCCTGGTCGCCGTGGAGCGGGACGGCCGGGCCGGCGCGACCGGTCTCGCCCGTACCCTGGGCCGGTTCACCCACGCCCACCCGGTGCGGCTCGGCGCGGACGAAACGGCGGGTCGCAACCCCGCCGCCCAGGTGAAGCGGGTCAAGGAACTGCTGTCGGCGGTCCCCGGCGACGGCAGCGGCTACGGGCTGCTCCGGTACCTCAACCCCCAGACCGTGCCGGTGCTCTCCGCCGCGGCGACCCCGCGGCTGCGGTTCGCCCACCGGGGGTCCTTCCAGGCGCCGCTCGCCGACGGTTCGGTGCCGCTCGGTGCGGCGGGCGCCGTGCGGGCATCCGCCGCGCAGGACCCGCAGATGCCGGTGGCGTATCCGCTCGACGTGGAGACCTGGGCGGACGAGGGGCCTGACGGCGTGCGCCTGACCGCCCGCTGGGCCTGGCCCGAGGCGCTGTTCGGCAAGGACGACGTGGCGGAGCTCGCCGAGTCCTGGCAGCGCGCCGTGCGCACGCTCGTCGCCGACGCCTCGCGCTCCGGTGGACGCACCCCGTCGGACTTCCCCCTGGTCCGCCTGGAGCAGCGGGACATCGACCTCCTCGAACAGGGCGGGCGCAGACTCGCCGACGTGCTGCCGCTGGCGCCGCTGCAGGAGGGACTGCTCTTCCACTCCCTCTACGGTCGGCGCGAACTCGACGTGTACACCGTCCAGTTCGGGCTGGACCTGGACGGCGACCCACAGACCCCGGTGCTGCGCGCCGCGGTACGAGCGCTGCTGGAACGGCACGAGAACCTCCGCGCCGGATTCGCCCACGAAGGTCTGTCCGGGCCGATGCAGTTCATTCCGGCGGACATCGAACTTCCCTGGACGGAAACGGACCTGAGCCATCTCGACGACGCCGGGCGCACCGCCGAGATCGGCCGCGTGATGCGGGAGGCGAGGGCCGAGAGGTTCGACGTCGACCGGCCCCCGCTGCTGCGCTGCACCCTGCTGCGCCTGGGCGGCGGCCGCGCCCGACTGGTGCTGACGCTGCATCACCTCCTGCTGGACGGCTGGTCCGCGCCGGTCCTCCTCGACGAGCTGATGCGCTTGTACGCGGCCGGCGGCGACCCCGCCGGACTGCCCGAGGTCCGCCCGTACCACAGCTATCTCTCCTGGCTGGGCCGCCAGGACCGGGCGGCCTCGGAGCGGGCCTGGCTGGAGGTGGTCGACGCGTCGGTGGAGCCCACCCTGCTGGCGCCCGCCGACCCGGACCGGGCGGCCGTCGAGACCGAGAAGATCTCCGTCACCTTCGGCGGCGACCTGGTGTCCGGGCTCAGCGCGCTGGCCGGCCGGCACGGCACCACGATGAACACGGTCGTCCAGGCCGCCTGGGGGCTGCTGCTCGCCCGGCTCACCGGACGCGACGACGTGGTGTTCGGCGCGACCGTCTCGGGGCGGCCCGGAGAGGTGCCCGGCATCGAGCGGATGGTCGGCCTCTTCATCAACACCGTGCCGGTGCGGGCGAGTTTCCGCCCCGGCGAGCCGGCCGGCGCCGCGCTGTCCCGGCTCTGGGAGCAGCAGGTGGAGCTGACCGCACACCAGCACATCCGCCTCGTCGACCTCCAGCGGCAGATCGGCAAGGGCGAACTCTTCGACACCCTCCTGGTGTTCCAGAACATCCCCGCCGACGGCGCCGGCTTCGGCGGCGACAGCGACCGGGTCCGCGCGGTCGACCTGGAGATGAACGACGCCACCCACTATCCGCTCACCCTCGACGCCGGGCTCTCGGGGGACCAACTGCACTGCCGGTTCGGCTACCGCCCCGACCTGTTCACCAAGGCCGAGGCCGAGGCCGTCGCCGACGGGCTGCGCGAGGTCCTGGAGATGTTCGCCGGGGACTCGGAGCGACCGGTCGAGAGGCCGGCCGACGACCCGCTGACCCGGTGGTGGACCGAGGTGCGCTCCCGGCTCCGGCAGCGGGTGGACCAAGGGACCCAGGCCGTCGGAGGCGGCGAGGCGACCGACTCCGCCGGGGAGCCGGCCGCCCCGTCGCGGGAGGCGGTGCTCGCCGGGCTCTTCGCCGAGTTGCTCGGGACCGCCGAAGTCGGTCCGGACGACGACTTCTTCGAACTCGGCGGTGACAGCATCGTCTCCATCCAACTGGCCGGCCGGGCCCGCAAGGCCGGGCTGCTGCTCAGCGTGCGGGATGTCTTCAAGCACAAGACGGTCCGGGCGCTGGCCAGGATCGCCAAGGAGGACGAGGGCCCGGCAGCGGGCGAGGCACCCGAGGACGCCATCGGCGAACTGCCGCTCACCCCGGTCATGCTCGACCTGTACGAGCGGGGCGGGCCGACGGACGGCGTCCACCAGGCTGCCCTCCTCCAGGTCCCGGCGGACGCCGGCGAACAGCGGCTCGCGGCGACCCTGCAGGCCGTCCTCGACCACCACGACATCCTCCGCTCGCGGATCGTGACGTCCCCCGGGGGCCCGCGGCTGGAGGTCGCCCCCCGTGGCTCCGTCCAGGCCGCCGTCCTGCTCGGCCGGACCGACGTCTCGGCCGTACCGCCGAGCGAGCTGATCGACGCGGTTGCCCAGGCGCAGCACCGGGCGCAGGCCGAACTGTCGCCGACCGAGGGAGACATGGTGCGGGCCGTCTGGTTCGACGCCGGTCCCGGCCGCCCCGGACGGCTACTGCTCCTGATCCACCACCTGGCCGTGGACGGCGTCTCCTGGCGGGTGCTGCGGGAGGACCTCGAGCGGGCCTGGACGGCGGTCTCCGAAGGCCGTGAACCCGCCCTCGAACCCGTCGGGACGTCGTTCAGGCACTGGTCGTCGGTGCTCGCGGAGCAGGCGGCCGGACCGGCCAGGGCCCGGGAGCTCGACCTGTGGCGCTCGGTGCTCGGGACAGCCGATCCGCTGCTCTCGCACCGGCCCCTCGATCCCGCCGTCGACGTGGTCCGCACGGCACGCCGGCTGACGGTCACCCTGCCGGACGCGGTGACGGGGCCGCTCCTCGGCACGGTGCCCGCGGTGTTCAACGCGGCGGTCGACGAGGTGCTGCTGACCGGTCTCGCGCTCGCGGTGGGCCGGTGGCGGCGGGAGCGCGGCCGGGGTGAGGGGAGCGCGGTGCTGGTGGGTCTGGAGGGCCACGGCCGGGAGGAGATCGTGGAGGGGGTGGACCTGTCCCGTACGGTCGGCTGGTTCACCAGTCTGTACCCGGTCGCCGTCGATCCGGGCCCGGCCCCGGCGGACGAGGTGTGGTCCGGTGGGCCGGCTCTCGGCGCCGCGTTCAAGACGGTCAAGGAGCAGTTGCGGGCCATCCCCGACAAGGGCATCGGCTACGGAATGCTGCGCCACCTCAACCCGGCCACGGCACCCGAGCTGGCCGGCCGGCCGGAGCCGCAGATCGGCTTCAACTACCTGGGCCGCTTCGACGCCGTCGACGCGACGGCCGCCCGGGCCGAGGACTGGGCGGCGCCGCCCGAGGCGACCGAGACGCTGGGCGCGGGCGGCGACGAGGGCGCACCGCTGGCCCACGCCCTCGGACTCAGCGCGGTGGCGCAGGACCGGCCCGACGGAGTGCGGCTGGTGGCCATCTGGTCCTGGCCCGAGGCGCTCTTCGACGAGGCGGAGGTGCAGCGGCTCGCGGACCTGTGGTTCCAGGCGCTGCGAGCCCTGGTCGCATTCGCGGCCCGGCCCGAGGCCGGCGGCCTCACCCCGTCCGACGTGTCCCTGCTGGAGCTTTCACAGGACGAGATCGACGAATTCGAGAGGGATCTGAGCTGATGGAAGGTAACAGCAGAATGGCGAAACCTGGATTCGTCGACATCTGGCCGCTGTCCCCGCTCCAGAAGGGCATGCTCTTCCACGCCCTGTACGAGGAACAGGGCGCGGACGTGTACGTCATCCAGCTCGCGATCGACCTGCGGCGCGAGCTGGACGTGGCCGGTCTGCGCAGGGCCGTGGCCGGTGTGCTCGGCCGCCACGAGAACCTGCGGGCCTCGTTCCGCAACCGCAAGTCCGGCGAGCCGGTCCAGGCCATTCTGCGCGAGGTCGAGCCGGACTGGTCCGAGACCGACATCAGCGACGTCCCGGCGGATGACCGCGAAGCCGAACTCCAGCGGCTGCTCGACGCCGACCGCACCCGCCGCTTCGACCTGACCCGCCCCCCGCTGCGGTTCTCCCTGATCAAGTTGGCGGACCAGGAGTACCGGTTCGTCTTCACCGCCCACCACATCCTGCTCGACGGCTGGTCCATGCCGCTGGTGCTCGGCGAGCTGATGGCCCTCTACAACAACGGCGGCGACACAGCCGAGCTGCCGCCGGTCGCCCCGTACAAGGACTACCTGGGCTGGCTCTCCCGACAGGACCGGGCCGAGGCCGAACTCGCCTGGAAGCGTGCCCTCGCGGGCGTCGAGCCCACCCTGGTGGCGGGCTCCGGCACGGGCGCCTCCCTGCCCGAGACCCTGATCGAGGACGTCGACCCGCGGCTGTCGGCCGCGCTGGTCGAGCGGGCCCGCTCGCTCGGTCTGACCCTCAACAGCGTCGTCCAGGCCGCCTGGGGCCTGGTCCTCGGCTCACTGACCGGCCGCGACGACGTCGTCTTCGGCGAGACCGTCTCGGGCCGGCCGCCGGAGCTGCCCGGGGTCGAGCGGATGGTCGGCCTGTTCATCAACACCCTGCCGGTACGGCTGCGCCTGGATGCCGCGCTCTCCCTCGGCGAGCAGGTCCGGCGCCTGCAGGACGGACAGGCCGACCTCCTCGCCCACAAGCACCTCGGGCTCGCCGAGATCCAGCAGCTGCACGGCAGCGGACAGCTCTTCGACGCCATCACGATCTTCGCCAACTATCCGATCGACACCGACACGCTGCAGAACTCCGCCGAGGGCATCGGCGCGGTCGGTGCCTCCACCGTGGACGCCACGCACTACGCCCTCAACCTGGAGGGCACCGTCCGGGGCGAGCGCATGACGGTACGCCTCGATCACCGCCCGGACCTGTTCGCCGAGGGCGCCGGACGCGAGATACTCGACCGGCTGCTCGCGGTCCTGGCGGCCTTCGCCGCCGACCCCGACCAACGCGTCGGCGCCGTACCGCTGTTCACCGGATCCGACCGGGAGCGCCTGCTGCTGCGGCGGACCGGCGCGGCGGACGCCGCACCCGCGAGTCCGGACCGAGTCCCGGTTCCGGACGAGGGCGCGGGGCCCGGGGACGATCGTGAGGCACTGCTGTGCCGGCTCTTCGCCGAGGTGCTCGGGGTCGACTCGGTCTCCGTCCACGACAGCTTCTTCGAGCGGGGCGGCGACTCGATCAGCTCCATCCAGCTGGCCCACCGCGCCCGCAAGGAGGGCATCGCGCTGAGCCTGCGGGAGATCTTCGAGCACCGTACGGTGGCCCGGCTCGCCGCGCTCGCCGGCGCCGCGCAGGCGGTACGGCCGGTGCGGGCCGTCCCGGACGACGGTGTCGGCCCGGTGCCGCTCACCCCGATCATGCACTGGCAGCAGAGCCAGGGCGGCCGGATCGACGCCTTCAACCAGACACTGACCGTGCCCGTCCCGGCCGACCTCGACGAGACCCAGGTCCACGCGGCCCTGCAGGCGCTGCTCGACCACCACGACGCGCTGCGCCTGCGGCTCGGCCGCACCCCGGAGAACGACTGGACGCTGGAGGTCACGGCCCGCGGCACGGTACGCGCCGAGGACTGCGTACGCCGCCACGCGGTCGCCCCCGGCGGCGGCGAACCGCCCGAGCAGGTGCAGCAGGAGCAGGTGCTCGCGGCCGTGGAGCGGCTGGCTCCCGACGAGGGCCGGATGGTCCAGGCCGTCTGGTTCGACGCGGGACCGGACACCGAGGGCCGACTGGCCCTGGTCGTCCACCACCTGGCCGTCGACGGAGTGTCCTGGCGCATCCTGCTGCCGGACCTTCAGGCCGGGTTCACCGCGCTGCGCTCCGGCACCGAGATCCGCCTCGACCCGGTCGGCACGTCGCTGCGCCGGTGGTCGCGGGAGCTGGCGGAGCAGGCCCTGACCGAGCGTCGCGTCGCCGAACTGGACCTGTGGCGCTCGGTGCTCGCCACGCCGGACCCGCTGCTCGCGGACCGCCGCACGGACCCGGCACGCGACGTGGTCGGCGTGGCGCGACAGCTGACCGTGACACTGCCCGCCGCGGTGACCGGGCCGCTCCTCGGCGCGGTGCCCGCCCTCTTCCACGCCGGCCCCGACGAGGCCATGCTCACCGCGCTCGCGCTCGCGGTGGGCCGGTGGCGGCGGGAGCGCGGCCGGGGTGAGGGGAGCGCGGTGCTGGTGGGTCTGGAGGGCCACGGCCGGGAGGAGATCGTGGAGGGGGTGGACCTGTCCCGTACGGTCGGCTGGTTCACCAGTCTGTACCCGGTCGCCGTCGATCCGGGCCCGGCCCCGGCGGACGAGGTGTGGTCCGGTGGGCCGGCTCTCGGCACCGCGTTCAAGACGGTCAAGGAGCAGTTGCGGGCCATCCCCGACAAGGGCATCGGCTACGGAATGCTGCGCCACCTCAACCCGGCCACGGCACCCGAGCTGGCCGGCCGGCCGGAGCCGCAGATCGGCTTCAACTACCTGGGCCGGATGGGCACCGCCGACACCGACACCGACACCGACGCCGTACGGGTGCGTGATCTCACGGGTGCCGGCGACGCGACCATGCCGCTCGCGTACACCCTGGAGCTCAACGCCGCGGCCGTGGACCACCCGGACGGGCAGCGGCTGGTGGCGTCCTGGACCTGGTCCGGCGAGCTGCTCGCCGAGGACGAGGTCAGGGAGATCGCCCGGCTGTGGTTCGAGGCGCTGCACGCCCTGATCGCGCACGCGGGCCGCCCGGACGCCGGCGGCCTCACCCCCTCGGACCTGCCCCTGGTGACCGTCTCCCAGCCCGAGATCGACCGGCTGGAGACGACCCCCGGCCGGATCGCCGACGTGCTGCCGCTCTCGCCGCTCCAGCAGGGCCTGTACTTCCACGGGCTGTACGACGAGTCCGAGTCCGACGTCTACACCATCCAGTCGGTCCTCGAACTCAAGGGCCCCGTCGAGGCGGCCGTCCTGCACGAGGCCGCCCGCGCCCTGCTGCGCCGCCACGACAACCTGCGCGCCTTCTTCGTCACCGGCGCCGCGGGCAAGCCGCTCCAGGTCGTTCCCCGCAGCGCCGAACTCCCCTGGGACGAACGCGACCTGAGCCACCTCTCCGGGACCGCGCAGGAGGCGGAGCTGGAGCGGGTGCTCACGGCCGACCGCGGCCTGCGGTTCGACCTGGAGCGGCCGCCCCTTATGCGCTGCGCCCTGATACGACTCGGCGAGCGGAACCACCGCTTCGTCCTCACCGTCCACCACATCGCGGTCGACGGCTGGTCGATGCCCCTGCTGGTGAGGGACCTATTCGACCTGTACGGGCAGTACCGGCGCGGCGGCGACGAGTCCGCGCTGCCGCCCGCCGCCGCGTACAAGCGGTACCTCGGCTGGCTGGCCGCCCAGGACCGCACGGCCTCCGAGGAGGCCTGGCGCGAGGCGCTCCAGGGCATCGACGAGGTGACCCACATCGCCCCGGCCGGCGCCGGCGGGCCCCTGGCCGTCCCCGAACGCCGCAGCACGGCCGTACCGGACGACCTGGCCGCCGGGCTGACGTCCGCGGCCAGGGAGCACGGGCTGACGGTCAACACCCTGGTGCAGGGCGCCTGGGGCCTGGTGCTCTCCACACTGACCGGCCGCGACGACGTCGTGTTCGGCGCCACGGTCTCCGGCCGCCCGCCGGAGCTCGCGGATGTCGAGGGCATGATCGGCCTGTTCATCAACACGCTCCCGGTCCGCATGGACATCGACCACGGCCTCTCGCTCGCCGGGCTCTTCCAGCGGCTCCAGGAGCGCCAGGCGCGGCTGACGGCGCACCAGTACCTCGGCCTGGCCGACATCCAGCGCCTCGCCGGGACCGGTGACCTCTTCGACACCCTGGTGGTGTTCGAGAACTACCCCGTGGAGTCCGAGCCGCTGCGCGAGTCCGCCCAGGAGCTCGGCGTGGTCGACGCCGAGGTCCGGGACGCCGTCCACTATCCGCTGGCCCTGCTGGCGGCCCAGCGCGGCGACCGGCTCACCGTGGACTGGTCCTACCGCCCGGACCTGCTCGACCGGGACCGGCTCCAGGACATCGCCGAGCGCTTCCTCGCCGTGCTGCGCGCCTTCGTGGACCATCCCACCCGCCCGGTCGCCGGACTGGACCTGCTCACCCCCGCCGAGCGGCGCCGGGTGCTCGTCGAGTGGAACGACACCGCCGCCGCGGTCACCGCGGATTCGGTGACGGAGCGCTTCGAGGCACGGGCGGCCGCGACACCGCGGGCCACCGCCCTGATCGCCGAGGACCAGGAACTGTCGTACGCCGAACTCAACGCCCGCGCCAACCGGCTGGCCCACTGGCTGCGCGAACGCGGCGCGGGCCCCGAGCGGTTCGTGGCCGTCCGGCTGCCCCGCACCGCCGACCTGGTGGTGGCGCTGCTCGCGGTCCTCAAGACCGGTGCGGCCTACGTGCCGGTCGACCCCACGCTCCCGGCGGACCGGATCGCCTACGTCCTTCAGGACGCCGCACCCGTCCTCACCCTCACCGAGGAGGAGACGGCCGCCGCGGAACGCGCCGCCCATGGGGGCGGAGACCTGGGCCTGACCAGACTGCCCGAGCAGGCCGCGTACGTCATCTACACCTCGGGCTCCACCGGCCGGCCGAAGGGCGTCGTCGTACCCGGCGGCGGCATGGTGAACCTGCTGGAGGCGGTCCAGGCACGCCTGCGGCTCACCCCGGACGACCGGCTGGCCGCCGTGGCCACGGTCGGCTTCGACGTCTCCGTCATGGAGATCTTCCTGCCGCTGATCACCGGTGCCACCCTGGTGCTCGCCGGGTCGGACACCGTCAAGGACCCGGACCGGCTGGCCGCGCTGCTCACCCGGACCGGCGCGACCGTGATGGAGGCGGCACCGAGCCTGTGGCACGTCCTGGAGGAGGCGGTGCCCGAGGCCCTGCGCGGGCTGCACAAGGTGACCGCTGGTGAGGCGCTGGCCGCCGATCTGGCCCAGCGGCTCGTCGCGCTCGGCGGCACCCTGACCAACCTGTACGGGCCCACCGAGACCACCGTCTACTCCACCGGCACCGAGATCGACGGCCGCTCCCCGGTCACCATCGGCGGCCCCGTCGCGGGCACCCAGGTGTACGTACTCGACTCGGCGCTGCGCCCGGTGCTGCCCGGTGTGCCCGGTGAGCTCTACATCGCCGGCGCCGGTGTCACCCGTGGCTACCACCGCCGCCCCGCGCTGTCCGCCGAGCGGTTCGTGGCCGACCCGTACGGGCCCGCCGGTTCCCGCATGTACCGCACCGGCGACCTGGTGCGCTGGACCGACGACGGGCACGTCGACTACCTCGGCCGCACCGACTTCCAGGTGAAGCTGCGCGGTTTCCGCATCGAACTCGGCGAGATCGAGGAGGTGCTGAACGGTCACCCCGACGTCGGCCGCGCCGTCGTGGGCGTCCACGAGGGCCGCCAGGGTGACCGGCGCCTCGTCGCCCACGTGATGCCGGCCGACGGCCGCACCGCCGACCCGGCCGAGCTGCGCGCGCACACCGCCACGGCGCTGCCCGGTTACATGGTCCCCGCGGCGTACGTGGTCCTCGGCCAACTGCCGCTGACCCCCAGCGGCAAGGTGGACCGCAAGGCGCTGCCGGCGCCCGAGTTCGACGGCGGCGAGCCGTCCCGGCAGCCGCGCAACCCCACCGAGACGCTGCTGTGCGAGCTGTTCGCCGAGGTGCTCGGCATCGAGCGGGTCGACGTGGCGGAGAGCTTCTTCGCCGCCGGCGGCGACAGCATCAGCTCGATCCAACTGGTGAGCCGGGCCCGCCGGGCCGGGCTGCGGTTCAGCCCGCGCGATGTGTTCGCGCACCGGACGCCCGAGGCCCTCGCGGCGGCCGTCCTGGCGGACGGGGAGACTCCCGCGTCCGCCCCGGCCGCCCCGGTGACCGACGGGGTCGGTGACGTGCCGCTGACGCCGATCGTCCACTGGGTGCGAGAGCGCGGTGGCGACATCGACCAGTTCAACCAGACGATGTCGCTGCCGGTCCCGGCCGGCGCGGACCTCGCCGTGGTGACGGGGGCCCTGCAGGCCGTGCTCGACCATCACGACGCGCTGCGGATGACCCTGGCCCGGATCTCGGAGGACTTCGGCTGGTCGCTCCAGACCGCCGCGCCCGGTGCGGTGCGGGCCGAGGACTGTGTCCACCGCGTCGACGCCGCGGCCCTGATCACCTCCGGCCTGACCGAGGCGGAACTCGACGCCCGCGCGGCCGGGGAGGTCTCCGCCGCCCAGGCACGCCTGAACCCGGAATCCGGGGCGATGGTGCGCTGCGTCTGGTTCGACGCGGGGCCGGGGGCCCCGGGGCGGCTCACCGTCGTCGCCCACCACCTGGTCGTCGACGGCGTCTCCTGGCGCATCCTGCTGCCCGACCTGCAGTCCGCCCTCGAAGCGCTGATGGCCGGCCGGCCCGTCGCACTGGAACCCGTGGGCACCTCCTTCCGCGGCTGGGCCCAGCGGCTGACCGAACTCGCCGCCGCACCGGACCGGATGCGGGAACTCCCGCTCTGGCGCGAGATCCTCGACGGTCCCGACCCGTCACTGACCGCCCGCCCGCTGGACGTGCGCAGGGACACCTTCGGCACGGCCGCCCAGCTGAGCCTGCGGCTCCCGGCGGAGCTCACCGAGCCCCTGCTCGGACGCATCCCCGCCCTGTTCAACGCCGGCGTCAACGACGTGCTGCTGACCGCCCTCGCGCTCGCCGTCACCGACTGGCGGGAGCGCACCGGCCGGGGCACCGGGCCGGACGTCCTCATCGACCTGGAGGGACACGGCCGCGAGGAGATCGCCGACGGTCTGGACCTCTCCCGCACGGTCGGCTGGTTCACCAGCCTGTACCCGCTGCGCCTCGCCCCCGGAGAGACGCCGTCCGAGGAGATGTGGTCGGGCGGAGAAGCGATCGGCCGCGCGGTCAAGCGGATCAAGGAGCAGCTGCGGGCCGTTCCCGACAACGGGATCGGCTTCGGCCTGCTGCGCCACCTCAACCCGCAGACCGCCCAGGTCCTCGGCCGCTACGCACAACCCCAGATCGGCTTCAACTACCTGGGCCGGCTCGGCGAGTCCGACGAGAGCGCCGACACCGGGCAGCCGGAGGTCAACCGCGACCTTTCGGGTGTGGCCGAGGCCGGCATGGCCCTGCCGCACGCCCTGGACCTCACCGCCACCGCCGTCACCTACCCCGACGGCCCGCGTCTGGTCGCCCACTGGATCTGGGCCGGCGAGCTGTTCTCGGACGACGACATCCGCGACCTCGCCCAGACCTGGTTCCGGGCCCTGCAAGCGCTGGTCCGGCACGCCGAGCGGCCTCAGGGCGCGGGCGGGCTGAGCCCCTCCGACCTCACGCTGGTCACGCTCGGTCAGGACGAGATCGACCGCCTCGAATCCGCCCGGCAGGGCGTCGCCGACGTCCTGCCCCTGTCCCCGCTCCAGGAGGGCCTGCTCTTCCACGCCCTGTACGACGAGCGCGGCGCCGACATCTACACCACGCTCCTCGCCTTCGACCTGCGCGGCGCGCTGGACGCCCCCGTGCTGCGGGAGGCGGCCGCCGCGCTGCTGCGCCGGCACGACAACCTGCGGGCGGCCTTCCGGCCCGGCGCCGCGGGGCAGTCGCTCCAGGTCATCCCGCGCACGGTCGACCTGCCGTGGCGCGAGGTGGACCTGAGCGGCTTCGACGAGGACCGCCGGACGCGGGAACTCGACCGGCTGACGGCCGAGGCACTGGCCGAGCGGTTCGACCCGCGGCAGGCGCCGCTGCTGCGCTTCACCCTGGTGAAGGTGGGCGCGAAGGCACACCGGCTGATGCTGGCCAGCCACCACATCCTCTTCGACGGCTGGTCCGGACCGGTCCTGTCCACCGAGCTCTTCGAGCTCTACCGGACCGGCGGCGACGACTCGGCGCTGCCCAGGGTGACGCCGTACAAGGACTATCTGGCCTGGCTCGCCGGCCAGGACCGCCCCGCCGCCGAAGAGGCCTGGCGCCAGGCGCTGGACGGCGTGGACGAGCCGACCCTGGTCGCGCCCGCCGACCCGGCCCGTGAGCCGCTGCGGCCCCGCGTCCACCGGCTGGAGCTGTCCGCGGAGGCCACGGCCGCCCTCACCGCGCGGGCGCGCCGGCACGGCATCACCAAGAACACCGTGGTCCAGGCCGCTTGGGGGCTCGTGCTGTGCGGTCTCACCGGCCGCGACGACGTGACCTTCGGCGAGACGGTCAACGGCCGCCCCGCCGAACTCCCGGGCGTCGAGACCATGGTGGGCCTGTTCATCAACACCCTGCCCGTACGGGTGCGCACCGCACGTGGCGACTCACTGCTCGACGTGGCGACCCGGTTGCAGGAGCAGCAGTTCGCCCTCCTGCCGCACAAGTACCTCGGTCTGACCGACATCCAGCGGATCACCGGGACCGGAGCGCTGTTCGACACCTCCACCGAGTTCAGCAACTACCCGGTCGACTCCGAGAGCCTGGAGCAGACGGCCGAGGGGATCGGGATCGTCGACGCCCAGCTCCAGGACGGCACCCACTACCCGCTGGCCCTGGGCGCCTCGGACGGCGGGCAGACCCTCTCGCTCAAGATCGACTACCGGCCCGACCTGTTCGACGACGAGACGGTGCGGGCCATCGGCGGACGGCTCAGGACGGTCCTGGAGGAGTTCGCCACCGACCCGGACCGCCGTGCCGACTCCCTGGACCTGCTGTCCGCCGCCGAGCGGCACACCCTGCTGGCGGAGTGGAACGACACGGCCGCCGACGTGCCGTCGGCCTCCGTGCCCGAGCTGTTCCGGGCGCAGGCCCGGCGGACCCCCGAAGCCCCGGCCGTCGTCTTCGCCGGCGTCACCCTCGACTACCGGGAACTCGACGAACGCTCGGACCGTCTCGCCGGCCGGCTGGCCGGGCTCGGTGTCGGCCCGGAGACTCCGGTGGCCGTCCTGATGGAGCGCTCCGCCGACCTCCCCGTGGCGCTCCTCGCCGTCCTGAAGGCGGGCGGCGCGTACGTGCCGCTGCGGGACACCGACCCGGTCGCCCGGCTGCGGCACGTCCTGGACGACACCGGCGCCCCGGTCGTGGTCACCGACCCGGAACTGGCCGACCGCGCCCGGGAGCTGGGCGTCACGGTGCTCGACGCGCACGAGGACGCCCCGGCCGCGGCACCGGACGTCACGGTCCTCCCGGACCAGCTCGCCTACGTGATGTACACCTCCGGTTCCACCGGGCTGCCCAAGGGCGTGGAGATCACCCATCGGGACGTCGTCGAACTGGCCTCGGACCGGCGCTGGCGGGGCGACGCCCACCAGCGGGTGCTGCTGCACTCGCCGACCGCCTTCGACGCCTCCACCTACGAGCTCTGGGTGCCGCTCCTCAAGGGAGGAACGGTTGTCGTCGCGCCACCGCGGGAGCTTTCCGTGGCGGTTCTCGAACGGGAGCTCACCGAACACGCCATCACCGGACTCTGGCTCACCGCCGGTCTGTTCCGGCTGGTGGCCGAGGAGGCGCCGGGGGCCCTGGCCGGCGTGCGCGAGGTCTGGACGGGTGGCGACGTGGTCCCGGCCGCCGCGGTGCGCCGGGTCCTGGAGGTCTGCCCCGGCACCGTCGTGGCCGACGGCTACGGGCCCACCGAGACGACCACGTTCGCCCTCAGCCACGCGATGACGACCGCCGAGCCGGTACCCGCCCGGGTGCCGATCGGCCGACCGCTCGACAACATGCGCGTGTACGTCCTGGACGGCGGCCTGCGCCCGGCACCGGTCGGTGTCGCGGGTGAGCTGTACATCGCGGGTGCCGGCCTCGCCCGCGGTTACGCCCGGCAGCCGGCGCCGACCGCCGGGCGCTTCGTGGCGGACCCCTTCGGCCCGTCGGGAACCAGGATGTACCGCACCGGTGACCTGGCCCGGTGGACCGCTGACGGTGTGGTGGAGTTCGTCGGCCGGGCCGACGAGCAGGTCAAGCTGCGGGGCTTCCGGATCGAACTCGGCGAGATCGAGGACCGGCTGGCCCGCCACCCGGCGGTGGCCCAGGCCGCGGTGATCGTGCGCGAGGACCGGCCCGGGGACAAGCGCCTGGCCGGCTACGTGGTCCCGACCGGGCCCGTCGGGGCGGCGGAGCTCAGGGAGTACCTGAGCGGCGAACTGCCCGACTACATGGTGCCGTCGGCACTGCTCACCGTCGACGCCCTGCCGCTGACCGCGAACGGCAAGCTCGACCGCAGGGCCCTGCCCGCCCCCGAGTACGGGAGTGCCGCCGAGCGACGCGCCCCGCGCGACGAGCGGGAGCAGACCCTGTGCGCCCTCTACGCCGAGATCCTCGGCGTACCCGAGGTCGGCATCGACGACAGCTTCTTCGACCTGGGCGGCCACTCCCTGCTCGCCACCCGTCTGGTCAACCGGATCCGCAGCGCGTTCGGGGCGGAGGTGCCGGTGCGTGCCGTCTTCGAGGCGCCCTCGGTCGCCGCCCTCAAGGACCGGCTGACCGACGCCGAGACGGCCCGGCAGCGGCTCGCCCCGGCCGAACGGCCGGCGGTGATCCCGCTCTCGCACGCCCAGCGCAGGCTGTGGTTCATCGACTCGGTGGAGGACACCGCGGGTTCGTACAACATCCAGCTGGCCGTGCGGCTGCTCGGCGAACCGGACCCCGCGGCGATGGAGTCGGCGCTCGCGGACGTGGTGGACCGCCACGAGAGCCTGCGGACCGTTTTCCCCGCCGAGGGCGGCGCCCCGCGCCAGCGGATCCTCGGCTCGGGCGAGTACACCTTCCCGCTCCCCGTCCGGGCGGTGACCGAGGAGGAGCTGGACGGCGTCCTCGGCACGCTCGCGGCAACGGAGTTCGACCTGGCGGCGGACCTGCCGCTGCGCGCCCACCTGCTGCGTCTGGCACCGCGCGAGCACGTGCTGGTCCTCGTGCTGCACCACATCGCGGGCGACGGTTCCTCACTGGCCCCGCTCGCCCGGGACCTCGGCCGCGCGTACACGGCCCGGGTGGCGGGCCGCGCGCCCGACTTCGCACCGCTGCCCGTGCAGTACGCGGACTACGCGCTGTGGCAGCGGCGCACCCTCGGGGACGAACACGACCCGGACAGCCCCTTCGGGCGGCAGCTGGAGTACTGGCGCACGGCCCTGGCCGGACTGCCGGAGGAACTGGACCTGCCGACCGACCGGCCGCGTTCGGCCCAGTCCGGCAATCGGGGCGGGCAGGTCGAGCTGAGCCTCCCCGACGAGATCGCGCGGGGTGTGCACCGGCTGGCCGAGGAGAGCGGCGCGAGCCTGTTCATGGTGCTGCACGCCGCGGTCGCCGCCCTGCTGCACCGCCTCGGCGGCGGCACGGACATCCCGCTGGGCACGGTGGTCGCCGGCCGGGGTGACGAGGCGCTCGACGACCTCGTGGGCTTCTTCGTCAACACGCTGGTGCTGCGCGCCGACCTCTCCGGCACCCCGGACTTCCGGGAACTGGTCGACCGCGTACGGGCCACCGACCTGGCGGCCTTCACCCACCAGGACATCCCCTTCGAGCGGCTGGTCGAGGAGCTCAACCCGGCCCGGGTCCTGTCCCGCAACCCCCTCTTCCAGGTGGCGATCAGCCTGGAGAACAACGAGGAGGCGGAGCTGGCGCTGCCGGGCCTCAGCCTCGCCCCGCAGCCGACCTCGGCGGACATCGCCAAGTTCGACCTCTCGTTCAACTTCGGTGAGGTACGCCGCAACGACGGACAGCCGGGCATCGGGGGCCAACTGGAATACAGCACCGCCCTGTTCGACCACACCACGGCCGAGGGCTTCGCCGACCGCCTGGTGCGACTGCTCGCAGCGGCCGTGGCGGACCCCGGCCGTCCCGTCGCGGACATCGACCTGCTCTCACCGAACGAGCACGCGCTGCTGGACGAGAGCAACGACACCGCGCGGGACGTTCCCGCGGGCACCGTCGCCTCGCTGTTCGCGGCGCGGGCAGCCGCCACGCCCGGAGCGCCGGCCGTCACCGGCGCGGGCCAGACGCTCGACTACGCCGAACTGGACGCCCGCGCGAACCGGCTGGCCCGTCGGCTCGCCGACGCGGGTGTCGCCCCCGGCGACCGGGTGGCGATCCTCCAGGAGCGCTCGGTCGACCTGGTCGTCTCCACCCTCGCCGTCCTGAAGGCGGGCGCGGTGTACGTCCCGCTCGACGTCCGCTACCCGGTACCGCGCCTCGAACTCATCGTCGCGGAGACCGGCTGCCGGGTCCTCCTGGCCGATCGCGCCCTGGCCGGGCTGGAGTTCACCCACACCGCCGAGGTCGTCGTGGTCGACGCCGAGCGGGACGCCGCGGCCGTCGCCGGATACGATCCCGGACCGCTCGAACTCGACATACACCCGGACCAGTTGGCGTACATCATGTACACCTCCGGATCGACGGGTGAGCCGAAGGGCATCGGGATCACGCACGCCAACGTCGTCGCGCTCGCGGCGGACACCCGCTGGCGCGGCGGGCACGAGAGGGTGCTGCTGCACTCGCCGCACGCCTTCGACGCGTCGACGTACGAGATCTGGGCCACCCTGCTGGGCGGCGGGCTGCTCGTCGTGGCGCCGCCCGGGCAGCTCGACGCGGGCGGCCTGCGCCGGCTCACCGATGAGGAGCGGCTCACCGCGGTCTTCATGACCACGGCGCTGTTCAACCTCCTCGCCGAGGAGGACCCTGGCTGCTTCGCCGGGCTCAGCGAGATCTGGACCGGCGGCGAACAGGTCTCCCCGGCCGCCTTCCAACGCGTGCTCGACGCCTGCGGGGACACCACGGTGGTCCATGTCTACGGACCGACCGAGACCACGGTGTACGCCACCTGCGTCCCGCTGCGCGCCCCGTACCGCACGGGCCGCAGCGTCCCGATCGGACTCCCGATGGACAACACCCGGGCCTACGTCCTGGACGACCGGCTCCGGCCCGTTCCGCTCGGCGTGCCGGGCGAGCTGTACCTGGCGGGCGCCGGCACGGCCCGTGGCTACTTCCGGCGCCCGGGCCTGACCGCCGAGCGGTTCGTCCCCGACCCGTTCGGCGCGGTGGGGGAGCGGATGTACCGCACCGGCGACGTGGTGCGGCGGGACGCCGAGGGGCGGATCGAGTTCGTCGGGCGGGCCGACCACCAGGTGAAGATCCGCGGCCTGCGGATCGAACTCGGTGAGATCGAGTCCGTTCTCCAGGACCAGCCCCAGGTCTCCCGGACCCTGGTGACCGTCCGCGAGGACCGGCCCGGCGACAAGAAACTGGTGGCGTACGTCGTCCCGGTGACCGGAGCCGACACCACGGGGCTGCGGGACCAGATGGCACGACGGCTCCCGGACTACATGGTCCCCTCCGCGTTCGTGTTCCTGCCCGACCTGCCCGTCAACGCGAACGGGAAGGTCGACCGCAAGGCGCTGCCCGCACCGGACTTCGGCCCCGAGGCCGGCGGACGCGGGCCGCGCAACCCGCGCGAGGAACTCCTGTGCCGGCTCTGGGCCGAACTCCTCAAGCTGGACCGGGTGGGCATCGACGACAACTTCTTCGAACTCGGCGGCGACAGCATCGTCTCCATCCAGCTCACCAGCCGGATCCGCTCCGTCTTCGGGGTCGAACTGTCCAACCGGGCGGTCTTCCAGGCTCCCACGGTGGCGGCACTGATGGACCTGATGAGCGCCGGCGGCCAGCGGGACGACTCCTTCGAGGTGGTCCTCGAACTGCGGGCCGGCGGGTCGGCGCCCCCGCTGTTCTGCCTGCACCCGGTCGGCGGCGTCAGCTGGATGTACTCCGGTCTCATGCGGTACATCGACGGCGACCGCCCGATCTACGGCATCCAGGCCAGGGGCCTGGCCAGGAAGGAGCAACTGCCCCGCTCCATGGGGGAGATGGCGGACGACTACGTCGAGCGGATCCGCGAGGTCCAGCCCACCGGCCCGTACCACCTGCTCGGCTGGTCCATGGGCTCGATCCTCGCCCACGAGGTGGCGGTACGGCTCCAGCGGCAGGGCAATGAGGTCGCACTGCTCGCCAACCTCGACCAGGTGCCCGTGACCGCCGAGGAACTGGACGGTGAGTACGTCGCCGCCGACGACCAGAAGGTCTTCGCGGCCCTCCTCGACTTCGTGGGGCGCGACCCCGGGATGTTCGGGGACGCCCCGCTCGAGCACGACAAGGTCATGGAGGTGCTGCGCGAGGAGGGCAGCGCGCTCGCCACCTTCGACGACGCGCAGATCCTGCGGGTCGGGGAGGTCAACAACAACAACTGGTCCCTGACCATCGGCCACGAACCGGACGTGTTCGACGGAGACGTCCTGCTCTTCGTCGCCACCCACGACGAGGACGGCCCCGCCGCGAAGACCGAGCGCTCGGTCGCCAAGCTCCAGCGCTTCGTCACCGGGACCGTTGAGGTCCAGGAGATCGACTGCGAACACCGGCAGCTGCTCCAGGCCGGACCGGTCGCCGAGGTCGGCCGTGCCCTCCAGCAGAGGCTGCGCGGCCCCCAGGGCTGACCGGGCTGCCCCGCGGAACACCCCCAGGGCCCGGCGTCGTCCGCCATCCGTGCGGACGGCGCCGGGCCGTCCTGCTGCACGGACCGGGCCGGCGCCGGCCGCGCGGGATCTGCCGTTCGGCAGATGTGCCGGACGGCCTCACCAGGAATGCTGAACACCAGAACATCCAAGGAGGAAGCGTCATGACACAGGTGACCGAGAGCGCGTCATTACGGCGGGCGGACCGTGTACCGGAGACGGTGCGCCGCCGGTTCAACTGGCCGCACCTGATCGGCTACGCGGCCTTTCTGGCGCTGCTCGTCTACGGGCTCGCCCACACCTACTGGGCCTTCGGCGGAGCCAACTTCCCCTTCGGCGCCGACGACGCCAACCCGGAGTACTCCGCCTTCGAGCACGTCGGCCGCGCCCAGCTGGCACCGTGGCTCGCCGGCGGCTTCCTGTTCAGCGCAGGCGTGGCCCTGCTGCTCGCGCTGCCCGGTCGCCGCCGGATTCCCACGCCCGTGCTGCTCGGCGCCGCTGGGCTGTCCGCCGCCGCGGTGTTCTGCACCCTCGCCGACTTCCGCATCCTCGGCAATCTCGCCTACGTCTTCATGCTGAGGTTCAGCGCCATCAACTGGACCGTGATCAACCAGTTGTTCGCGGTGGTCTCGGTGGGCCTCCTGGTCGCGTCCGCGGTCGCCTACCAGCGCCGCACCTCCGGCGCGTGCACCGGCTGCGGACGCACCGACTCGGGCGCCGGCTGGACCTCGCCGGAGTCGGCCGCCCGCTGGGGCAGGAAGGCCGTGTACACGGCGGTCGTCGTCCCCCTGCTGTACGCCAGCACCCGGTGGGCCTGGGCCCTGGGCTTCCCGCTCGGCATCTCCGACAAGCTCTGGGAGGAGGGCAAGGAGGACAACCTCTGGATCTTCGGTGCCGCTCTCGCCACCATGGGAGCGCTCGGTTCGCTGCTCACCCTCGGCCTGGTGCAGCGCTGGGGCGAGGTCTTCCCGCGCTGGGTGGTGGGGCTCAGGGGCAAGCGGGTGCCGCCGGCCCTGGCCATCGTCCCCGCCACACTCGTTTCCGTCATGGTGACGATCGCCGGGATCATGTACATCCGCCTGCACTTCCAGGGCTCCTTCGACAACCAGAAGGAAGACTGGGGCGCCACGGTCCCGGAGATGGTCTGGCCGGTGTGGGGCGTGGCCCTGGCGGCCGCCGCTCTCGCCTATTACTTCCGACGGCGGGGTATGTGCAAGCGCTGCGGCCGGGGATGAGCACGCACCGCAAAAGGCCCGGAACCGAGAAGTCGGTTCCGGGCCTTTTTGGTTTCCCCCGGATTCGGGCTGCGGATTCCGGATTTCGAATCCCTCGATACAGGGTTGAGTGAGAGTCGCCGAATTCGTTGAATGGGGTGCCCGGGTTTCCGGGTTACCACCCATCAGGAGGTAGAAGACATGAGGAAGCTGGCTTCAGCGATCGGTGCCGGCGTGGCCGGGCTCGCCCTGCTCGGTGCCGCGCAGGGCAGCGCGCAGGCGGCCCCCCAGGCGGTGCCGAGCTGTGTGGTGGGCGAGGCGAGGTACCTGGTCTCGATGTTCGTCTACATCACCAACAACTGCAGCTCCACCCAGCAGGTGAAGGTCAAGTACACCAAGGGCGGAGTGACAGTGATTCCCGACGTGTGCCACACGGTCGAGCCGGGACAGACGGTCACGACCAGCACCCCCGTCTGGATCGCCGACCGCTATGTGGGCCTCGTCTCCTGCTGAGCCACACCCCGAACACGGTTCGGCCCGGAACCAGATGCTGGTTCCGGGCCGAACCGCGTTACCTGTATGGGCCGTTCAGGCCGCCCGGCGGAAGCTGCGGATCGCCAGGGGCGCGGTGAGGGCCACGAGCCCCACACAGGCGCCCAGCGTCGCCAGCACCGTGCTGAGCCGGGGGTCGCCGAGTGCCAGGTCGCGGGCCGCCGTGATGGCGTGCGACATCGGATTGACCTCGGCGAAGCCCTTGAGCCAGCCGGGGAGGCCCTCGGTCGGCACGAAGGCGTTGGAGGCGAAGAGCAGCACCATGTTCACCATGCCGCCGATGGGCTGCAGGGCTTCCGGGCGGCGTACCCAGGCGGAGAGCGCCATGAACAGCCAGCCCAGGGACCAGCCGAGCACGATGGCGATCAGCGCCGCGCCGAGCGAGCCGAGCACTCCGCCGTCCGGGCCGAACCCGAACACCAGCGTGGCCGCCACCAGCATGACCAACATGTTGACGACGTTGAGCGCGGTGTCCGCGACGCTCCGCCCGATCAGGACCGAACCGGTGTGGATCGGCATCGCCTTGAAACGGGCGATGATCCCGTTGTTCATCTCCGTCGTCAGCGCCACCCCTGACTTCAGCCCCGCGCTGATCGAGCCGGTGACGAGGAACGCCGGCAGCAGGTAGTCGATGTAGCTGACGCCCGCGGGGAACGCCGAGGTCTGCGAGACGCTCTTGAACACCTGGCTGAACACGGTCAGCATCAGGATGGGTTCGAGAACGCCCGGCAGAACCATGGTGGGTTCGCGCAGCACCCGCAGCGACCGCCCGGACAGGACGGAGATCTGCCGCAGCACGCCCGTCCCGCCGAACCGCGGGGGCGGGAGCGGGCCGGGGGGCGCGGGCCGGGCCGCGGGCCGGGCCTCGGGGTGGGGAGTGATGGTCATCGGGACATCCCTGCCTAGCGTCCGGTGGAGTGGTTCAGGGCCATGTACACGTCGTCCAGTGAGGGCTCGGAGAACGCGAGCCCCGCGAGCTCCACGCCGGCCTCGTCGGCGGCCCGGACCACGCGGGCCAGCGCGGTGGAGTCCATGGCGGGCATCGTGAGCACGAGACCGTCCGCCTCGTGCCCGGGCGTGAGTCCCGCCGCCCGCATCGCCTCCATGGCCCTGAGGCGGTCGTCGGCGCCCCGCACGGTGACGGAGACGGAGCGGTGTCCGATCCTGGTCTTCAGCTCCTCCGTGGTGCCCGCGGCGATGACTCGGCCGGCCGCGAGCACCGTGATCGAGTCCGCCAGGAAGTCGGCCTCCTCCAGGTACTGGGTGGTCAGCAGTACGGTGGTGCCCTCCTGGACGAGGCGCTGCACCACGTCCCACAGGGCCCGGCGGGCGGCGGGGTCGAGCCCGGTGGTCGGCTCGTCGAGGAAGATCACCTCGGGCTGCCCGACCAGGCTGGCCGCCAGGTCCAGGCGCCTGCGCATGCCGCCCGAGTAACTCTTCGCCTTGCGGCCCGCGGCCTCGGTGAGCGAGAAGAGTTCGAGCAACTCCTCGGCGCGGGCCGCCGCCTGGGCACGCGAGGCGCCGAGCAGCCGTGCGATGAGCACCAGGTTGGCGTGCCCGGAGAGCGTCTCGTCGACGGCCGCGTACTGGCCGGTGAGGCCGATGCGACGGCGGACCTCCTCGGCGTGCCGGGTGACGTCGAGTCCCGCCACCCGGGCCTGGCCCGACGTCGGGAGCGAGAGGGTGCTCAGAATGCCGACCAGCGTCGTCTTCCCGGCGCCGTTGTGCCCGAGCAGCCCCAGGACCGTGCCCTGGGGCACCGTGAGGCTCACCCCGTCGAGAGCTCTCGTCGACCCGAACGACTTCGTCACGTCGGAGACTTCGATCATCATCGTGTCCATGGAATGCCCTTTGCTCGATTCCGGAAGCCCACCACCGGCCGTCGGGCGTTTTCAGGGATGACCGAAAGGGACCACGTGGGCCGTCACCTACAGACGTACGGTATCCACGGCGCCCGCAATTCTGGAGGGCCGATCAGAACTCTCGAACTGGCCTTGCGGAATTGCGGAATCGCGGAACGGCGGAGATCCGGAGATTCCGAAAAGGGAAATCCCCGTTCAGCCGAGGGGGAGGACGGCGGTCACCCGCCAGCCGCCCTCCTCGTGACCGCCGAAGTCGAGGCTTCCCCCCAGTGCCCTGGCACGTTCGGCGAGCCCTTCCAGGCCCGTTCCGCCCGTACCGCCGCGCCGGCCCCGCTCGCCGAGCGGCCCTGAGCCCGACTCGCTGAGGGACGGAGCGCCGTTGGTCACGGACACGGTGAGCACCGGCACCCGGCCGGACGACTCGGGCAGCACGGACACGCGCACCCAGGGCGTGGTCCCGGCATGCCGCCGGACATTGGTCAGCGCCTCCACCACCACCCGGTGGGCGGTGCTCGCCACTTCGCGGGGGACCCGGGCGACCTGGTCGGACGACAGGTCGATGTCCAGCCGCACCTCGGCCCGGCCGGCGTCCCGGAACCGGTCGATGACGTCCACGATGTCGGGGAGCCCGTAGGCCTGCGGCTGCCCTTCGCCCGCCTCGCCCCGAGCGGCGGCAGCCGTCCCGTCGGAGGCGTCGAGCATGTGGACGGTGCGGTCCATCGAGCCGAGGGCCTGGAGGCCGGACGCCTCGATCTGCCGGAGGATCGGCAGGACCTTCTCCGGCTGGTCCGCGCCGACCACCTGCGCGGCCTGGGCGAGCACCACGATTCCCGACACGTCGTGGGCCACGAAGTCGTGCAGATCACGCGCGAGTTGGAGCCGCTGGTTGCGGCGGGCCTCGTGCACGGACCGGACCCTGCGCGACTCCAGAGCGCGCAGGTAGCCTCCCACGGCGGCCGCTGCGACGGCACCGAGGGCGAAGAACGCGCTCTGCGCGGCGGCCTCCAGGGCGGTCGGGGGCACCTGGAGACGCAGGAGCATGGTCGACGCCAGGATCCCGAGCACGGTGCACAGCGCGACGGCCGTCCGGACTTCGGCGTACCGGGCGACGAGACAGACCAGCAGCAGGGTGGCCGCGATCTCCACCAGAGTGACGACACCGGTCGCCTGCTCCCGGGCCGGCGGGTCGCCGAAGACGGTGCCCAGGGTGGCGCTCACGGCCACCACGACGGCGGCCGTCGGGACGACGCGGCCCCTGGCGTGCAGGCCGGTCACGGCGAGCGCGCCGAGGATCGACACCGCCATGGGGAGGGCCGCGCGCCAGCCCGCCGAGGGACCGACGAACAGGGTGGCCACCACCGCGCCGGCCGCCAGGGCCGCGCAGACCGGCCCGACGACCTGGCTCCGCAGACGGCTCTGGACGTGGTTCCCGGTGCGCGTGGCCATTCCGGCGATGCTACCGATCCGCTCAATTCCCTTGTTCCAGAAGTCACTTGTGCCGCCGCTTCTGGCAGCTTCCTGAGGAACGGAGCGGTGGCCCGGGGCTGGAATGCGTCTCCAGACCCCCGTCCTGTCAGTTAGCTGCCATCGGGGAGACCTGTCCGCGGCTTCTTCGTAACCATCTCCAGGGTGCCCGGAGGAACAGGGGGCGACGACAGTCCGGTCAGGAGGCCGAGGTGCCTGGTGAGCGTGAGTCGGAACTGCAACGGCTGTTGCCGCAGTGGCATTTCAGGGAAGTTCACCGCATCGCCGTACCCGGCACCGCCGCGGAGGTGATGCGTGCCGCGCACGCGACGACCTGGCCCGAGGCGCCGCTCGCCCGCGCGCTGATCGCGATCACCGGGGCGGACATCTCGGCGGAGCGTCGTATCGTCTCCGACTTCCTGCGCGAGATGGGAGAGGTGATCCCCACCGGCGACGACGAGTTCCTGCTCGCCGCGGTGCAGGGCTCCGGCGATGTGGCCCGGCCACCGGGCACCGTCGCCGAGATTCTGACGGAATGTGATCAGCCGGGAATTCTGAAGATCGGGATGAACGTCCGTCACGCGGGCGGCCTGCTCACCACGGAGACCCGCATCCTCGCCACGGACGAGCGCACCCGCCGCAGGTTCGCGCTCTACTGGCTCTTCATCAGGTTCGGCAGCGGACTGACCCGCATGTCCATGCTCCGAGCCATCCGCGCCCGAGCCCTGCGCGAGGCGCCGACGCGCTGACCTGCGGCGTCCTAGGCCCTGGGTGTGCTGTCCCGGCAGGTTGGTGACGGGACAGCGCACCTAGGGTCTGTTGCGAAAGTGGCGCCCGCCACGTCCCGCGCTCCGCCCGCCCGCCCGCGGCACAGGTCCCGCCCGGCGGATCACGCCGCACGGGCGGTGTCCGCACGCCCGTCGCCCCCGCTCACCCGTGCCGACGCGGCACCGCCGGTCTCCTGTACCCCGCTCCGCCGGACCTGCCCCGGCGGAGCGCCGTCATGTCAGCGGGCAGTCGCTGCCACACCCGAGGTGGGCAGATGTGCCCGCAGCCCAGGCGCGTCGCCTCGAACGCACCCGCGCTCAGCCGGCGCCGGCGGGCCAGGGCCACCCTCGTTCAGGTCGTCGTCCTCGCGGTGCAGAGGTCGGAGCGGCCGGAGCGGTCGGAGCGGCGAGACACCCGGTCGCCGGGGCGGTACCGGTCCGTGTCCGCGACCCGCAGGCCGGCGCGGAGCGCCTCAACGGCCATCTGCCGCAGCTCGGGCACGTCCCCCACCGTCTCGGGCACCTCTCCCACGGCGAACATCCGGTCGAGGAGAACCTGTTCCTCGTCGCTGTTCCGCCACGGGCGGCCCCTGCTGCTCGGCCCGTTCGCGGTCGGGCGCGTGCGCCGCCGGGACGACTGGCGTCCTCGGCGGCCGGGTCGCGCTAGGGCCTGTTGCGAAAGTCCCGCCTGCCCCGCGACGCCATGCACGTACTCTCGCCGCACCGGGCGCAGGCCCACGTACAACCAGTACGAGGGCCTGCCCGGCACGCCGAGAGTACGCACCTACGCGGACATCAGCCGCTGCCGCGGCGGGCGCGGGGCCCGCCCTCCGGGCGGACGACGGGACTTTCGCAACAGGCCCTAGACGCCCGCCCGGGCGCCGTGCGCGCCTGGAACCGCGCCTGCGGCGGGGCGAGCCCCGCGAGTTCGGCGCGCGCAGCGCGAGGTCGAAGGCGACCCAGGCGTCCATGCTGCGGCCTGCTCGCCACTGGCCGCGCGCGGGCCGCCCGGCGCCGGTGCCGGCGCCGGTGCCGCCGACGCCGGGAGCCGGCAGCACGGCGCCGCCCCGCACGGCGCCGCGGGGCGGGCCACGCCGCGGGCGGCGTCGCGGGCGAGGTCCAGCAGGGACGCAGAGACGCGCGGCGACGCCGGCGAGGTGGCCGGCGCCTCGACGGGCAACTCCTCCCGGTCTCGGGCGAACGGGAGGGCGTAGCGCCCTTCGCGGTCCGGACCGCGATGCGGCACCGGTTCGGTGTCCTCGGGCAGGGCCCGGGCCCAGGGCCGGAAGGGCGCTGCGGCGCGGCCGCCGTAGCTGAGACACAACGGCGTCCGCTCGCCAGGGACGCAGGGACGCAGGGACGCAGGGACGCAGGGACGCAGGGACGCGCGGCGACGCCGGCGAGGTGGCCGGCGCCTCGACGGGCAACTCCTCCCGGTCTCGGGCGAACGGGAGGGCGTAGCGCCCTTCGCGGTCCGGACCGCGATGCGGCACCGGTTCGGTGTCCTCGGGCAGGGCCCGGGCCCAGGGCCGGAAGGGCGCTGCGGCGCGGCCGCCGTAGCTGAGACACAACGGCGTCCGCTCGCCAGGGACGCAGGGACGCAGGGACGCAGGGACGCAGGGACGCAGGGACGCGCGGCGACGCCGGCGAGGTGGCCGGCGCCTCGACGGGCAACTCCTCCCGGTCTCGGGCGAACGGGAGGGCGTAGCGCCCTTCGCGGTCCGGACCGCGATGCGGCACCGGTTCGGTGTCCTCGGGCAGGGCCCGGGCCCAGGGCCGGAAGGGCGCTGCGGCGCGGCCGCCGTAGCTGAGACACAACGGCGTCCGCTCGCCAGGGACGCAGGGACGCAGGGACGCGCGGCGACGCCGGCGAGGTGGCCGGCGCCCCGCCGGGCAACTCCTCCCGGTCCCGGGCGAACGGGAGGGCGTAGCGCCCTTCGCGGTCCGGACCGCGATGCGGCACCGGTTCGGTGTCCTCGGGCAGGGCCCGGGCCCAGGGCCGGGAAGGGCGCCGCGGCGCGGCCGCCGCGGCTGAGACACAACGGTGTCCGCTCGGCTCGCGGCCGGGGCAGTGGCCGGATCAGCGGCCCGGCCATGGCGGCTCCTTCGACAGGGCCGGCGGTGACAGGGGGAACGCACGGCCGGTGACACGGGTGCCGTACCGGCGGCAGCCGCACCGCGCCCCGGCGGCCACCAAATCTTCGATCCCCCGAGATGACGCTCGGCGACCACCGGTACCGGGAGAGTGACGGCCGACGGTGACATCCGGCCGCCGCCGTCATCGAATGCCGATTTCTCCTGGCACTTCCGGGTCGGCGGAAGAGTGGCCGAAAGCAGCGCAACGCATTATTCAATTCTTCTCATTGCAAACTCTCGAACGTGGGGCCGAATTGGTCGCCGAAAGGCCTTGTTGGTGCGATTCCGCGACGCTTAGGGTCAAGTCGAATTCGATGACAGCGCCAGGAAGGAGAGCTCCGTGGCCAATCCATTCGAGGATGACAACGCCGAGTACCACGTGCTCGTGAACGACGAGGGCCAGCATTCGCTCTGGCCCGCTTTCGCCGAGATCCCGGCGGGCTGGCGGTCCGTGCATGGCGCGGCCGCCCGTCAGGAGTGCCTCGACCACGTGAACGAACACTGGACCGACATGCGTCCGCGCAGCCTCGCCGAGGCCATGGCCGCCCAGTCGTCCTGAAACAGAGCTGCAACTCCTGCGTCGGCCATATGACGACCGAACCACCTAGGAGAAAAGAACCATGTCGACCATCACCAGCGACCGCCGCGCGGCCATCAAGGAAATAGTCTGCGACATCCTTGAGCTCGAAGAGGACGAGGTCACGGAAACCAGCCTCTTCATCGACGACCACGGTGCCGACTCGCTGCGCGCCATCGAAATCCTGGCCTCCTTGGAGAAGGAGTTCGGCATCACCATCGACCAGTCCGAGCTGGCTCAGATGATCAACCTCGAGGCGGTCTACAAGGTGGTCGCCGAGGCGCCCGTCCGCTGACCCGTGCCCAGCAGCTCTGTCGATCCCAAGGTCTGAAGGGGAAACAGATGTCCTCAGCAAGCCCCGGCGCCGGAACCGGGAAACGCCGGGTGGTTCTCACCGGCTTCGGAGTGATCTCCAGTATCGGTATCGGGGCCGAGGAATTCACCGGCAGTCTGCGGGCGGGCCGTAGCGGCGTCAGTCCGATATCGGTGTTCGACGTAGAGGGCTTCGCGCACGTCAACGGGTGCGAGGTCACGGGGTTCGAACCCGAGCAGTGGATCTCCCGCACTCCCCTGCGGGAGCTGGGGCGCGCCAGCCGCTTCGCCGTCGCGGCGGCGCGGATGGCGGTGCAGGACGCTGGTCTGGATCCGGTGGAACTCGCCGGCCGACGGGGACTGATCTCCGTCGGCACCACGGACGGCGAGTCCTACGAACTGGACCAGCTGGTGGCCGCCGAACTCGCCGACGGTCCGCAGAACATGGACCCCCAGATCGTCCGGCGAGTCTCGGCGGCCAGGCTCTCCACGGCCATCGCACAGGAACTTGACCTCACCGACGTCGAGGCCCCCACCATCGCGACCGCCTGCTCCGCGGGCAACTACGCCATCGGCTACGGCTTCGACGCGGTGAGCTCGGGGGAGGTGGAGTTCGCGCTGTGCGGCGGTGCCGACGCGATGTGCCGCAAGACCTTCACCGGCTTCTACCGCCTCGGCACCATCGCCCCCGAGCACTGCCAGCCCTTCGACATCGACCGCAAGGGCATCCTCACCGGCGAGGGCGCCGGCGTCCTGGTCCTGGAGAGCCTGGACTCCGCACTGGCCCGCGGCGCCACCATCTACGCCGAGGTACTCGGCTACGGCCTCAACTGCGACGCGTACCACCAGGTCGCGCCCAACGGCGACAGCGTCGCGCAGTGCATGAGCATCGCCCTGGCGAACGCCGGGGTGAAGCCCGAGGAGGTCGACCTGATCTCGGCCCACGGCACCGGCACCAAGGCCAACGACATCACCGAGGCCGGAGCCATCCGCAAGGTGTTCGGCGCCGCGACCCCGCGCACCATCTCCCTGAAGTCGATGCTCGGTCACACCATGGGCGCCGCGAGCGCGCTCGGGGCGATCGCCTGCGGTCTCGCCATCACCCACGGCTTCATCCCGCCGACCATCAACCACCACCGCACCGACCCGGAGTGCGAGATCGACTGCGTGCCCAACCACGCCGTCGACGCCGACCTCAGGATCGTCCAGAACAACGGCCTCGCCTTCGGCGGCAACAACGCCATCGTGATCCTCGGCAAGTACGAGGAGGACGGTGACCTCCGATGACGTACCCGATCCTCGGCATCGGGGCGGTCGCCGGCATCGGCGCCGACCCCGACGCGATCTTCGACAGCCTCTGCGCCGGCCGCAGCGGACTCGCGCCGCTGCGCGCCTTCGACCGCTCCCGCTTCAACGCCCAGCAACTCTTCGAGATCGACGACCGGCAGACCGACGGCGTCGACGAACCGGGCCGTGCCACCCGCTTCCTCGTCGAGGCGATCCGGCAGGCCGCCGAGGACGCGGGACTGCCCGAGGACCTCGCGGGCATCCCGGTGCTCGTCGGCACCGGCCTGCGCGAACTGCGGACCCTGGAGCTGTGGTGGCGCGACGGCGTCCCGCTCGACTCCGACGGACTGCACTTCGAGAACGCGCTGCGGCGCCACTTCGGCGCCATCGACACCCACACCTTCGCGGGCGCCTGCTCGGCCTCCCTGTACGCCCTCGCGCTCGCCTGGGACCTGCTGGAACTCGGTGAGGCGGAGACGGTCGTCGTGGCCGGCTGCGACGTGGTCACGGAGAGCATGTTCGGCCAGGCCGACCGGGTCCAGTTCGATCCGCCGTCCTCGGTACGCCCCTTCGACAAGGACCGCCAGGGCACCATCCTCGGCGAGGGCGCCGCAGCCGTCGTCCTGAGCCGTTCCGCCCCCGCCGGCCGCCCGGTCCGCGGCCGGCTGCGCTCGGTGGCCGTCAACTGCGACGCCCACCACCAGACCGCTCCCGACCCGGACGGTGTCGAGGACGCCGTCCGCCAGGCACAGGCACAGGCCGAGGTCACGCCCGCGGACATCGACCTGGTGGTGCTCCACGGCACCGGCACCCCCCTCAACGACCGCACGGAGGCCGCCGTGACCGCGCGGGTCTTCGACGGCCCCGGACCTGCCCTCACCGGCATCAAGTCGCTGACCGGACACACCTCCGGCTCGGCCGGGCTGCTCAGCCTGATCGTGGCCCTGTGCTCCCTGGACCGAGGCCTGGTGCCGCCCATCGCGGGCCTGGCCGAGCCGCTGCCCGAGGCCGCGGAACTGCGGCTGGTGGCCGGCGAGCCCCTGGCGGCGCCGGTGCGCCTGGCCCAGATCAACAGCTTCGGCTTCGGCGGCGTCAACGCCGTCGCCATCGTGGGAGGTGCCGCATGACGCTCGCCGTCACCGGGGTCGCCGTCGCCCTGCCCGGCGCGGCCGACGCGCGCGCCCTGCTGCACACCGCCCGCCCCGGCGCCGACCCGGTCGACCCCACGGCCCTGATCGGCAGGAAGGGGCTGCGCTTCAAGGACCGGGCCACCCAGCTGGGACTGCACCTCGCCCACGCGGCGCTCACCGACGCCGGAGTCCTCCAGGACGGCGAACTGACCGTCCCCTCGGGCCGGTTGGGCACCGTGGTCAGCTCGAACCTCGGCAACGTGGACACCGTGTGCCGGGCCGTGGAGACCATAGCCAAGGAGTCCACCAGCGCCCTCAGCCCGATGGACACCCCCAACGCCTCCAGCAACATCATCGCCTCGGAGACCGCGATCCGCTACGGACTGCGCGGGCCCAACCTGACGGTGTGCAACGGACGTTCCTCGGGTCTGGACGCGATCCGCTGGGCCGCCCTGATGCTCCGTACCGGCCGCGCCGACCACATCCTGGTCACCGGCGTCGAACCGGACAACGAGGTGACCCGGCGGCTCGTCGACGGACCGGTGGCCGACGGCGGCGCCGCCCTCGTCCTCAGCCGCGACGCCTCCACCCGCGCCAAAGCCCTGCTCGGCCCGGTGCTGCGCACCGCCCGGCCGGCCGACACCGCCGAGCGGCTCACGCGGCAGGCGCCCGGGGGAGAGCTCTGGCTCAGCACCGAGGAACACCCCGTGCCCGGGGCCGCGCGACGGATCGCGCTCACCGGCTGGGGCGAACTCTCCGGCGCCCTCGGTGTGGTGCAGTGCGCCGCCGCGGCCGGTTGGTTCGCCGAGGGACACAACGGTCCGGCGTACGCCCTGGCCGGTGCGGCCGGAGCGGTCCTGCTCGCCCCGGAGCGCACCCCATGACGAACGTGGTGCTGCTCCACGGGCTCGCCAACAACGAGGCGATCTGGGCGCCGCTCGCCGGGCACTGGCGGGCCGGCCTGGACATCCACGCGCCCCGGCTGCCCTGGCACGGTGGCGGGATCGCCGACTGGCGCCACGAGACCGACTCGGCGGCCCGGCTCCAGGACGTGCTCGACGCGATTCCCGGCGGTGCGGGCGTGGTGGTCGCCCACTCCTTCAGCTCGCTGGTCCTCCTCGAACTGCTCAGCCGCCGGGCCGCCGCCGCCGACCCGCTGGACGTACCGGCCGTCGTCCTCGTCAACCCCTTCTACCGCAGCGACGCGGAGTCGTTCCACTGGAACATGATCGCCCCGACCCTGGACGACTTCCCGCGCACCATGGCCGAGTCCATCCGGCTGCGGACGTCCGGCCACACCATCGAGCCGGAGCTCCTCGCGGACATGGCCCGGCGCATGACCGAGTGGATCGGCCCCTACGGCTGGCTCCGTTTCTTCGACACCTATCTGCGCACCCCGCTGTTCCGGGTGGACCTGGTCGAGGCCCCCGCCCTGGTGATCGGCGGCGCGGCCGACCGGTCCGCACCCGCCGCGGAGGCACGCCACCTCGCCGCCCGGCTGCCGGCCGGAGAGTCGGTGACGGTGCCCGGCTGCGGTCACTTCCCGATGCTCGAACGGCCCGACTGGTTCACCGGCGCCGTGCACGCCTTCCTCGACCGGATCCCGGATCGCACCCGGCCCCTGGCAGGCACCCGGCCCCTGGCAGGCACCTGACCCCGCCACGGCCGGATCCCGTCCGCCCCGATACGCCCCGACACGAAGGAGTCCGTGATGGGCCCGATGCCCCATCCTGCTGTCACGGCGCTGCTGGAGACCCCGACGACGGGGCGGCTGCGCCCCCTCTTCGAAGGCAACAACATCAGCTTCGCCATCGGCTTCAAGCACATCAACTACGTTGCCGAGGCAGCGGTCCTGAACCACTTCCGGGAGGCGGGGCTGCCCGTCGGCGACCTCTACCGGCGCTACGGGCTGGGGTTCGACGTGGTCGACATCCACTCCCGGCTCGGCGCGCTGCTCGCCGTCGACGACGAGGTGGAGGCGGTCGTCACCCCGGCCACCAAGGACGCCGCGGACCGGCTCCGCTTCAAGGTCGAGCTGTTCGTCGAGCGCGACGGCAAGCGCGTCAAGTGCGCGGGCTCCACGATCGTGGTGGCGCTGCGCGTCGACGACCACATCAAGCCCGAGGAGCCCTGGCCGGCCGGCCTCGAACGGTTCACCACCGCCCGCCTGGGCACCGGGGACCGCCTGGAGATCGCGGCCACCCCGCGGCCGTACGGCGAGTTCACCGCGGGCCGCGGCACCAGCGCCGACCCCGTCCTGAGCGAACTCATCGGCGAGACCAACGCGTTCGGCTGGCGCTGGCGGATGGGCTACTTCTACTGCCACTTCAACGAGCGCGTCCAGATGTCCGGCTTCCTGCGGGTGATGGAGGAGGTGGAGGACCTCTTCCTCGCCGACCGGGGCCTGGCCATCAAGGAGGTCCTCGACACCCGCGGCTGGATCCCCGTGGTCACCCAGTCCCGTATCGAACTCCTCGACGAGACGATCATGGAGGAGGAGCTCTACACCGTCTACACCGTCGAGAACGTCTTCAAGACGCTGCTCTACACCACCCGCATGGACTGCTACGTACTGCGCGACGGGCAGCTGGTGAAGACCGCCACCGGCACCATCACCCACGGCTACCTCCACGAAGTGGCGCCCAACCAGTGGGAGATGGCCGAGTTCGACGAGTCCACCGTCACCGCCCTCACCACCCCCCGCAAGGCGGCGTCATGAGTACCCCGGTGACCGACCGGCCGGTGATCACCGGCTGGTCGGCCGTCTCCCCGCACGGCATCGGCGCCGATGCCCTCGCCGAGGGCCTGCGCACCCAGTCCCCCACGGTCGCGCCCGTCGACACCGCACGCTGGAAGGTACCCACCTCCCGGGCCCACCTGGTCCCCGGCTTCGAGACCCGCGAGGTGCTCGGCAAGAAGGGCACCCGCTCCATGGACCGGGTCACCGGCCTCGCCGTGGCCGCCGTGGGCTCCCTGCTCGACCAGCCCGGTTCGGTACGGGAGTCGGAGACCGGGGAACGCGCCGCGCTGGTGCTCGCCACCACCACCGGCAGCGCCGCCAGCATGATGGACTTCACCCGCAGCTCGCTCGAAGGCGCCCGGCCCTACGACGTCGACCCGGCGGTGATGCCCAACGCCGTGATGAACTGCGCGGCCGGCCAGTGCGCCATCTGGTACGGCATCAGGGGCCCCAACACCACGCTCGCCGGCGGCCGCGCGGCCGGACTGCTCGCCCTCAACTACGCGACCCGGCTGCTGTCCTCGGGCCGCGCGGACACCGTGCTCTGCGCCGCCGCCGAGGAGTACTCGGCCGCCCGCCACTGGCTGGAGTGGCACAGCCGGGGCCCCGAAGCCCCGGGCGTCGCGCTCGGCGAGGGCGCGGCCGTGCTTCTGGTCCAGCCCGCCGCCGCGGTCACCCCCGAGCGCCCCGCGCTCGCCGAGATCCTCGCGGTACGCACCCGGGTGGCCACCGGCAAGCAGGCCCGCCCGGCCCTGGAGGCCTGCGTACGCTCCGCCCTGGAGGCCGCCGCGGTGACCCGCGACGACGTGTGGGCCGCGAGCCCGTCGGACGCGCCGGGGCTCCTCGGCCACCTGGAGCGCGAGGTCCTCGGCCAGGTCTGCGGGACCGAGGCGACGGAGCGGGTCCCGGCCGTCGGCCGGCTCGGTGACGTCTCCGCAGCCTCCGGCTCGTTCCAGATCGCCATGGTCCTCGCCACCGCCGCCGCGACCCCCGCGGCCGCCGGCCAGGTCGCCGTGGTGACCTCCGCCGACCGCGACGGCTCCCTCGCCTGCGCGGTGCTGAGACTACGGGACGCCCGATGACCGCCGCGCCACGCGGCCGCGTGAGTCCCGTCGCCGCCGACATACAGGTCCAGGCCCGGACCGCGGAAGGCCTGACGGCCACCGCCTGTGCCGACATCCGGGAGAACGAGCCGGTGTTCGCCGGCCACTACCCCGACTTCCCGATCTTCCCCGGGGTCTGCGTGCTGGAGTGCGTGCAGCGTGCGGCCACCGACGGGGACGCCGCTCCGGACCCCTCCCAGCTCGCCGCCGTGGAGTCGGCGCGGTTCGCCGGAGCCGTCTACCCCGGGGACACCCTCCGCCTCACCCTCAAGTGGCGCCGCACCGAGGCCGGCCTGCGCTGCGACGCGGGTGTCACCACCGACCGCGGCAAGGCCGCCACCGTACGGCTGCGCTACCACGAGCCCGCAGGGGGCACGCGATGACCGCACCCGCACCCGCGCTGCCCCGGGTCACCGACCTGCTGCCGCACCGCTACCCCATGCTGCTCGTGGACCGGGTGACCGAACTCGTCCCCGGCGAGCGGATCCGCACGCTCAAGGCGGTCACCCTCAACGAGCCGTGGTACGCGGCGATCCCACCCGACGCCGCGCCCGGCACCGCGTACGACTATCCGCAGTCCCTGCTCGTGGAGTCCTGGGGCCAGTCGGCCGGACTCCTCGCCTCGGCGGTCGCCGAGGCGCCTTCGGGGCAGGTCATGCTGTTCGGTTCGGTGGCGGACGCCGAGTTCCACCTGCCCGTACTCCCCGGCGACGTGATCGAGCACCGGGTGCGCGTCTCCCGCGCCCTCACCGACTCGGTGATCTTCGAGGGGAGCAGTCATCGCGGCGACGAGACCGTGATGACCGTGACGCGGATGGTGATGGCCTTCCGCCCGGCGGACCGACTCCGCCCCGGCGACCCCGCCGAACCCGCCCCGCCCCCACCGACCGCAGCACCCGGAAGAGAGGCCATCCGATGACCGACACCAGGCCCGTGGCCCTGATCAGCGGGGGTTCCCGGGGCATCGGCCGGGCCGCCGTGCTGAAGCTCGCGGCGGACGGCTACGACATCAGCTTCTGCTTCCACTCCCAAGCGGAGGCCGCCGAGGTCCTCGGCAAGGAGGCCGAGGCACTCGGCGCCCGCGTGCTGCACCGCCGTGTGGACGTGAGCGACGCGGCCGCGGTGCGCGCCTGGGTCACCGAGACCGAACAGGACCTCGGCCCCGTCGAGACGGCCGTCACCTCGGCCGGCATCACCCGCGACAAGGCGCTGGTGATGATGTCCGACGACGAGTGGACGTCGGTCCTGTCCACCAACCTCGACGGCGTCTTCCACGTCTGCCGCGCGGTCGCCTTCGCCATGATGAAGCGCCGTCGCGGCAGCATCACCAACATCTCGTCGGTGGCCGGGGTCTACGGCAACGCCACCCAGACGAACTACGCCGCGTCCAAGGCCGGGATCATCGGCTTCTCCCGATCCCTCGCCAAGGAGGTCGGCCGCTACGGCATCCGCGTCAACACCGTGGCACCCGGCTTCGTCGACACCGACATGGTGGCCGCCGTCACCGAGCGGGTCCGCGACGAGGCACTCGCGGGCGTCGCGCTGGGCCGGATGGGCACCGCCGACGAGGTCGCCGAACTCATCTCCTTCCTCGCCTCCGAACGCGCGAGCTACATCACCGGATCCGTGGTCCAGATCGACGGGGGGATCGCACTGTGAGCACCGCTCACCGCAGGAAGAAGCACCCCAGATGGTACTTCTCGCTGCGCAGCCCGTACTCGTGGTTCGCCTACCGCGACCTCAGTGAGAAGCACCCGGACGTCCTCGACCTGATCGAGTGGATTCCCTACTGGGAGCCGGACGACGAGTCCACCCGGCTGCTCGCCGAGGCCGGCGTCACCCTTCCGGTGATGCCCATGCACCGCTCCAAGAACTTCTACATCCTGCGTGACGCGCGCCGCTGGGCGCATGCCCGCGGCTGGCAGGTGACCTGGCCGGTCGACCGCGCCCCGCACTGGGAGGTGTCCCACCTCGCCTACCTCGCGGCCGACGAGCAGGGCCTGGGGCGGCAGTTCGTCGACCTCGCCTACCGGGCGCGCTGGAACCAGGGCCTGGACCTCGCGGAGCGCGAGACCATCGTCGGCATCGCGGGCGAGCTCGGCCTCGACCCGGCGATCGCCGACTCGGCCGACGACCCCGACCTGCGGATCAAGGGCGTGGAGTGCCTGATCGCGGCCTATCACGACGACGCCTTCGGGGTGCCGTTCTTCATGCACGGCCGCGAGGCGTTCTGGGGCGCCGAGCGGGTCGGGGCGTTCGTGGCCGCCGTGCGCGGTGAGCAGTGGGACGGCACCAGCGACGCCCCGTTCGACGCGCCCCCGTTCACCGCCGCCCCGGACGGCAGCCGCCCGGCCTGACAGGAGAGAGCGATGACCACCACCGGAACACCCCAGCGGACCGTCCCGCGCTGGGTACCCCCACCGCCGGCCGGGCAGCCGGCCCGGGCCGACTGGGCCGAGCTGATCCGCCCGGTGCCGCTCCGCCTCGCCGCCCGGGCCCGGCTGCTGGCCCGTCGCTCGGGCACGGGCTGGGAGACCGTGCCGCTCGCCGCCCACACCGCCGTCCTGTCCGCGCTGAGCGGCGAACGCGCGGTGGTGAGCGGCTACCTCGCGCCCGGCCGGGCCGCGGCCGGGGCCCGGCCTGTGACCCTCTCGCTCGACGACGAGACCTGGCGCGAACTGCTCGCGGCCGCCGACCGCGCCGCAGCCGTGCCCGCCGAGGGTGCCTTCGAGACCGTACTGGACCTCGCACACACCGAGGGCGACCTCCCCGAGGCCCCTGCGCAGACCGTGCTCAGCGCCACGCTCCGGTACGGCCCGAAGGGACCCGCCCTGCTGATCGGCCACCGCACCGACGTGCTGGACGGCGACGCGGCCGACCGGATCGCCGGGTACTACCTGGCGGCCGTCGAACAGCTGACGCGGGAGCCGGACGCGCCGGCCCGCGGCGAGAGCCTGCTCTCCGCCGCCGAGTACCACCACCAGATCTTCGAACTCTCCGGCCCGCGGCGGCCGTTGCCGGACAAGCGGTTCCACGAGCTGTTCGAGGAGCAGGCCGCGCGACGGCCCGCGGACATCGCGGCCGTGCACGGCACCCGCACCTGGACGTACGAGGAACTCAACACCCGGGCCAACCGGATCGCCCACGCCCTGCTCGCCCGCGACCTGGGAGCCGAGGCGGTGGTGGCCGTGGTCACCGAGCGCAACCTGGACTGGCTCGCCTCGGTCATCGGCATCTTCAAGGCCGGCGCCGCCTATCTGCCCATCGAGCCGCACGCCCCCGCGGACCGGATGGCCCGCACCCTGGTCCGCGCCGACTGCCGCCTGGTGCTCACCGAGGACGGCGGCCCGGGCCACCTGGAGCAGGCCGCGCCGCCCGGCGTCGAACTCCTCAAGGCCGGTGCTGCGTACGCCGAGGGGCGCCCAGGCCACGACCCGCGCGTCCCCGTCGGCCCCGGTCAGCTCGCCTACCTGTACTTCACCTCGGGCTCCACCGGAGAACCCAAGGGCGCGATGTGCGAGCACGCCGGTTTCCTCAACCACCTGTACGCCAAGATCGACGACCAGGGCCTCGGCGAGGGCCAGGTGGTCGCCCAGACCGCGCCGCAGTCCTTCGACATCTCCCTGTGGCAGCTGGTCGCGGCCCTGGTCGTGGGAGGGCGCACGCTGATCGTCGAACAGGAGGCGATCCTCGACGTCGACCGCTACCTCGACACCATCGAGCGCGGCGGAGTCTGCGTGCTCCAGGCGGTCCCCTCCTACCTGGAGGTGGTGCTCAGCCGCCTGGAGGACAGACCCCGGGAACTGCCCGCCCTGCGCTGTGTCTCGGTCACCGGTGAAGCGCTCAAGAAGGAACTCACCGCCCGCTGGTTCGCGCGATTCCCGCACATCGCCCTGATGAACGCCTACGGCCTGACGGAGACCTCGGACGACACCAACCACGAGGTCATGACCTCCGTCCCGGTGTGGGACTCGGTGCCGCTGGGGCACGCGGTCGGCAACGTCACCGTGTACGTCGTCGACGAGAACCTCCGACCGGTGCCGCTCGGCGCCCCCGGCGAGATCGTCTTCTCCGGCGTCTGCGTGGGACGCGGTTACGTCAACGACCCCGAGCGCACCGCACAGGCCTTCGGCGACGACCCGCACCGGCCGGGGCAGCGGCTGTACCGCTCCGGCGACTTCGGGCGCAGGCTGCCCGGCGGCTCCCTGGAATTCCTCGGCCGCCGCGACGCCCAGATCAAGATCCGTGGCTTCCGGATCGAGATCGGTGAGATCGAGAACCAGATGCTGCGGCTGCCGGGCGTCCGCGACGGCGCCGTGGTCGTCGTCGAATCCCCCGACAAGGGAGGCCACCTGGTCGGCTTCCAGACCGGTTCGGCCCAGTCGTCCGACGCCCTGCGCAAGCGGCTGAGCCAGGCGCTGCCGGCGTACATGGTGCCCGACCGGGTCGAACACCTCGACGCGCTGCCGCTCACCGCCAACGGCAAGACGGACAAGCGGGCCCTGCGCACACTCGCCGCCGAACTCGCCGAACAGGAAGGCGCCGGCCAGGAGCACGAGGCGCCCCGTACCGACACCGAGCGGCGGCTCGCCGAGGCGTGGGCCGCCGTTCTGCGGCTGCCGCTCGAACGGGTCGGCCGCACCGCCCACTTCTTCGACCTGGGCGGCACCTCCCTGTCCGCGGTGCGGCTCGTGGTACGGATGGAACGCGCCTTCACGCTGCGCGACGTGACCCGGCGCCCGACGCTCGACGCACTCGCCGCGTTCCTCGACGACCCGCGGGCCGACGCTGGGGCCGGGACCGTGGCCGAGGGCCCGGAGAACCCCGGCGCGGCCGCCGCGCCCGCCCAGGACGCGGCCGCGGCGCACCGCACCGCCCTGGACGCCACCCCGTTCGAGGTCGTCAGGACCGAGGGCCGGCCGGCCGTGCTCACCCTCGACGGCCCCGCACCCGACGACCCGGCGGCCTGGTGCGCCGAGCAGGCCGGCCGGCTGCGTGCCACGGTCGCCGAGCACGGCGCGCTGCTGGTGCGCGGCCTCGGCCTGCGGAACGCGGACACCGTCGCCGGCGTCGGCCGCGCACTCCTGCACCAGGTGATGACCGAACGCGAGGGCTTCGCGCTGCGCCAACGGCTGGCGGACGGTGTGTACTCCTCCTCCGAGTGGCCCGTCGACCAGCCCATGTGCATGCACCACGAGCTGAGTTACGCCCGCGAGGTGCCCGGCACCCTGCTCTTCGCCTGCCTCACCGCGCCCGAATCGGGCGGTGTCACCGGCGTCTCGGACTCCTTCGAGGTGCTGCGGGCGCTCCCGGCCGACCTGGTCGCCCGCTTCGAGTCCGAGGGCTGGCTCGTCGACCGCAACTACACCAATACCGTGGGCGTCGGCCTCGCCGACGCCTTCGGCACCACCGACCGCGCGGCCATCGAGGCCTACTGCGCGGCCCGGGGCATCGAGTGCCGCTGGGAGCCGGGCGGCGACCTGCGTACCCGGCAGCGCGCCGCCGCCGTACTCACCCACCCGGTCACCGGTCGGCGCGGCTGGTTCAACCAGATCGCCTTCCTCAACGAATGGACCCTGGACCCCGTCATCCGGGAGTACCTGAAGTTCGAGTTCGGCGACGCCGGGCTGCCCTTCAACAGCCGCTACGGCAGCGGCGCCGGCCTCGACGAGGAAACGGTGCTCACCATCAACGGGGTGTACGAGAAGCACACCCTGCGCGAGCCGTGGCGGACCGGCGACCTCCTGATCGTGGACAACCTCCGGATGGCACACAGCCGGGAGCCCTATGAGGGGGACCGGAGGATCGCGGTCGTTCTCGGCGACCCGGTCACGGTCCCTCCCCACTCCTGACCAGCTCGCCCACCAGCCTCTCCCACCAGTTCTTCGGATGGAGCAATCATGTCCAGCCCGTCGCTCGTGCCGCCCTTCGCCGTCATCACCGGCGCGCAGGTGGCCCAGGTTCTCACCGGCAGCGAGAAGCAGGTCGTGAACCTGGTCGAAGACGTCTACCGGCTGCACGGCCGGGGCGACTCGGTCAACCCGCCCTCGTACTTCCTGCGCTTCCCCGACCGCCCGAGCTCCCGGATCATCGCGCTGCCCGCCTCGGTCGGCGGCGTCCACCCCACCGACGGCCTGAAGTGGATCTCCAGCTTCCCGGAGAACGTCGCGGCCGGCATCCCGCGGGCCTCCGCGGTCCTCATCCTCAACGACCACGCGACCGGCTACCCGTTCGCCTGCCTGGAGAGTTCCATCATCAGCGCCTCCAGGACCGCCGCGTCAGCCGCCCTCGCCGCCGACAAGCTCAAGCGAGGCGAACGCCCCCGCCGCATCGGGTTCATCGGCACCGGACTCATCGCCCGCTACATCCACCACTATCTGGAGGCCACCGACTGGACCTTTGACCGGATCGGCGTCCACGACCTGTCCCAGGAGCACGCCGAGGCATTCGCCGGCTACCTCGGCGGCCGCCCCGGCGACGCCTCCGTCGTGGTGCACGAGACATCCGAGGAGCTGATCCGGGAGAGCGACCTGGTGGTCCTCGCCACCGTCGCGGGCAGCCCGCACCTGCACGACCCGGCCTGGTTCGCGCACAACCCGCTGGTCCTCAACGTGTCGCTGCGGGATCTCGCACCGGAGATCCTGCTCGCCTCCGCCAACATCCTCGACGACGTCGAGCACTGCCTGAAGGCGGACACCTCACCCCATCTCACCGAACAGCTCACCGGCGGGCGCGACTTCATCGACGGCACCCTCTTCGACGTTCTGCAGGGACGGGTCGAACTCCCTGCGGACCGCCCGGTCGTCTTCTCGCCGTTCGGTCTCGGCGTCCTCGACATCGCCCTCGGGCGCTACGTCCACGACCAACTCCGCGACGCCGGCCGGCTCGGCGTCGTCGACGGCTTCTTCCACGAGCTCGACCGCTACGGACGCGACCGCGGCCAGGCGGCACCCGAACCCACACGGTGAAAAAGTGACGGTGATGAAGTGACGGTCATATCCGCCCCCTACGAGATCAACGTCGACGACGTATTCGTGGATCTGCGGTCTGTCTTCGACGTCCCCCTCTTCCTGAAATACGAGGGAGTCAACCTCGCGGGCTCCGTCAAGCTGAAGGCCGCCCTGGAAATGGTGCTGGCCGCCGAGCGCGACGGCACCCTGACCCCGGGCGACGTGCTCGTGGAGTCCTCGTCCGGCAACCTCGGCGTGGCGCTCAGCATGATCGCGGCCCACCGGGGATACGGCTTCGTCTGCGTCACCGACTCCCGCTGCAACCCGGCGAGCCGCCGGCTGATGGAGTCCTTCGGCGCCCGGGTCCTGGTCATCTCGCGTCCCGACAAGGAACGCGGCCTGCTGGGCGCCCGGATCGACTACGTGCAGCGGCTCGTCGACTTCGACCCGAACTACGTCTGGCTCAACCAGTACGTGAACCCGCACAACTGGCTGGCCCACTACCGCTCCACCGGCCCCGCCGTCGCCGCCCAGTTCCCCGAGCTGGACGTGCTCTTCGTCGGCGCGGGAACCACCGGCACGCTGATGGGCTGCGCCCGCTTCTTCCGGGAGCAACGGCGGCCGGTGCGGATCGTGGCCGTCGACAGCGTGGGCTCGGTGACCTTCGGCGGCCCCGCCCTTACCCGGCACATCCCCGGACTCGGCGCGGGCGTACGACCGCAGCTGCTCGACGAGGGGCTCGTCGACGAGGTCGTCATGGTGCCCGAGCGGGACACCCTGGAGAGCTGCCACGCCCTGGCCCGGCGCGGCTTCCTGTTCGGCGGTTCCACCGGCACCGTCGTCAGCGGCGCGCTGCGCTGGCTGGGCGGCCGGCCCCGGGGCGAGCGGCTCACCGCGGTCGCGCTCTCCCCGGACCAGGGCGACCGCTATCTCGACACGCTGTACGACCCCGAGTGGGTGGCGCGGCACTTCGGCGCTCCGCACACCTGGGACACGGCGGTTCCGGAGACCTCGGCCGAACTGCCCCAACTGGTCACGAGCGCCGGCTGAGTCGGCCCGCCCGACCGCAGGCCCCTCACGGAACCCTTTCGACCCTCATTTCGAGACTCATTTCGAGACAAGGAATCGCGTCGTGGACAAGCCAGTCGTACTGATCGCCGAGGAACTCTCTCCGGCCACCGTCGACGCCCTGGGGCCGGACTTCGAGATCCGGCACTGCGCGGGCGCCGACCGGGGCGCGCTCCTCGACGCGCTCCCGGCGGCCGACGCGGTACTCGTGCGCAGCGCCACCCGCATGGACGCGGAGGCCATCGCGACGGGCACGCGGCTCAAGGTGATCGGCCGGGCCGGGGTCGGCCTGGACAACGTGGACGTGCCCGCCGCGTCCCGGGCCGGCGTCATGGTGGTCAACGCCCCCACCTCCAACATCGTCAGCGCGGCCGAGCACACCGTCGGCCTGCTGCTCGCGGTGGCCAGGAACATCCCGCAGGCCGACGCGGCGCTCAGGGAAGGCCGCTGGCAGCGCAGCCGGTTCACCGGTGTCGAGCTCGCGGACAAGACGCTCGGCATCGTCGGGCTGGGCAGGATCGGTTCCCTGGTGGCCCGCCGGATGGCGGCGTTCGGGATGACACTGCTCGCCTACGACCCCTACGTACCGGCCGGATACGCCGAGCGGACGGGGGTGCGCGCCGTCGCGCTCGACACGCTCCTCGACGAGGCGGACTTCCTGACCGTCCATCTGCCGAGGACCCCGGAGACGACCGGCCTGATCGGTTTCGACGCGCTGCACCGGGTCAAGCCGGACGTACGGATCGTCAACGCGTCGCGTGGCGGGATCGTCGACGAGGCGGAGCTGTACGCCGCGCTGAAGGAGGGGCGGATCGCGGGCGCGGCCATGGACGTGTTCGCCACCGAGCCGTGCACCTCCTCCCCGCTGTACGAGCTCGACAACGTGGTCGTCACCCCGCACCTGGGCGCGGGCACCGCCGAGGCGCAGGAGCGGGCCGGCGTCTCGGTCGCCAGGTCGGTCCGGGAGGCGCTGTCCGGACGGTTCGTCCCGGAGGCGGTCAACGTGCGGATGGGCGAGGTCGACGCCGCACTCGACCCGTGGCTGACCCTGGCCGAGCGCCTCGGCCGGCTCTTCACGGCGACCGCCGGCGGGCTGCCGGGGCAGTTGCGGGTGACCGTGTCCGGCGAGATCGCGCGCCACGACGTCGCGGCCCTCGAACTGGCCGGCCTCAAGGGCGTGCTGGGTCAGGTCGTCGAGGGCGGTGTCAGCTATGTCAACGCCCCGCTGATCGCCCAGGAGCGGGGCCTGGGCACCGAGGTGCGCTCCGGCCCCGACAGCCCGGTGCACCGCAGCCTCGTCCGAGTCGACGGGACTCTGCCGTCCGGTGAGCCGGTCTCGGTGACCGGCACCCTGACCGGGCTGCACTCCGGCGCACGCCTCGTGGAGATCTGCGGCTACGAGGTCGATGTCGCCCTCGACGGCGACCTGGCCTTCTTCCTCGCCCCCGACCGGCCCGGAGTGATCGGCGCGGTCAGCGAGGCCCTCGGGCAGGCGGGGGTCCCCGTCGAGTCCCTGCGGATCGCCCGGGGCGCCGGAGCCGACGGGACGGCCCTGGTCGCCCTCGGACTGGGCGGACCGGCAGCTCAGGCGGTCCTCGACGACGCGTCCGCCGCGATCGAAGCCACCCGTGGCTGGAGCCTGGAGCAGACCGGATGAGCACCTACGATTGGCTGATGGACCAACTGGAGCGCAGACAGGCGCGCTTCCGGCTCATCGACCACGTCCCGGAGGGCCGCACGGAGCCCGCGAGCGTCCTGCGCGGACACGCCCTCGCCCAGGCGGCCAAGTGCCTGGTGGTACGCGTCGCCACGGGCCGGCGCTCCCGGCGCTACGTCCTCGCGGTCGTGCCCGGCGACCGCAAGGTCGACCTGGAGGAACTCAGGGACATGTACGCGGGTACGGAGGCCTCGTTCGCGGCGCGGGACGTGGCCGAGCGGCTGGCGGGCAGCGTCAGCGGTTCGGTGATGCCCTTCGCCCGCCATCCCGAGCTGGATCTGGTGGCCGACCCTGAACTGCTCGCCCACGACGAGATCTTCTTCAACGCGGCCCGGCTCGACCGGTCGGTGGCCCTGGCCACGGACGACTACGTGGCGATGGCCCTGCCACGCGTGCGGCCCATCGCCCAACGCCCCCTCGCCCAGAGCACGACAGGAGGATGACAGGATGAGCGTCGGCGCCCACCGCACCGCACCGTCCGCAGTCGTCGACAACGACAGGTGGTTCCGTAGGTACTCGGTGACGGCCGCTCCCCGCCGCAGGCTGCTGGTCCTGCCGCACGCGGGCGGTTCGGCCAGCTTCTTCCACGCCTGGGGCACCGCGTTCGACAGCGGGACGGAGGTACTGGTCGCGCGTTACCCCGGCCGGCACGACCGGCTGACCGACCCGTGCGTCGACTCCATGGAGGAGCTTGCCGACCGGGTGACCGCGGCCCTCCTGCCCTTCCTCGACGTGCCGGTGACGCTCTTCGGGCACAGCATGGGCGCGTCACTCGCCTACGAGGTGGCACTGCGCCTGCACGGCAGGCACGCGGTGCGCCCGGCGGCGCTCCACGTGTCGAGCCGCAGGCCCCCGCATCGGCTGACTCCGCGAGAGCTGCACAAGCAGGGCGACGAGGCACTGATCGAGGAGGTCCGCCGGCTGGGCGGCACCGACGAATCGCTCCTCACCGACCCGGACCTGAGGGAGATCGTCCTGCCGGCGATCCGCGCCGACTTCACGATCGTCGGAACCTACGGCCCGCGCGACGCCGCCCCGGTCGACTGCCCCGTGTACGCGTACATCGGGGACCAGGATCCGTCCACCTCGGTCCACGACATGTCGGACTGGTCCGACGTCACGACCGAGGGGTTCCACCTGGACGTGCTGCCCGGCGGCCACTTCTACCTCGTCGACCACCAGGAGACCCTGGTCCGGACGATCGCGGACCGCCTGCCCCCCACCGACTGACCCGCCCCGCACGGGGCCGGGCACGTCGAGGTGCCCGCCCCTAGGCCCGGTCGCCAAATTCCCGGCCCGCCCTTCGGGCGGACGACGCCACTTTCGACACAGGCCCTAGCACTCGATGATGTTCACCGCCAGCCCGCCCCGCGCCGTCTCCTTGTACTTCACGCTCATGTCCGCGCCGGTGTCCTTCATCGTCTTGATGACCTTGTCCAGGGACACCTTGTGCGAGCCGTCGCCGCGCATCGCCATCCGTGCGGCCGTGACCGCCTTCACCGCCGCCATGCCGTTGCGTTCGATGCAGGGGATCTGGACGAGGCCGCCGACCGGGTCGCAGGTCAGGCCGAGGTTGTGCTCCATGCCGATCTCGGCGGCGTTCTCGACCTGTTCCGGAGAGCCGCCCAGCACCTCCGCCAGCGCCCCCGCCGCCATCGAGCAGGCCGAGCCGACTTCGCCCTGGCAGCCGACCTCGGCGCCGGAGATGGACGCGTTCTCCTTGAAGAGCATGCCGATCGCTCCCGCGGCCAGCAGGAAACGGACCACACCCTCCTCGTCCGCACCCGGGACGAAGTTGATGTAGTAGTGGAGCACCGCGGGGATGATGCCGGCCGCGCCGTTGGTCGGGGCCGTCACCACTCGCCCGCCCGCCGCGTTCTCCTCGTTCACCGCCATCGCGTAGAGCGTGATCCACTCCATCGCGTGCGCCAACGGGTCGCCGTCCGCCCGGAGTTGGCGGGCGGAGACCGCCGCCCTGCGGCGCACCTTCAGGCCGCCCGGCAGAATGCCCTCGCAGGACATGCCGCGCGACACGCACGCCCGCATCACCCGCCAGATCTTCAGCAGGCCCTCGCGGATCTCGTCCTCGGTGCGCCAGGCCCGCTCGTTCTCCAGCATCAGCGCGGAGATCGACAGGCCCGTCTCCCGCGTCAGCCGCAGCAGTTCGTCGCCCGTGCGGAAGGGGTACTTCAGGACCGTGTCGTCCGGCTTGATGCGGTTCGCGCCCACCACGCCTTCATCAAGCACGGTCTCGTCGACGACGAAGCCGCCGCCCACGGAGTAGTACGTCTTCGTGAGCAGTTCGGCGCCCGCCGCGTCGTACGCCCACAGGGTCATGCCGTTCGCGTGGTAGGGGAGCGCCTTGCGGCGGTGCAGGATCAGGTCGTCGTCGAAGGAGAACGGGATCTCGTGCTCGCCGAGGAGGCGGAGACGGCCCGACTCCTTGATGCCCTGGATCCGTTCGTCCGCCGTCTCCACGTCCACCGTGCGCGGTGAGGCGCCCTCCAGGCCCAGCAGCACCGCCTTCGGGGTGCCGTGGCCGTGTCCGGTCGCGCCCAGGGAGCCGTAGAGCTCGGACCGTACGGACGCGACGGAGGCCAGCAGGTCCTCGCCCCGCAGCCGGCGGGCGAACATGCGGGCCGCGCGCATCGGGCCGACCGTGTGGGAGCTGGACGGGCCGATGCCGATCGAGAACAGGTCGAAGACCGAGATGGCCACGGGGACTCCTCAGAACGGGGTGGGGCGCCGTGCCCACGTACGAGTGTGCGCGGCGCCCCGCAAAAAGGAACTACTTGTTCAGACCGGGGTACAGCGGGTGCTTGTCCGCGAGCGCCTTGACCCGGACCTTCAGTGCCTCTGTGTCGTACGACGGCTTGAGCGCCTGAGCGATGACGTCCGCGACCTCGGCGAAGTCCTCGGCCGTGAAGCCGCGGGTGGCCAGGGCCGGCGTACCGATCCGCAGGCCCGAGGTCACCATCGGCGGGCGCGGGTCGTTCGGGACGGCGTTGCGGTTGACCGTGATGCCGACCTCGTGGAGGCGGTCCTCGGCCTGCTGCCCGTCCAGTTCGGACTCGCGCAGGTCGACCAGGATCAGGTGCACGTCCGTGCCGCCGGACAGGACGTCGACCCCGGCCTCGCGGGCGTCCGGCGCGGTCAGCCGCTCGGCGAGGATCCGTGCGCCCTCGACCGTACGGCGCTGACGCTCCTTGAAGTCCTCGCTCGCCGCGACCTTGAAGGAGACCGCCTTCGCCGCGATCACGTGCTCCAGGGGGCCGCCCTGGAAGCCCGGGAAGACGGACGAGTTGAGCTTCTTCGCGAAGTCCTTCTTCGCCAGGATGATGCCGCCGCGCGGGCCGCCCAGCGTCTTGTGGGTGGTTGAGGTGACGACGTCCGCGTACTCCACCGGGTTCGGGTGGAGGCCGGCCGCGACCAGACCGGCGAAGTGCGCCATGTCCACCCACAGGTAGGCCTCGACCTCGTCGGCGATCCTGCGGAACTCGGCGAAGTCCAGCTGCCGCGGGTACGCCGACCAGCCCGCGATGATCACCTTCGGCCGGTGCTCCTTGGCGAGCCGCTCGACCTCGGCCATGTCCACCAGGCCGGTCTCGGAGTCGACGTGGTAGGGCACCACCTCGAACTGCTTGCCGGAGAAGTTCAGCCGCATCCCGTGGGTCAGGTGACCGCCGTGCGCCAGGTCCAGGCCGAGGATGGTGTCGCCCGGCTGGGCCAGCGCGAACAGGGCGGCCTGGTTGGCGGAGGCGCCCGAGTGGGGCTGCACGTTGGCGTACTCGGCGCCGAACAGCTCCTTGACCCGGTCGATCGCGATCTGCTCGGCCACGTCGACGTGCTCGCAGCCGCCGTAGTAGCGGCGGCCCGGGTAGCCCTCGGCGTACTTGTTGGTGAGGACCGTGCCCTGCGCCTCCATGACCGCGACCGGCGCGAAGTTCTCGGAGGCGATCATCTCGAGGGTGGACTGCTGGCGGTGCAGCTCGGCGTCGACCGCGGCGGCGACCTCGGGGTCGAGCTCGTGCAGGGGCGTGTTCAGAACGGACATCGGGTGTACGACTCCTCAGCCGGCGGAAAAGGCGGTGTACTCGTCGGCGGAGAGCAGGTCGGCGGGCTCGTCCGTGACGCGTACCTTGAACAGCCAGCCGCCCTCGAAGGGCGCGGAGTTGACCAGTGACGGGTCGTTCACCACGTCCTCGTTGACCTCGGTGACCTCCCCGGAGACCGGGGCGTACAGGTCGCTGACCGACTTGGTCGACTCCAGCTCGCCGCAGGTCTCGCCCGCGGACACGGTGTCACCGACCTCGGGGAGCTGGACGAAGACCACGTCGCCGAGCGCGTTGGCCGCGTGCTCCGTGATACCGACCGTCGAGACGCCGTCCTCGGCGGCCGACAGCCACTCGTGCTCCTTGCTGTAGCGCAGCTGCTGGGGGTTGCTCATGGCCTGAATTCTCCTGTACGCGGTGGAGTGCTGGTGAATGGGGGACTGCTGGAAACGTGCGTGAGCAGCGGAAATGTGCGCGGGTTCACGCACGGGCCGCGTCGCTCAGTGTCTACTTCCGGCGCTTGTAGAACGGCAGCGCCACGACCTCGTACGGTTCGTGGCTGCCCCGGATGTCCACACCGACACCGGGGGTGCCCGGTGCCGCGTGCGCCGCGTCGACGTACGCCATCGCGATCGGCTTGCCCAGGGTGGGGGAGGGGGCGCCGGAGGTGACCTCGCCGATCACCTCGCCGCCGGCGACGACCGCGTACCCGGCGCGCGGGACGCGGCGGCCCTCGGCGATCAGGCCGACGAGGACGCGCGGCGGGTTCTTCTCCGAGCGGGCGGCGGCCTCTCGCAGGGCCTCCCGCCCCACGAAGTCGCCCTCCTTCTCGAACTTCACCACCCGGCCGAGCCCGGCGTCGAACGGCGTCAGAGAAGTGCTGAGCTCGTGTCCGTACAGCGGCATGCCCGCCTCCAGCCGCAGCGTGTCCCGGCAGGACAGCCCGCAGGGGACGAGCCCGGCCGGGGCTCCCCCAGCCTCCGGCCGGGAGGTACCCCCAGCCTCGGTCAGCGCCTGCCACAGCTTCTCCGCGTCGGCCGGCGCGACGAACAGCTCGAAGCCGTCCTCGCCCGTGTAGCCGGTGCGCGCGATCAGGGCCGGGACGCCGGCGACCGTGCCGGGCAGGCCCGCGTAGTACTTCAGGCCGTCGAGGTCGGCGTCGGTGAGGGACTTCAGAATCCCCGGGGACTCGGGGCCCTGCACGGCGATCAGCGCGTAGTTGTCCCGGTCGTCGCGCACCTCGGCGTCGAAGCCCGCGGCGCGCTCGGTCAGCGCGTCCAGCACCACCTGGGCGTTGGAGGCGTTGGCGACCACCATGTACTCGGTCTCCGCGAGGCGGTAGACGATCAGGTCGTCGAGGATGCCGCCGTCCTCGCGGCAGATCATGGTGTAGCGGGCGCGGCCCACCTTCACGCCCCCGATGTTCCCGACCAGGGCGTAGTCCAGCATGGCCGCCGCCTCAGGACCGGTCACCGTGATCTCGCCCATGTGCGAGAGGTCGAAGAGCCCGGCCTTGGTGCGCACGGCATTGTGCTCGTCGCGCTCGGAGCCGTAGCGCAGGGGCATGTCCCAGCCGGCGAAGTCGGTCATCGTCGCGCCGAGCGCGCGGTGCACGGCATCGAGGGCGGTATGACGGGGTGCGTTGCTGCTCATCGGACGGTCGTCTCCCAAGGCGATGGGGGTACCTCCCGCGCGAGCTCATTCGAGCGTGGGGGAGGGCGAGGTCGTTCCTCCCCATCTGTCATCGGAACCTGAGAGGTTCGTCACGACCCCGCGAAACGGTGGTGTCATGACTTGCACCTTGGGTGGAGCCACTGTCGCAGCGGCCCGCTTTTCAGATGTGCCTCGCCCGCGCGGTAACGGGGCCTGAGAGATTCAAGGGAGGGACTTGCTCCTTCGGCGCCCGGGCATCGGTACGACGGACGTACGACCCGGAACTCTCCCGCGCGGATTCAAGCGGCCGGTATGCAGTTGGCGCGGACATCATTGCACGCATCGGTCCGGCGCGGCAGGGGGAGACCTCTCCCGTACGGCTCACAGGTTCCGCACAGCCCGCACGGCGAGGCGCAGCACGCTGTAGCAGGCTTGTTGCGGTAACCGGACGGAAAGGAGAGACGCCGCGCATTACCTTCTCTTTACACTCGACGGGGAGGGGACTCGTGACCACCCCAGGGGAGGACGATCACGGTGAACAGGACCACGGCGTACGCGACCACCTCGGCCCTCGCGCTGCCCCAGCAGCCGACGGTCCCGGCCAAGGAGGCCTGCGGCCCGCTCACCGCGCCTGTCGTCCGCGACCTTCGCGAGCGAGACGGCCACAGCCCCCATGCCCTGCTCTTCGGCCCCCAGGACCTCGTCGTGATCACCGGCCTGCCCGGCAGCGGCAAGTCCACGCTGATGCGGCGCACCGTCAGGGGCCTGCGCATCGACTCCCAGGACACCCGCGACCGCTGGGACGCGAGAACGCCCCGCTTCCTGCCGTACGCGATCTACCGCCCCCTGGTCCGCCTCGCGCACTACGCCGGTCTGCGCCGCGCCCTGCGCTCCGGCGAGGGGGTCGTCGTGCACGACTGCGGTACGCAGGCCTGGGTGCGCCGCTGGCTGGCCCGTGAGGCCCGCCGCCGGGGCGGCACCCTGCACCTGCTGCTGCTCGACGTCACCCCCGACATCGCGCTGGCCGGCCAGCGCGAGCGCGGCCGCGGAGTCTCGCGGTACGCGTTCCAGCGCCACCGCGGCGCGGCCGCCCGCCTGATCAGCTCCGTGGAGAAGGGCGACCTGCCCCCGGGCTGCGGCTCGGCTGTCCTGATCGACCGCGCCGCGGCGAACGTCCTGCGCCGGATCGGCTTCACGGGCTGAACATCCCGGAACATCCCCGAACAACCACGAGGCCGCACCCGTTAGCCTTTCCAGCCACAGCAGCGGTTCACAGCAGGCGGTCATACAGATGGACTTCCCAGCGGATCTCCCCGCGGACTTTCCCACCCAGGCACACCCCCATTCGCACGGCGGATGGCCCGGGAACGAACTGGAGGAGGTGCTCTCCGCCTCCCTCGGCATCCCCGGAGCCGGCGGGCGGATCATCGAGGTGCTCGGCCGCAGCTTCGTCTGGGTCCCGCTGCCCGAGGGCGGCGGCCCGCACAGCGGCCCGCTCGATCTGCCCACGCTGGAGATCGAGGGCCAGGCGTATGTGCCGGTGTTCAGCTCCGAGGAGCAGTTCCGCCAGGTCGCCGGCGCGCACATGCCGTACACCATCGCCCCCGCCGTGGAGTTCGCGCGCGGCCTGCCGCCGCAGGTGGGCATCGCCGTGAACCCGGACGGCGTGGTCGGCGTCCCGCTCCCGCCCGCGGCCGTCGCCGAGTTGTGCCGCGTCGGCCGCACCCCGCTGGACGGACCCACCACCGGCGGCCGGGTCAAGCTCTACGAACCCGACTGGCAGGACGACCCGGTCGACTTCCTCGCCGTGGCCTCGGCCGAGTTCGCCGCGACGGGAGTGGTCCGCACCGCCCGCCGCTGCCTCGCCGCCATCGAGACGGCGGACCCGGTCATGTTCGTGGGTGTGGAGCTGTCCGAGCTGGAGGGGGACATACGCGCCCTCCCGATGGAGGCCCTGGCCCGAGCCCTGGGCATGACCCCCGTCCAGTGGCCGGTCAACCTGGTCCTCCTGGACGTGGCGGACGACCCGGTGTGCCACTGGATGCGAGAAAGGGTCCGCCCCTTCTATCAGCAGTAGGGAAACTCCCTAGGGGCGCGGGGAACTGCGCGACAAGCCACACTCGACCCGCACCCGCCGACAGACAAGCAGCCCCGAGCTCTCAGGCGCCCTGCTGTCGGCGAAGCCACTTAAGCTGGTGTCATAATCCGGGGCAACTTCCAGAAGGGGCGGTACAGGTGAGCGCCAGCGGCATCGCGGCCGGACAGGTCGAGCACATGCTGCGCCAAGTGACGCCTGGGCGCTACGACGCCTACGAGGCACTTCTGCGCGCCCTCGCGACCCCCTCCTCCGGCCAGGTCTGGATGCTCCTCTGGCACGGCCAGGCAGGCTCCCCCGACGCCCAGTACGGGAACATGGAGGTGGACGGCTACGGCTACGCCCCGTGTGTCACCTCCGCCCAGGAACTCTCCGCCAGCGGCTGGAACCGCAGTTACGAGGTGGTCGACGGAGTCGACGTCGCCCGCACGCTCTACCCCGACCACTACGGCCTCTGGCTGAACCCGCACGCCCCGGGCGGCGGCCTCGGCATCCCCTGGCTCGACCTGCGACGCATCGCCACCGGCCTGGAGCGCCAGCCCGCGGGGCCGCTGCGGCTGTCCGAGCCCGGCATCGAGATCCCGCAGTTCTACGCCCTGCTCGCGCAGAACGCCCACCGCACCCCGGCGGTCCGCGCACTGCGCCGCGCCTGGGTGCAGCCGGCGCTCGGGGCGCCGTATCTGGCCATCGGGCTGGATGTGTACGACACCAGCCCGCCGGCCGTCGACTCGGTGCGCGCGATGATGCAGCAGTCCATCGGCGCCGTCCCGGACGGGCTGCCGGTGTCGACCGTGGCGATGTCCGACGAGTACGACCCGGTCGCGCTGTGGATGCGGGCCAACGCCCGCCCCTTCTACGACCGCGAGGCCCACGGGGCGTCGGCCGCTCCCGCCTCCCCGGCACAGGCCCCTGCGGCCGGCTACGGCTACCCGCAGGCCCGCGGCGGTTTCTGACCGAGCATCTCCTCCGGTGTCGGAGGGCGACTCCCACCCCCGTTGTCTTCGCGCGTAGATCAGGGCATATAATCCATCCCTGCCCACAAATGTCCCAGCCGGCCCGCGTCCGCCCCCCGTTACCCGCTGTCCGGATAACGGAAGCCATCTACCCGCATCACGTTTATGCATCCTTTCACCGCCAAGTCTGGCAACAGATCGCCAAAGCGTTGAAGACTCCCGCACCAGGGGTGTTCGCCCCTGTGTACGACGGACTGATCACGCCGCCACAGCGGCAAGTGCGGGCCGGCCACCGCCGGTTGAGAAGAGGGGTCCCTGCCAGATGACGGCACCATTGCACGAGCCGACCGCGGAAGCGGCCCCGAGTGCTGCCGAGGAAGCGGCGGTTGCCACCGCCGGCGAGAAGGCCGTACAGGGGCGCTCCCTGGGCCGGATCGCCTGGGAGCGCCTGAAACGGGACAAACTCGCCCTCACAGGCGGCGCCGTGGTGCTGTTCCTCGTCGTTGTCGCGCTGCTCGCGCCCGTGATCACCAACCTGTACGGGCAGGACCCGGACGCCTTTCACGAGGACCTGATCGACCCGCTGTTCGGCACGCCCACGGGGTCCCTGGGCGGCGTCAGCGGCGACCACTGGCTGGGGGTCGAGCCGGTCAACGGCCGCGACATCTTCGCCCGCATCCTCTACGGCGCCCGGATCTCCCTGCTGGTCGGCTTCCTGTCCGCGATCGTCGCCGTCATCCTCGGCACGGTCCTGGGCGTGCTCGCCGGCTTCTTCGGCGGCTGGGTCGACTCCGTCATCAGCCGTGTGATGGACGGTCTGCTGGCCTTCCCGCAGCTGCTGTTCATCATCGCGCTGGTCTCCGTCATGCCGAACGAGATGCTGGGGCTGACCGGCTCGTCCGTGCGCGTGTTCGTGATGATCCTCGTCATCGGCTTCTTCGGCTGGCCCTACATCGGACGCGTGGTGCGCGGCCAGACGCTCTCCCTGCGCGAGCGGGAGTACGTCGAGGCGGCCCGCTCGTTGGGCGCCGGGCGGCTGTACATCCTGTTCAAGGAGCTGCTGCCCAACCTGGTCGCGCCGATCATCGTGTACACGACGATGATGATCCCCACCAACATCCTCACCGAGGCGGCACTCAGCTTCCTGGGCGTGGGCGTCAAGCCGCCCACGTCTTCCTGGGGGCAGATGCTTTCGAGCGCGATCGACTACTACGACTCGGATCCCATGTACATGGTGGTCCCGGGTGTGGCGATCTTCATCACCGTTCTGGCCTTCAACCTCTTCGGCGACGGCGTGCGCGACGCGCTGGACCCGAAGGCCTCCCGCTGAACTGCCGTACCACAAGTGTCCCGTGACACCTACACACGGGGTCTCTCATCAAATCCGGAGGATCCGAGATCGTGACTACCCAACGCACCTCAGGGCGGCGAAAGCAGGCATGGGCCGCTGTCGCCGCGGTCGCCGCGCTGCTGACCACGGCGGCGTGCGGCGGCGGTGACAGCGACGGCGGCTCGAAGACGGGCGCGGCCGGTTTCGACGCCGCGAACAACAAGGTCGCCCAGGCTTCCCTGGCCAAGAAGGGCGGCACGCTGAAGTTCGGTGGTGCCCAGGACGCCGACTCGTGGGACACCACGCGCGGTTACTACGGCATGATGTGGAACTTCTCGCGCTACTACAGCCGCCAGCTCGTCACGAACAAGACGGAGCCCGGAAAGGCCGGCGCCGAGCTGACCCCGGACCTCGCCACCGGTCTCGCCAAGGTCACGGACGGCGGCAAGACCTACACGTACACCCTGCGTGACGGCGTCACGTGGGAGGACGGCAAGCCGATCACGTCCAAGGACGTCAAGTACGGCATCGAGCGCGTCTGGGCGCAGGACGTGCTGTCCGGCGGTCCGGTGTACCTGAAGGACGTGCTGGACCCGAAGGGCGAGTACAAGGGCCCGTACAAGGACACCTCCAAGGACAAGCTGGGTCTGAAGGCGATCGAGACGCCGGACGACAAGACCATCGTCTTCAAGCTGCCGCAGGCCAACTCGGACTTCGAGGACATGCTGGGTCTGACCTCCGCGTCCCCGGTCCGCCAGGACAAGGACACCAAGTCCAAGTACCAGCTGCGCCCGTTCTCCTCCGGCCCGTACAAGTTCCAGTCGTACAGCCCGGGCAAGGACCTGACCCTGGTCCGCAACACCGAGTGGAAGCAGGCCTCGGACCCGATCCGCAAGGCCTACCCGGACAAGATCACCGTCCAGTTCTTCTCGGACGCCAACCAGCTCGACCAGCGTCTGCTCAACGGTGACCTGGACCTCGACCTCAACCAGACCGGCATGTCGCCGCAGGGCCGCACCACCGCTCTGAAGCAGCACAAGGGCAACCTGGACAACCCGGTCACCGGCTACATCCGCTACGCGACCTTCCCGCAGAGCGTGGCGCCGTTCAACAACGCCGAGTGCCGCAAGGCCGTGATCTACGGCGCCGACCACGTGTCGCTGCAGACCGCGCGCGGTGGCCCGATCGCCGGTGGTGACATCGGTACCAACATGCTGCCGCCGTCCGTGGCAGGTGCCGAGGGCCAGAAGTACGACCCGTACGAGATCGCCGGAGCCAACAAGAAGGGCAACGTCGCCAAGGCCAAGGAAGCGCTGAAGGCCTGCGGCAAGCCGAACGGCTTCTCCACCACCATCGCCGTCCGCAACAACAAGCCGGTCGAGGTGGCCACCGCCCAGTCCCTGCAGGCGTCGCTGAAGAAGATCGGCATCAACGCGCAGATCGACCAGTTCGACGGTTCGCAGACCTCCGGCATCATCGGTAGCCCCGAGAACGTGAAGAAGAAGGGCTACGGCATCATCATCATGGGCTGGGGCCCGGACTTCCCGACCGTCCAGGGCTACGGCATGCCGCTGTGGGACAGCAAGTACATCCTCGAGAGCGGTAACAACAACTTCGCTCTGATCAAGGACAAGACGATCGACGGCCTGTTCGACCAGTACGTCACCACGCTGGACGACGCCGGCAAGACCAAGATCGCCACGGAGATCAACCACAAGGTCATGGAGGGCGGCTACTACCTGCCCTTCGTCTTCGAGAAGTTCGTCAACTGGCGCTCGGACCGACTGGCGAACGTGTACACGACCGACGGCTACAGCGGTATGTACGACTTCGTCAACCTCGGCCTGAAGTCCACGACCTGATAACCGGCACACCCGCCGTACGGCACGAAAGGCAGGTGAAGGCCGGCGCGGCGTGATCGCGGGCCACCGGAAGACCTCCGGTGGCCCGCGGTCCGCAGCGGGCCGAGAGCTGTGCTCGCTTACCTCATCAGGCGGTTGTTCGCCGCCGCAGTGATGCTCGTGGTCATCATCCTGGTGGTCTTCGGCATCTTCTTCCTCGTCCCCAAGTGGGCGGGCGTCGACATCGCCTCGAGCTTCGTGGGCAAGCAGGCCGACCCCGCCGCCGTCGAGGCGGTGCGGCAGAAGCTCGGGCTCGGCGACCCGATCTACGCCCAGGTCTGGGAGTTCTTCAAGGGCATCTTCGCGGGCCGTACGTACGTGGGCGGCGGTGACGTCACTCACTGCTCCGCGCCGTGCTTCGGCTACTCGTTCCGCAGCGAGCAGGCCATCTGGCCGGTGCTCACCGACCGCTTCCCGGTGACCCTGGGTCTCGCGCTCGGCGCCGCCGTGCTGTGGCTGATCTTCGGCATCGCGGCGGGTGTGCTCTCCGCGCTCAAGCGGGGCAGCATCTGGGACCGCGGCGCGATGGTCGTCGCGCTGTCGGGTGTCTCCCTGCCCATCTACTTCACCGGTCTGCTCTCCCTGTCGATCTTCGTCTTCGGACTGGGCTGGTTCGACGGGCAGTACACGCCCCTGGAGGAGAGCTTCACCGGCTGGTTCGGCGGCATGATCCTGCCGTGGATCACGCTGGCGTTCCTCTACGCGGCGATGTACGCGCGCATCACCCGCGCCACCATGCTGGAGATCCTCGGCGAGGACTACATCCGCACCGCCCGCGCCAAGGGCCTCAAGGAGCAGACCGTCATCGGCAAGCACGCCATGCGCTCGACGATGACGCCCATCCTGACCATGCTCGGCATGGACCTCGGCGCCCTCATCGGCGGCGCGATCCTGACCGAGACGACGTTCAACCTGCCCGGCCTCGGCCAGGCCGTGCTGAACGCCATCCGGAACCAGGACCTGCCCATCATCCTGGGCGTCACCCTGATCACTTCTCTCGCGGTGCTGATCGCCAACCTCGTGGTGGACGTCCTGTACGCCGTGATCGACCCCCGAGTGAGGCTCGCATGACCGAACTCAGCAAGAGCGGAGCGGCCGTGGGCGAGCCCACCGGCACCTCGCCCGCCCCGACCGCCTTCCTCGAAGTACGCGACCTGAAGGTGCACTTCCCGACCGACGACGGCCTGGTCAAGTCCGTCGACGGGCTCAGCTTCCAGCTGGAGAAGGGCAAGACCCTCGGCATCGTGGGCGAGTCGGGCTCCGGCAAGTCGGTGACCTCGCTCGGCATCATGGGCCTGCACACCGCCGGCCAGTACGGCAAGCGCAAGGCGCAGATCTCCGGCGAGATCTGGCTGGACGGCACCGAGTTGCTGACCGCCGACCCGGACGAGGTGCGCAAGCTGCGCGGCCGCGAGATGGCGATGATCTTCCAGGACCCGCTGTCGGCGCTGCACCCGTACTACACGATCGGCCAGCAGATCGTGGAGGCGTACCGCATCCACCACAAGGTGGACAAGAAGACCGCCAAGCGCCGTGCCGTGGAGATGCTCGACCGGGTCGGCATCCCGCAGCCGGACAAGCGGATCGACAGCTACCCGCACGAGTTCTCCGGCGGTATGCGCCAGCGCGCGATGATCGCGATGTCGCTGGTCAACAACCCGGAACTGCTCATCGCGGACGAGCCGACGACCGCCCTCGACGTGACCGTCCAGGCGCAGATCCTCGACCTGATCCGGGACCTGCAGAAGGAGTTCGGCTCGGCGGTCATCATCATCACCCACGACCTCGGCGTCGTCGCCGAACTCGCCGACGACATCCTGGTGATGTACGGCGGCCGCTGCGTGGAGCGCGGCCCGGCCGAGAAGGTGTTCTACGAGCCCCGCCACCCCTACACCTGGGGCCTGCTCGGCTCGATGCCGCGACTGGACCGCGAGCAGCAGGAGCGCCTGATCCCGGTCAAGGGCTCCCCGCCCTCGCTGATCAACATCCCGTCCGGCTGCGCCTTCAACCCGCGCTGCCCGTACGCCGACATCCCGAAGGACGACGTCACCCGCACGATCCGCCCCGAGCTGACCGAGGTCGGCAGCGCGCACTGGGCCGCCTGCCACATGACCCAGGAGCAGCGGGAGCGTATCTGGACCGAAGAGATTGCGCCGAAGCTGTGAGCGAGAACTCCGAGGACACAGTTGTGACCACTCCCGCGAAGAGCGACGGCACCGAGGCGAAGGCCTCGGGCGCGGCCACCCTCACCAAGGACGCCGCCCCCGGCGAGACCCTGCTGAAGGTGACCGGGCTCCAGAAGCACTTCCCGATCAAGAAGGGCCTGCTCCAGCGGCAGGTCGGCGCGGTGCACGCGGTCGACGGCCTCGACTTCGAGGTGAAGTCCGGCGAGACGCTCGGCGTGGTGGGGGAATCGGGCTGCGGCAAGTCCACGATGGGCCGGCTGATCACCCGGCTGCTGGAGCCGACCGGCGGCAAGGTCGAGTTCGAGGGCAGGGACATCACGCACCTCGGGGTGGCGGGCATGCGTCCGCTGCGCCGCGATGTGCAGATGATCTTCCAGGACCCGTACTCGTCGCTGAACCCGCGCCACACCATCGGCACCATCGTCGGCGCCCCCTTCCGGCTCCAGGGCGTCTCGCCCGAGGGCGGCATCAAGAAGGAGGTCCAGCGCCTGCTGTCGGTGGTCGGCCTCAACCCCGAGCACTACAACCGCTACCCGCACGAGTTCTCCGGCGGCCAGCGCCAGCGCATCGGCATCGCCCGCGCGCTCGCGCTCAACCCGAAGCTCGTGGTGGCCGACGAGCCGGTCTCCGCCCTCGACGTGTCGATCCAGGCGCAGGTGGTGAACCTGCTGGACGACCTCCAGCAGGAGCTCGGCCTGACGTACGTGATCATCGCGCACGACCTGTCGGTCGTCCGGCACGTCTCGGACCGGATCGCGGTGATGTACCTCGGCAAGATCGTCGAGCTGGCCGACCGCGAGTCGCTGTACCGGGCGCCGATGCACCCGTACACCAAGGCGCTGATGTCGGCGGTCCCGATCCCGGACCCGCGCCGCAAGTCGGCCAAGAGCGACCGCATACTCCTCAAGGGCGACGTGCCCTCGCCGATCTCCCCGCCGAGCGGCTGCCGCTTCCACACCCGGTGCTGGAAGGCGACGGAGATCTGCAAGACGACCGAGCCGCCGCTGATCGAGCTGAAGCCCGGCCAGCAGGTCGCCTGCCACCACCCGGAGAACTTCGAGGACCAGGCCCCGCAGGAGACGGTCCTGCTCTCCGCCGCCAGGGAGGCGGCGGAACTGGTGCCGGACGCGGTGCTGGAGGAGTCGGCGGAGACATCGGCGGCGGTCGCCGCGGAGGTGGAGGCGGAAGCCTCCACGGAAACCTCCACGGAGGCCCCTACGGCGAACGAGGCCGAGCCTCCCTCCAAGGAGAAGTAGGCACCTAATAGCCCCCGCCTTGCTTTGTAAGGCGGGGGCTCGCTGTCGGGTAAGAATATTAGGGTGCTCCAGCAACTCTTCAGCCCGTCCGTCCAGCACACGCTCGACCTGATAGGCATCTTCGTCTTCGCCATCTCCGGCGCCCTGCTGGCCGTCCGCAAGAACTTCGACGTCTTCGGAATCGCCGTCCTCGCCGAGGTCACCGCACTGGGCGGAGGGCTGTTCCGCGACCTGGTCATCGGGGCCGTCCCGCCCGCCGCCTTCACGGACCTGGGCTACTTCGTCACCCCGCTGCTCGCCGCCCTCCTGGTCTTCTTCCTCCACCCGCAGGTGGAGCGCATCCAAGCCGGCGTGAACGTCTTCGACGCGGCGGGCCTCGGCCTGTTCTGCGTCGCCGGGACGACGAAGGCGTACGAGTACGGCCTCGGACTCACCGCCTCCGTCTGCCTCGGCCTCGCGACCGCCGTGGGCGGCGGCGTGCTGCGGGACGTCCTCGCCAACGAGGTGCCGTCGCTGCTGCGCTGGGACCGCGACCTGTACGCGGTCCCCGCCATCGTCGGCGCCACCATGGTCGCGCTGTGCCTGCGCTACGACACCCTCACCCCGCTCACCAGCGCGCTCGCGGTCGTCACCGCCTTCGTACTGCGCCTGCTCGCGATGCGGTTCCACTGGCGAGCGCCGCGGGCGTGGAACCGTCGGTCGACGGTGCGAGAGGAGTAGGGCCGGTCCCGTCGGCGCGGTGCTGTCCCATCTCCAGGGTCAGCCAGCGGAACGACGGGACCACCTGCGGCCGCCACAGCGCCATGGTGTGCCCGCCCGCGCTCTTCGGGATGTACACCACGTGCACGGTCGTCGGCGCCTTCGCGATCTGCTCCAGGCTCGCGGCCGCCTCGTAGCCGTCGTGCGGCTGGCCGGAGAGATAGAGCGCGATCGGGGGCGGCGTGTGCGCCTTCCGGAGCAGCACGTACGGGTTGTTCTCGGCGCGCAGGGCAGGGCTCTGTGCGGCGAGCGAGGCGCGTTCGATGATCGGGTCGTTGTATCCGGACAGGCTGATGGCGGCCTGGTAGCGGTCGGGGTGGGCGACGGCGAGCTTGGCCGCGCAGTGCGCGCCCGCCGAGTACCCGGCGGCCGCCCAGCCCTGCGGGGCGCGGTCCGCCCGGAAGTTGTCCATGACCATCATCGGTACGTCGATGCTGAGCCAGGTATCGGCGTTCACCGTCCCCGGGATGTTCGCGCAGCCGGGGTCCACGCCGGCCAGCAGATTGGTGCGCGGCGCCACCAGGATGAACGGCGCGACCTTCCCGCCGCGCATCAGCGGCAGCAGCTGTTTGTGCACGTGCAGTGAGCCGAACCAGGCCTTCGCCGAGCCGGGGTAGCCCGACAGCAGCTCCACCACCGGGAACCTGTGGTGGCGGTAGGCGGGCTCGTGGTACTGCGGCGGCAGCCACACGTAGACCTCGGCGTTCACGCCGGACACCCTGCCCTTGAGCTGGGTGACGCGCACTCCGTCGGCGGCCCGCATGCCCGGCCCGGTGGCCGGCCTGAACGTCTGCCGGACCTTGGGCAGCTTCCTCAGCGCGATGCCGCCCGTGCCGTCGGCCCCCAGGTTCTCGGCCTGCTGGACGTGGTCGCCGGTGCCGAGCAGGTCGGCCCAGTTGTCGTACAGATTGTTCTCGTTGTTGACCATCACGAAGACCAGGGCGACCGCGGTGCCCTGGGCGAACAGCAGCATCAGCGTCCGGGCCACGGCGCGCAGGGGCTTCGGCCCCCTCAGCCGCGACCACAGCGCGAGGGGCAGGACGAGGGCGACGACGGCCAGCACGATCAGGGTGTAGAGGAACGAAGTCCCGGTGAGGCTCATGTCCTTACAGAGGGCCTGGCGGCTCACTCGGGTTGGCGGACGAGTACGGACACTTACCGAGAAATTGCCCGCAGCTCACCTTCCTCGGGGGCTCCTCGGGGGCTCCTCGGGTTCAAAGCTACCGCTTAGTAATTTCATGTTGTACCGTTCAGCCATGTCAGAAGCAGCTACCGTGCGGGCCACGATCGGCGACAGCGAGTTCGACCGGGACACCGCGGTCACCCGGCGCGAACCCGGGGTCTACGACATCGACCTCTCCGCCGGCTGGACGATCCTCAGCGCCGTCAACGGCGGCTATCTGCTGGCCGTCCTCGGCCGCGCGCTCGCGGACGCCCTGCCGCACTCCGACCCGTTCACCATCTCGGCGCACTATCTGACGGCGTCCCAGCCCGGCCCGGCGGTCGTGCGCACGGACGTCGTACGGACCGGACGCACACTGTCGACCGGCCAGGCCTCCCTCTTCCAGCACGACGACCAGGGCCGCGAGGTCGAACGCATCCGCGTCCTCGCCTCGTACGGGGATCTGGACGCGCTGCCGGACGACGTCCGTACGACGGCCCGGCCACCCGCGATCCCGCCCCCGGAGCAGTGCTTCGGCCCCGAGGACGGGCCGGCCCCCGTCTCCGGCAGCTCGGCGATCGCCGACCGGCTGATGCTCAAGCTCGACCCGTCCACCCTGGGCTGGGCGCTCGGTTCGCCGTCCGGCAAGGGGGAGATGCGGGCCTGGTTCGGACTGGACGACGGCCGCGACCCCGACCCCTTCTCGCTGCTGCTGGCGGTCGACGCGCTGCCGCCGACCGCCTTCGAACTGGGCCTCTCCGGCTGGGTACCGACGGTCGAACTGACCGTGCACGTCCGCTCCCGTCCCGCGCCGGGCCCGCTGCGCGTCTCGATCACCACCCGCAACCTCGCCGGCGGCTTCCTGGAGGAGGACGCCGAGGTCTGGGACAGCGCTGACCGGCTGGTGGCGCAGTCACGGCAGTTGGCGCGGGTCAGGCTGTGAGAGGTTCGCGCCCCAGCCAGGCTGCCAACCTGACGTAGGCGTCGGCCTCTTCGGGGACCGGCCGGGCCGAGTCGAAGGGCACGCCGTCGCCGCGCCGCTCGTCGGGGAGCAGGCGGTGGGCGACGGTGAGCGCGAACTCGGCCAGGTCCGGATCGAGTTCGGACGGCCGCCCCAGGGCCTCACGGAGGTCCCAGGTGTGCGCCACCGTCTCCAGTACGTATCCGGACAGGGCGATCCGGCCGGGCAGCTCCCCGAACGGCATGCGCATCACCGCGTCCATGAGGTCGTCGTCCGCCCAGGCCTTCAGGGCACGGTCGGCGGCCTCGCCATAGGCCGCCGGCCAGCCGCCGTCCGGTACGGCGTCCACGAACGGCTTCATGGCGAGCGCGTCCCCGCCCTCGGCGACGACGGCGACGCGGTGGGTAGCGCCGGCCATGTGGCTCAGCAGCGTACGGACGTCGAACTCGGTACACGGGGTGGGCCCGGCCAGCTGTTCCGGACGTACCGCCTTGATCAGGGCGGCGGCCTGGTCGGCGGCTCGGGCGAACAGGGGGCGGGGGTCGTTGGTCATGGGCGGCCTCTCCTCAGGGTGGGGGCGCGGGCGTCTGCGCGTACTTCCCGGGCTTCTGTGCGTACTTCCCGCGCCTCGTGTGCTTCGGTGCCTCGGTGTTCGGGGCTTCTGTGCTTCGGTGCTTCGTTCGGTGCGAGGATCGCCGGATAACCTGACAGCTGCCGTCAGCATTTGCGCCGTCCTTCCACGCCGCGGGATCCTGGGGCCGTGAAGTCCGAACGCCTGCTGTCGATCCTGCTGCTCCTGCAGACCCGCGGCCGGGTGCCCGCGCGTGAACTCGCCGAGCGGCTCGAGGTGTCGGTGCGGACCGTCTACCGGGACGTCGAGGCCCTGTCGGCCTCCGGTGTCCCGGTCTACGCCGAACGCGGACGGCACGGCGGCATCGAGCTGCTCGCCGGATTCCGTACGGACGTCACGGGGCTCACCGCCGACGAGTCCCGGGCGCTGTTCATCCTCGCCGCCCAGGGCGCGCACGCCGCGCTCGGCCTGGACTCGGCACTCGGCTCGGCCCTGCGCAAGGTCATGGCGGCGCTCCCGGCCCCGCACCGCCCGGCCGCCGAGGTCACCTCCCGCCGCGTCCTCGTCGACGCCACGCGCTGGAAGGGCGGCCCGCAGAAGGCGGTCGACCTGGACGTGTTGCAGGACGCGGTCTTCGCCGACCGGCGCCTCAGGCTGCGGTACCGGCACAGCGACGCCAAGGAGGCGCGGACCTACACCGTGGACCCGTACGGCCTCGTCTCCAAGGCTGGTGTCTGGTACCTGGTCGCCGACCGGCGGGCCGAACCCCGGCTCTTCCGCGCGGACCGGGTTCAGTCGGCGACCGTCCTCGACGACCCGGTGCTGCGGCGGCCGGGCGTGGAACTCGCCGACGCCTGGGAGGTGTTGCGCCGCCAGGTCGAAGAAGGTCCCGGCGGAATCGACGTCACCGTCCGGGTCCGGCGCGAGCGCCTCGACATGTTCCAGCGCCTCAACGCCGCCTCGCTGGTCGCCCTGCCCGAGGACGACGGCGAAAGCGAGTGGGTCACCGCCCATCTGTCGTACGGCTTCGTCCAGGAGGCCCGCCAGCTGCTGCTCTTCGCCGACCGCGTGGAGGTCCTCTCCCCGCCGGAAGTGCGCGAGGAACTGGCCGCGACGGCCGCCTCCGTCACGGAGCTGTACCGGCGGGCGGGCAGCGGGCGGGACTGAAGGACCTGCTGGCTTTCGCGCCGGGTCAGTCCAGCCAGTGGTGACGGCCGATGCTGATCAGCCGCAGCTGACGCTCCGCCACCTGGGCGACCCGCTCCCGCTCCTGAGGCGATGCCTCCAGCGCCTCCAGGAACAGCGAGGCGGTGATCAGCATCTGGTCGACGTACAGGTTGGCGAGCATGAGGAGGTCGTCGTCGTGCCAGCCGTCGGACTCGGGGTCCTTGGCCAGTTCGGCCTTGACCTCCTGGCCGAACCGGGCCAGTTGCTCCTGGATGGCGTCTCGCACCGGCTGAACTCCGCCATGTCGCTCACGGGCGATAAAACGGACATGGGCCGGGTACCCGTCGACATGGCGGGCGATCAACTCGACGGCGCGCTTCATGCGTTGGCCGCTGTCGTCCGCCCCGGACACCGTCGTCCGGATCATCGGGTGCAGGCTGCCCAGCGCCTCCTCGACCAGGGCCACGCCGAGATCCGCGGTGGAGCGGAAGTGGCGGTAGAAGGCCGTCGGGGCGACGCCGACGGCACGCGTGACCTCGCGCAGGCCCAGACTGCTGAGGCTCTGCTCCTCCAGCAATCCCAATGCCGCGTCCAGGAGCGCCTGACGGGTCTTCTGTTTCTGTGCCTGCCGGACGCCGAGGGTGTGACTCATGCCATGCAGTTAACAACTGTTCTCTGTGATTGGAAAGTCGTACGACGCGTTAGACTGAGAAGTCAGTGAACAACTGTAACTACAACCGTTCACCGAAACGTGTCGTTCACCGAAACGTGACGAGAACCATCTCGTACGCATCCCGGAGGGGGATCCCATGCTGTTCCTCGTCGCCGCACTCCTGATGCTCGGCGCCGTCGTGGGCACAGTCGCCCACGCGCCGCTGGGCTTCACCGCCGTGGCCGCCGTCGTGGTCGCCGTCTGGCTCGGCATCTTCGCGGCCCGTGAGCGCCACGGGCGCCGCAGCGGCCCGTCCACCAACTGACATCCGCCCGCAAGATCCTCTGGAGCTGACCCGCCATGCAACTCACCGCACCGGCCACCCGCCGCACCGGCATCCGCGACGCCGACGGCATGGCCGTCGCGTCCTTCATCCTCGGCCTGATCGGCCTCCTCGTCTTCAACGTCTTCCTCGGCCCGATCGCGATCGCCCTGGCGGCGGTGGCGCTGTGGCGGGACACGAACCGTCGGGGCCGGGCGTACCTCGGAATGGGGCTGGGGGTTGCCGACCTGCTGGTTCTGGTCACCTTCATGCAGATGGACAGCACCGTGTCCTGGAGCTTCTGAAACCGGTGACCGATGTGGGCGGCCGATCCGCCACCGCGCGAGGCGCACGGCCCGAGCCCACTGCAAGGGCCACGTAGAATCGGCGTCACCATGGCATACCTCGACCACGCCGCGACCACCCCGATGCTCCCCGAGGCAGTCGAGGCACTCACCGCGCACCTGAGCGTCACCGGCAACGCCTCCTCCCTCCACGCATCCGGACGCCGCGCGAGGCGAACCGTCGAGGAGGCCCGGGAGACCCTCGCCGAAGCCCTCGGCGCACGCCCCAGCGAGATCGTCCTCACCGCCGGCGGCACCGAGGCCGACAACCTCGCCGTCAAGGGCCTGTACTGGTCCCGCCGCGACGCCGACCCGGCCCGCACCCGGGTCCTCGCCAGCCCCGTCGAACACCACGCCGTCCTCGACGCCGTCCACTGGCTCGGCGAACACGAGGGCGCCACGGTCGAGTACCTCCCGGTCGACCGGTACGGCCGCGTCCGCCCCGAGGCGCTCCGCGAAGCCATCGCCCGCAACCCCGACGACGTCGCCCTCGCCACGATCATGTGGGCGAACAACGAGATCGGCACGATCCTGCCGGTCCGTGAACTCGCCGACGTCGCCGCCGAGTTCGGTATCCCGCTGCACGCCGACGCGGTCCAGGCCTTCGGCCAGGTCCCCGTCGACTTCGCCGCCTCCGGCCTCGCCGCGATGACGGTGTCGGGCCACAAGATCGGCGGCCCCTACGGCATCGGAGCCCTGGTCCTGGGCCGTGAGTACACCCCCGTCCCCGTCCTGCACGGCGGCGGCCAGGAACGCCACGTCCGCTCCGGCACCCTGGACGTTCCCGCGATCGCGTCCTTCGCGGTGGCCGGACGGCTGGCCGCCGAGCAGCGCGAGTGGTTCGCCCAGGAGATCGGCTCCCTGCGCGACGCCCTGGTCGAGGCGGTCCGTACGGCCGTCCCGGACGCGATCCTCGGCGGCGACCCGGCACCGGAGGGCCGCCTCCCCGCCAACGCCCACTTCACCTTCCCCGGCTGCGAGGGCGACTCCCTGCTCCTCCTCCTCGACGCCCAGGGCATCGAGTGCTCCACCGGCTCCGCGTGCACCGCCGGAGTCGCCCAGCCCAGCCACGTCCTGCTGGCCACCGGCATCGACCCGGACCTGGCCCGCGGCACCCTCCGCTTCTCCCTCGGCCACACCTCCACGGAGGCCGACGTCGAGGCGGTCGGGAAGGCGATCGGCCCGGCGGTGGAACGGGCGCGCGCGGCGGGACTGACGTAAGGACCGGTCGGGGACTGACGCGAGGACCGCTCAGGCCACCGCTGTACGGGCCTTCTTCACGAGCTCCATGTACCGGTCCCAGTCCCAGTGCGGCCCAGGGTCGGTGTGATCCGTCCCCGGCACCTCGACGTGCCCGATGATGTGCTCGCGGTCGACGGGTATGTCGTAGCGCGCGCAGACCCGGGCCGTGAGCCGGGCCGAGGCCTCGTACATCTCGGCCGTGAGGTCCTGCGGCCGGTCCACGAAACCCTCGTGCTCGATGCCGACACTGCGTTCGTTGTAGTCGCGGTTGCCCGCGTGGTACGCCACGTCCAGCTCGCGGATCATCTGCGTGACGTGCCCGTCCTGGCGGACGATGTAGTGCGCGGCCGCCTGGTGCCCCGGGTCCTGGAACGCCTTCACCGCGCTGGCGAAGCTGCCCTGGGTGACGTGGATGATCACCATGTCTATGCCGTAGTCGTCGGGCCGGTCCGCCATCCGCCAGTTCGCCGACGACGCGGCCACCCAGCGCGCGCCGGCGTAGTCGACCTCGCCCTCCTTGCGCGGCTTCTCCACGCCGGGCGCACGCCACCACAGACGCGCCAGCTGGTCACGGGCCAGCACCGCCGTGCCCGCCGCGGCCACCGTCCCGCCGATCAGCAGGGCACGGCGCCCGATGCGCCGATCGGAGTCCGCGCCCGTGTGCTTGGCGCTGCCCGTGTCCTTGGATGCTCGTCTCGCCCCCATGTGATCGTGAACGGATACTCGTGGGCTTCGGTTCCCGCGCACCCGTACCCTTGAAGGGTTATGACTGACACCCCGCAGCGCTCCCGTCCTCTTCGCGTCCTCGCCGCCATGTCGGGCGGAGTCGATTCCGCCGTCGCCGCCGCCCGCGCGGCCGAGGCGGGCCACGACGTGACCGGTGTCCACCTCGCCCTCTCGGCGAACCCCCAATCGTTCCGCACGGGCGCGCGTGGCTGTTGCACCATCGAGGACTCGCGCGACGCCCGTCGCGCCGCGGACGTCATCGGCATCCCGTTCTACGTGTGGGACCTCGCCGACCGCTTCCGGGAGGACGTGGTCGAGGACTTCGTCGCCGAGTACGAGGCCGGCCGCACCCCGAACCCCTGCCTGCGCTGCAACGAGAAGATCAAGTTCGCCGCCCTGCTCGACAAGGCGCTCGCTCTCGGCTTCGACGCGGTCTGCACGGGCCACTACGCCCAGGTGATCGTGAACTCGGACGGCACCCGCGAGCTGCACCGCGCCTCCGACATGGCCAAGGACCAGTCGTACGTTCTCGGCGTCCTGGACGACCGCCAGCTCGCCCACGCGATGTTCCCGCTCGGTGACACGGTCACCACCAAGGACGAGATCCGCGCCGAGGCCGAGCGCCGCGGCCTGGCGGTGGCCAAGAAGCCCGACTCGCACGACATCTGCTTCATCGCGGACGGCGACACCCAGGGCTTCCTCGCCGGCCGGCTCGGCAAGGCGGAGGGCGACATCGTCGACGAGTCCGGCGCCAAGCTGGGCACGCACGAGGGTGCGTACGGCTTCACCATCGGCCAGCGCAAGGGCCTGAGGATCGGCACCCCGGCGCCCGACGGCAAGCCGCGCTACGTCCTCGACATCTCCCCGGTGGACAACACGGTGACGGTCGGCCCGGCCGCCGCCCTGGACGTGACCGGGCTGACCGCGATCAAGCCGCGTTGGTGCGGGGCCGCCCCGACCGGCCCCGGCAGCTACACGGCCCAACTGCGCGCCCACGGCGGCGAGACCGAGGTCACCGCGGAGCTGATCGACGGCTCCCTGGAGGTGTCGTTCGCGGAGCCGGTCCGCGGCGTGGCCCCCGGCCAGGCGATCGTCCTGTACGACGGCACGCGCGTGGTGGGCTCGGCGACGATCGCGTCGACAGTGCGGGCGACGGCCGCGGTGTCCTAGACGATCATCGAGACTGGCCCCGGATCCGCCGCCGTCATAGGCTTCCCCTGCGGATCGTCCGCAAGGGAACGAGAACGACGGGGCCGCTTCCCTGTCGCCGGGAGGTCGAGGGTGCTCCTCCGTTTTCGGGTGGCCAATCACCGCTCGATCCGTGACGAGTGCGAGCTGTCGTTGATCGGCGCCGAACTCAAAGAGGGCACGGCGCGGGACACCGGCCTCAAGCATGACGGGCGGCCGGTTCCGGGGCTGTGCGTCCTGGGCGTCTTCGGTGCCAACGCGTCGGGCAAGACCAACCTGCTCCGGGCCATGGTGGACATGCGGGAGGCCGTGCGGACCTCGTTCGCGGACTGGCCGAAGTTCTCCGGAGTACCCCGTCAGCCCTTCAAGCTCGACCGGGAAAGCGCCGACGAGACGACACTCTTTGAGGTGGACCTGGTTGTAGGCCACCAGCGGAAGATCCGCTTCACCTATGGCTTCGAACTGTCCGACGAACGCGTCGAGGCCGAGTGGCTGCACGCCTACCCCCACGGCGAGCGCCAGGTCTGGTTCGACCGGGAGGCGGGCCGACCGGAGTCGGAAGGCTCCGAATTCGTCTTCGAAGGGGACGGCTTCACCGGGAATCGCGAAGCCCTCGTCGGCTACACGAGGCCTGACGCCCTGTTCCTCACCACTGGCGCCACCCTCAATGATCCCCAGCTGACGGCATTGCACCGCTGGTTCATGGACAATCTGTGGCTGGTCACACCGGGCGAGGACATCACGGGGCGGACGACGTTCACGCAACGGATGCTCACCGAGAAGAGCGCGAAGAACACGAGGAACGCCTACCACGAGCGGATCCTCCAGCTCCTCGCCATCGCCGACCTGGGTATCACCGGAATCGACGTCGACCCCGAGTCCGGAGGCATCCGGCTCACACACCGGACGCCGGACGGCGGTGATGTCGCGCTGGAATTCCTGAGTGAGGAATCGTTCGGTACGCACGCCTGGTTCGCGTTCCTCGGCCCCATGCTCACGGTGCTGGACAACGGGACGACGCTGTTGGTCGACGAACTCGATTCCAGCCTGCACCCCACCCTGGCCGCCGAGGTCGTACGGATCTTCCAGGACCCCAAGGCGAACCCGAACGACGCCCAGCTGATCTTCACCACGCACGACGCCACCCTGCTCGGAAACGCGGTCCTCGACCGGCCGCTCGACCCCGAGCAGGTGTGGATCGCGGCGAAGGAACGCTCAGGGACATCCAGCTTCTATCCCGTGACCGCCGCACACCCGGCGGAGGACGAAGATCTGGAGAGCGGATATCTGCGCGGCCGCTACGGTGGCGTACCGCGCGTTGGCGCGGGAGCGATCGCTCGTGAACTCTCCTGGCAGGAGGCGAAGGAAACAGCGTGAGCAGGCGGGGCGGACTGTGGCAGGACGGCGGTCATGGCGGTGCGGGGACGTCGGGATCTCAGCGGAGACGCAGGGGGAGCAAGGACGACCAGTTCGCGCCCGTCCCCTACCGGCCGCCGGTCTCGAAGGAGCAGCGGGTCATCTTCATCGGCTGCGAGGGCGAGGTCACTGAACCGCAGTACCTCGACCACCTCAACGCCCGCTACGGAGACGGCGGAGACGGGGCGCGGCAGCCGTTCCTGATCCACCCGATCACCGCCAAGAACGGCCTGACGCCGTCCAGGGCGGTCGCCGCCGTGCGGGAGCACAAGCAGGCGAAAGGGGTGGAGGGGTGGGCCATGTTCGACAGGGATGACCACCACGACATCCAGAAGGCCCTTCAGGACGCCGCCGAAGCCAACATCCAGGTGTGCTTCTCACACCCTTCCTTCGAGCTGTGGCTGCTCCTGCACTTCCAGCCTTTCAGCGGGCGGCAGAGCGGCAAGAACAAGAACGTCCTGGAGAAGCTGCGCGCGGCGCACCCGGCGTACAGGTCCTTCGACGTCAAGAACGACAAGAGTGTCAAGGGCCCCCGCCGTGACGCGCTGGATGACGACGCGGCGAAGAAGGCGGTCGCTCACGCCAGGACCCTGGTCAACCAGTGTGAGCACGGCGACTGCAAGGCAAACAAAGGCAAGCCCAAGCCCGTCAAGCGGGACAGCGTCCCCGAACCGTGGAACAAGTGGGCCGCGCGTTCCGGACACGCCGAGGACTGCCAAGTCCTGAACCGGGATCCGTCCACCGACGTATGGCGGCTGCTGGTCAGCCTCGGCATCGTGGAGGACCGGCCGAGGTAGCCGAAAACCGCTGTCCGGGCGGTTAACACCTGCACCTGCTGCCGCTCTAGGCTGCCCTCGCACCACCCGTTCACCCACTAACCAACGAAGGACCGGCGCGTGGCCCGCATCACCCTCCCCCAGTTGGAACGGCACCTCTTCGCCGCCGCCGACATCCTGCGCGGACGGATGGAGCCCTCCGACTACCGGGACTACATCTTCGGGCTGCTGTTCCTGAAACGGGCCTCGGACGAGTTCCAGCCGGAGTGGGAGCGTGCCTACCAGCAGCGGCTGGAGGAGACGGGCAGCGAGACGAAGGCCCTGCAACGGGCCGACAACCCCGACTACTACACCCGAGTCTTCTACGTCCCGCCACGCGCCCGCTGGTGGACCGGCCCGCACGTGCTCGATTCCGAGCACCCGGAGGTGACCGTCCCGGGCATCGAGGCGCTCACGGCGGAGATCGAGGGGCCAGACGGCAAGCCGATGAAGGCGGGGGAGTACCTCGACAAGGCGCTGGCGGCCCTCCAAGAGGGCAACAGCCGGCTTACGGGCGTGGCGTCCCACATCGAGTTCAACGCGGTCGTCGGCAACCGGCCCCGCTTCACCGCGTCCGAACTGCGTTCTCTTATCCGTCACTTCAGCCTCTACCGCCTCCGCAACGAGGACTTTGAGTTCCCCGACATGCTCGGCGCGGCCTACGAGTACCTGCTCGCCCGGTTCGCGGACAGCGCGGGCCAGAGCGGCGGCGAGTTCTACACCCCGCGCTCCGTCGTCCGCATGCTGGTACGACTGCTCGACCCGCAGCCCACCGATAGCGTCTACGACCCCTGCATGGGCTCCGGCGGCATGCTCATCGCGGCCCGCGAGTACGTCGAGGAGCACGGCGGAGACCCCGACGAACTCGCCATCAACGGCCAGGACCGCAACCCCGCCTCCTGGTCCATGGCCAGCATGAACATGGTGCTGCACGGCATCCGCAAGTTCGACCTCAAGCACGGCGACACCCTCACCGAGCCGCTCCACCTCGACGCCGGCAAACGCCTGCTCACCTTCACCAAGGTCCTCTCCAACCCGCCCTTCTCCCAGCCGTACGACCAGACGGCCGTGGCCGCCGCCGACGCCGTGCACGGCACGCGCATGAAGTGGGGCTGGGCGCCCGAGAAGGGCAAGAAGGCGGACCTGATGTTCGTCCAGCACATGGTGTCGGTGCTGGAGGAGAAGGGAATGGTCGCCGTCGTCATGCCGCACGGTGTGCTGTTCCGCGGCGGCAAGGAGAAGGACATCCGCGAGGAGCTGCTGCGCGACGACTGCCTGGAGGCGGTGATCGGCCTCGGCCCGAACCTCTTCTACGGCGTCGGCATCCCCGCCTGCGTCCTCGTCCTGCGCCGCCCGCACCGCAAGGAACAGGACCGGCGCAAGAGGGTCCTGTTCATCAACGCCGACCGCGAGTTCACGGCTGGCCGTAACCAGAACGAGCTGCGCCCCGAGCACATCGAGAAGATCGTCACGGTGTTCCAGAAGGGACGGGAGCAGAATGGCTACTCGCGCTGGGTAAAGGTGGACGACCTCCTCGCCGAGGGCGCCAACCTCAATATCCGCCGCTGGGTGGACAACTCACCCCCGCCCGAGCCGCAGGACGTACGGGCACACCTGTACGGAGGCGTGCCGGTCGCGGAGGTCGTGGCGCGGGAGAAGCTGTTCGGTGCGTACGGGGTCGACGCGTCGACGTTGTTCGCGGCGCGGGATGACGATCCGGAGTACTACGACTTCCTCCCCGAGGACCCCGAGACCACGGTGGGGCGTATCGCCGAACAGGCAGCCGCCAAGGAGGCGGAACTGCGGGAGGCGTACGCGAAATGGTGGGCGAAGGGGTCGGCGCTCTTCGCCCAGCTGGCCGAGGACCGCAAGCTGATGGTGCTCCGGGCGGGCCTGCTGGCCGGCTTCACCGAGGCGGTCGACGCGGTCCGCGTTCTCGACGAGTACCGCACGGCGGGCATCGTCGCCGACTGGTGGACCCACGCACGCTACGACATGAAGGCCCTGGCGGCGGGCGGGTTCGCCCGTGTCCTGGAAGGCTGGGTGGACTCGACGGAGGCCATCGTCAAGCCGGCGGAGGGATCGGTGAGCACCTCGTCCCGCAAGACGACGGTGACGGCCGCCGACCGCCGCCGGGCCATGGACCAGCCGGTCGTACGGCACCTCATCCCGGAGTTCCTCGACCAGTACACGGTGGTCGAGGCCGAGGTCGCGGCGGCGGACGCGGCGTACAAGGAGGCGGCGGACGCGCTGGCGGCGGCGAAGCCGCCGGAGGACGGCGAGGAGGAGGGGGACGGCGACGGTGCCTCGGTGGAGGCCACCGAGCCGGTCTCTCCGGAGGAACTCGCCCGTCTTGAGCAGGAGTTCGCCGCTTGCCGCAAGGCGCGGACCGCCGCGACGAAGAAGCGTAAGGCGCTGGACGACCGGTTCCTGAAGGATTTGCTGGCTGCGGCCGAGGTGGTCCTGGCGGATAGGGAGCGGACCCAGGAGATCGTCCTGGACGTCCTGAACGAGGACCTGTCCGGGCGCCTGGACGCGGCGTTGGCCGTGGGGCGGCGGGAGCTGGTCGCGGTGTTCCGGCGGTGGGTGGAGAAGTACAGGGTGTCGCTGAGCGAGCTGGAGGGGGAGAGCGAGGCGGCTCAGGGGGAGCTGGGGGAGTGGCTGGAGGTGTTGGGGTATGGGCGGTGAGTTCATGACCGAGCGCCCGACGGTAGCTCTCAAAGACGTGCTTCGACGGGTGGAGACCGGATGGAGTCCGGTGTGTGAGCCTCGGGTTCCGGCAGCGGATGAATGGGGTGTTCTCAAGCTGAGCGCGGTGACCTCTGGGCGCTTCGTGGCAACGGAGGCCAAAGCGTTGCCTGCGGCTGTTGCACCAAGATTTGGGCTGGAAGTCAGACGTGGCGACGTGCTGGTTTCGCGGGCAAATGGCGTCAAGTCCCTCGTGGGGGTTGTCTGCTCAGTCGGGGAGGTTCGTCCCAAGCTCATGGTTCCGGACCTTGTGTTTCGGCTCGTGGCAGACCCGGATGTACTCGACCCTGACTACCTGGCTATCGCCCTCGCGTCGAATGCGGCCCGGTGGCAGATCGATGAAGCCATGCGAGGGTCGAGTGGGCAGTACAAGATCTCCCAGGCGGACGTACGCGACTTGCGTGTACCGAGGATTCCGCTGGACGAACAGCGCCGGATTGTCGCCGCGCATGCCGCGTTCAAGCGGCGGATCGGGGCGTTGGAACGTGCGCTGAGGAAGCTGCGTGTAGCCGAGCAGGGGCTGTCCGCCGAAGCCTTGTCTGTGGGACAGGGGTGGGAGCGAGTTCACCTGGAATCCGTTGCGGCGGTCGCAGCCGGGGTCACCCTCGGTTCAGAGCCAGTCGGCGACGGCACCATCGAACTGCCGTACCTGCGCGTCGCCAACGTGTTGGACAGTCGCATCGACACGGCAGACGTCAAGCGTGTTCGGATTCTCAGCGCTCAATTCGAGCGGTACGCACTCAGGCCGGGAGACCTGCTCCTCACCGAGGGCGGGGATCTCGACAAGCTCGGCAGAGGTGCGGTCTGGGATGGTCGCATCGAGTCCTGCCTGCATCAGAACCACGTGTTCCGCGTTCGGTGCGGAGATCGCTTGCTGCCGGACTTCCTGGCGCTGTACACCGCTTCGTCTGAAGGGCGCGCATACTTCCTACGGGTGGGCAAGCAGACCACGAACCTCGCGTCAATCAACTCGACTCAGGTGAAGAAGATGCCGGTTCCTGTGCCGCCGTTGGAGGAACAGCAGCGGTTGCTCGGGCCGGTTCGTGCAGCCCGGAAGCGGGTTGCTGTGGTGGAGGGGCAGATTGCCAAGCTCCGCACTGTTCAGCGAGCCGTTGTCGAGGACTTGCTCACCGGTGCAGAGGCCCAGACACCCGCCGCATGAGCGAGTCGCCTCGACTGCTGCTCCGTGCCGGGAAACGGACAAACCGCTCAGCCCTGCGGTCCGGCCTTCAGGGTCCGCATCAGTGCTTCCAGCGAAGCCCGGTCCGTCGTGAGAACGCGGGCCGGGCTCTCGCTCTCACGGAGCGCTATGCCGTCGGGGCCCGTCGTAGCTACCTCGACGCAGGCGTTGCCTGAAGCCTCTGAGAACGACGACTTGGTCCACTGCAACTTGGGCAAAGGGATTACCTCTTACAGCTCTCCGGCGATTTCGAGGATGCGATCCCTCGACTTCTCAGGATTCAACGCCACCTGTTCGACCAAGTCCAGTCGTCGACGGAAGTTGGACAACTGGGTAGGCGAGTCGATGAAGACGGCACCGATCGGCGAGTCCACCTCCACGGTGTCCAAGTGGGGGCTTGCGGCGGCGGCGTACATCATCGTGTCCCCGGCCATGGGAAACCCCTCGGCAGTGAGCGGAATGACAAGCAACCGTACGTTGGGGCGCTCACTCTCCTCCAAAAGACGCTTCAACTGCGCCTTGGCCACATGACGGCCGCCGATCCGCAGGTGGAGGGCCGCCTCGTAGATCAGGCCGGCGTATGGCACGCCAGGGTCGGCTGCCACGACGCCGTGCCTGGCCAAGCGATGGGCCACACGCAACTCGACCTCCAGCCGAGGCAATGGCGGCACGAAGAGGTCGAATAGCGCTCGGGCATGATCCTCGGTTTGGAACAGACCAGGGATGTGGGCTGTCTGGAGGGTCCGCAGGCTTTTGGCGTGATGCTCAAGCTCTGCCACGTCCACGAAGTCGGGCGGGATCTTGCCTCGGTATTCGTCCCACCAACCCCGCACGCGTCCCCCAGTCATCGCGGCCAGAGCATCGATGAGTTCTGTGTCGTCGCACTCGTAGATGCTTGCCAGGCGCCGAAGCCGCTCCTCACTGATGCCGAATCGTCCCGACTCGATGTTGGAGATCATCGTTCGGTCCACTCCGAGCAGCTCAGCGGCAACAGGGGCGGACATGCCAACCGAGTCGCGAAGCCGCCGAAGTTCAGCACCGAAGCGGCGCTGTCGGATGGTAGGTGCCTGACGTGGTGCCATGGATCAACTCCTTGCTCGCGCGCATAGTTTGCCGACCTTGGCGCTATGGCGTCCACGCAAATCACCTTGACTACCCGTTTTAGTGAATGAGGTAGCACGCGTTTTAGCGTCGAGGCTAGCCTGTGACTCAGGCCACCACTCCCACCCCAAGCCATCGGAAGCGCACCGGAACGCATCTGCGCCTATGGCGATGCCACCCGGCAGGCCACCGCACCGGCTCAGGGTCGGAGATCGCGGCCAGTATCCCGACGACTCCGGACGTCTATGACGGCCACGCCATCAAAGGAGGATCCGCATGACCTCACCCCCCACCACCCCCACCGAAGAGGACCCCCTCTCTCACCCGCACCCCCTCCCCTTCACCGCCCCCTGGAAGTACGAACTCCACTTCCCCTGCGACCCCCGGGGCCCCGGAATCGCCCGCCTCACCCTCCGTGCCGTCCTCACCGCGCACGGACTCGCTGAACTCACCGACCGCGCGGAGCTGTTGACGTCCGAGCTCGCCACGAACTCCGTGCGGTACGCCAAGGGGTCCGCCTTCGTGCGGCTCTTCTGGCTCTGCCCCGTACTCCGCGTCAGCGTCTGGGACATGAGCCCGGACCTGCCCCTCGCGCCGCCCACCGTCGCCCCCGCGGACGCGGTCGGCGGGCGTGGACTGTGGATCCTCGACACGGTGGCCGACCGATGGGGCGGATGCGGCATAGGAGAGGCGCCGTACGGACCCGGCGGCAAGACCATCTGGTTCGAGCTGGCCCTTCCGCCGGACCCTCGCCCGGGCCCGCCGCCCGCCCTCGCGGCCTGATCCCGCGAGCCGCCGGACGCCCGGTGTGGCTTGATCGCGAGGCCGAAACGCCCCTGGTCGGCTCCCTGCCCGTGAGTAGAGTTGCCTGTACGTCCCATGGAGACGCTGGGGCGCACGGTGAGGGCAGGGAGTCCAGCGGTGAGTCGGCGGGTGCTACCGGAGTACGAGAAGACCGAGAAGCCGCTGATAAAGCAGTTGGTCGGGCTTGGTTGGGAGCACCTTGAAGGTGCCTCACCCGGCGAACCGGTCACCGAACCAGGCCCGTCCGGGCGTACGTCGTTCAGCCAGGTCGTCTACGCGGACCGCTTCCGGGACGCCGTCTCCCGGATCAACCCCAGCCCCAAGCGCGGCGGCACGTGGCTCACTCCCGCCCAACTCGACCGCCTCCTCGCCCTGGTGCTCGGCACCGCGCCCGGACAGGGGCCCGTCGACCACGGAGTCGGCGGCAACCTGGAAGTGACCCGGCTGCTGCGCAACGGCGTCAACGCCCGCCTGCTGCCCGGCTGGAACAAGGGCGACCCCGAACTCGTACACCTCGTCGACTGGGACGGCGAGAACGGAGGCCTCAACGACCTCCTCGTCGTCAGCCAGTTCCGCGTGGAACGCAAGGATGCCCGGCCCGTCATCCCCGACCTGGTGCTGTTCGTCAACGGACTGCCCTGGATCGTCATCGAGTGCAAGGCCCCGCTGACGTCGGGCGGGAAGCACTCCAGCCGGGCGGCACTCGACGACGCCGTGGGCCAGGTCTGCCGGTACGCGAGCCTGGAGTCCCCGGCGCCCGTCGCCGAGTTCACACGCTTCGCACAGGTGCTGGTCGGTACCGACCGTACGTATGCCGAGCTGGGCACCGTCACCTCGACGCCGGAGTACTTCACACCTTGGCGTACGACCGAACCCGCGCCCGCCGACGGATGCGACACCGACCTCGCCGTCCTCACCGCCGGCGTGCTGAGTCCCGATCACCTCCTCACCCTGGTCAGGGACTTCACCACCGAGCGCGGCCAGGGCAGCCGCACCCTCAAGGTGATCGGCCGCCACCAGCAGTTCAAGGCCGTGCTGAGGCTCGCCCGCCGGCTCAAGGCCCGCAGGAGAGCGATCGCGGCGAAGGAGGATGTCGACCAGCGCGGCGGGGTCGTCTGGCACACCCAGGGCTCCGGCAAGAGCCTCACCATGGCGTTCCTCGTGCGCCACATCAGAAGCGACAGGGAGCTGCGGGGCCACAAGGTCGTCGTCGTCACCGACCGTATCGACCTGGAGAAGCAGATCCAGGAGTCGCTGGCCGCCGCCGAGGAGGACGTTCACCGCGCAGACGGGGTCGATGACGCTCGGGCACAGCTCGCCGTACGTGTACCGGACGTCGTGCTGGTGATGCTCCAGAAGGCGCAGCGCGACGAGACCGCATCCGATGGGCAAGAGGAGAATCTCGGCACCGGCGACGGCGAGGAGACCCGCGTCCAGGTCAGGCCTGCGAACCCCAGTTCCGACATCGTGGTCCTCGTCGACGAGGCGCACCGCGGCCAGGACAGCTGGCTGCACGCCCGGCTGCGCGCCCTGCTGCCGAACTCCGTCCTGGTCGGCTTCACCGGCACCCCCATCATCAGCGGGGCGCGCAAGAAGACCGAGGAGGTCTTCGGGCCGCTCGTCGACACGTACACGCTGCGCGACGCCGAACGCGACCGGTCTGTCGTCCCCGTGCGCTACGAGGCGTACGACGTGCCGCTGGAAGTCGTCGAGAAGGGCGTCCTGGACACCCGGTTCGACGAGCAGGTTCCCGCCGACCCGGAGCGGCGTGACAGCGTGCTGCGGACGTTCGCGCGGCGCAAGGAGGTTCTCGAGGCGCCGCCCGTCATCGCCCACAAGGCCGATCACATGCTCCGGCACTGGGCGGTCAACGCGCTGCCCGACCGCTTCGGTGCCCAGGTGGTCGCGGTGTCACGGCTCGCCGCGACCCGCTACCGGGACGCCCTGATCGACGCCCGGGACAGGCTGCTCGCGCAGCTCGACGCACTTGACCCGGCGATCGCCCACGACCCGACGGCGGCCCTCGGAGCCGACGCCGACCTGCGCAAACTCCTCACCGTCCTGCCGCACCGCGATGTCCTCGCCTCCATCGACGCGGCGGTCGTCATCCACGGAGAGGGCCAGAAGGACCCGGAGGAGTGGCGGGACTGGACGCTGAAGTCCAAGCAGGACGCGTACATCGAACGCTTCAAGGCGGGACTCGGTGACCCGCTGGCCGCCGCCCTCGACCCCTCCTGGGACGTTGACCCGCACGGCCCGGGGCGCCCCACTGGCCTGCCCGTGACCGACGTGTTCCAGACCGGGCAGCCGCCCGCGCAAGAGGCGGAGGACGACGAGAGCGGGGAGGAGACCGGGGAGCCATTCGCCTTTCTCGTCGTCCAGTCCATGCTCCTCACCGGCTTCGACGCGCCCGTGGAGCAGGTCCTGTACCTGGACTGCGGCCTGTCCGGCGTGGGGCTGCTCCAGGCCGTGGCCCGCACCAACCGACCGTACCCGCGCAAGAGGTGGGGCACGGTCGTCGACTACATCGGCATCGGCGACGAACTCGCACGGTCCCTGCACGCCTACGAACAGCACCACCTGCGCGAGGTCTACGGCTACGACAACGTCTCCGTCGACCACCTGCGAAGCGACTTCAAGGGCACACCGCCCACGGGTGAGGGCCTGCTGCTCCAGGCCGACGCCGCCGCGGACCGGCTCCTGTCCGACCTGCACGACCGTGTCGCCGGCTTCGTCCGGAACCAGAACCTCGCCGCCTTCGATCGGCACGGCATCCTCACCCTGGCCGACGAACAGCGCCGCGAGGCACTGCTCGACGCCCTCGCCGACCCGCTCGTACGGGGCGAGTTCGACGAACTGGCGCGGGACTTCCTCACGGCCCTCGGCGCCGTCCTGCCCCGCCCCTACGCCCTCACCTACGAGCAGCTGGCAGGCAACCTCGGCGAGGTGCAGTACCTGGCGCGGCAGCGCTACCTGGACGGACGCGACGAGTTCAGCCCCCGCCGGTACGCGGCGAAGGTACGCCGGCTCATCGCCGACCACATCCGGGCCACCGGAGTGGAGCTGCGCGTCCCGCCCGTGGAACTGACCGCGCCCGACTTCATGGAACGCGTCGACGCCAACCCCGACGCCCGCGCCAGAACCAGGTACATGGTCAGTCGGCTGCGCACCCACATCACGGCGAAGATCGGCACGGACCGCGCCCGCTACGAGCTGTTCAGCACCCGCCTGGAGGAGATCGTCCAGCGGATGCGCCAGGACTTCGAGCAGGCCGCGGACGACCTGGCACGGCTCCGCGGCGAGATCGTCGCGGAGCCCGAGGAGACGGGGCCGCACCTCGACCCGCTCACCGAACGGCCGGTGTACCGGGCGCTGGTGCGAGAGCTGGAGCAGGCGGGGGCGGCTCCCCTGCCTGACGGCGTCGATCTCCACGAGGTGGCCTGCTTGATCACGGAGGACATAGCGGTCATGGTGCGTCCGCAGCACTTCGTGACACAGACCGAGGCACGCATCGAGGCCCGCAAGGAACTGCGTTTCAAGGTGGCCGGCCATCTCCACATGGACTGGGACGACACCGCGGACATGGCGGCCGGGCTCCTGGAACTCGCGGTGGAGCGACGCGACGACTTCCGGCGCTACCAGGCACGGCCGCGCCCGTGAGACCGGCACGGCGGTGGCGGGGCCTGTCAGTGGCGGATGGTACGAATGGCGGGTGAGCGTCCTCGTCCAGTCCGCCCTCGCGTCACTGCCCCTGCCGGGACAGTGGACGTGGCGGGTCGTCGAGAGACCGCGCCGCAGGACACTCGGGATCGAGATCCGCGAGGACGGGACCGTACTCTTCGCGGTGCCCCCGGACGCCGATCCGCAGGCCGTCGCCGACGCGGTGCGCTCGCGGCTGCCCCGTATCGCGGGCGAGGTCGAGCGCCGCATGCGCCGCGGAGGAGAGCCCGTCAAGGAACTGGTCAGCGGGGCGAGCTTCGCCTATCTCGGTCGGCGGCACCGGCTCAAGGTCGTCCCCGCCGAGTCGGGCGCGCGAGTGAGGCTGCACCAGGGTTGGCTGGAACTTCCTCAGTGCGGCTCTCCGCCGGAGGGAGCGGGGCTGATCGCGGACTGGTACACGGCACGGGGTGGCCGGTGGATGACCGCGCGTGCCGCGCCCCTGGCCGCGCGGGCCGGGGTCACTCCCGGACAGATCACCGTGCGGGACCTCGGGGAACGCTGGGGGTCCTGCGAGCCGGACGGCGGCATCTCCGCGCACTGGGCGCTGATGCAACTGCCTCCCGCCCTGGTGGACCTGGTCCTCGTCCATGAGCTGACGCACCTGACGGTCTCCGCTCACGGGGCGGCGTTCCGACGCCGGATGAGGCTGGTACTCGAAGACCTCGAAGAGCTGGAACACCGATTCGCGCAGGCGGAGCCCGAGCTGTGGCGCGGGGCCGTGTAAGAGCCGGTCGACAGCTCTCATGCCGAGCCCTCACGTCCCGGAGTTGTCCCAGGAACCTACGACCCGCTGCCCTCCGGTGCCCACAGCTCGAACCGGCTGGTGCCCCCGGCCGTGGCATAGGGAACCGTGCCGATGAGGCGGTAGCCGGAGGAGTGGACCAGGGCGTCGCGGACGAGGACGCTCGCGCCGGTCGGGTTTCCGCGGTCGAGCACGATGAGCGTGAAATGCCGCTCGGCCACCGCGGCCCGGAAGCCGGCCGCGCCGGTCAGGTGGCGCCCGGAACGGGTCGTGTAGTCGATCGTGTAGGTGGAGTTCCACTGGCGGTACGAGGTGTCCCGCCCCAGCTCGTAGACCGGCACCTCGTAGGTGTCGGCGAGGTAGCGGCCGTGCGCGTTGACGTAGGGGCGCAGGGCTGACACCAGAGCGCTGGAGTCCGGCCACGTGTGATAGTTGGCGTAGGCCTGTGACATGCCGCTGGAGAGCAGCAGCACGCCCAGGAAGATCGCCCACTGCGGGTACTTGAAGTGCGGGCCCATCAGGCGGGTGACGCCGACCCCGGCGAGCGGCGCGGCGAAGAACAGCCCGTAGCCGATGTGCTTGTGCAGCGAGACCTCGGTGTGCAGGTGCAGCTGGTAGGCGGGCGCGAGCAGGGCCGTGCCGACCAGCACCAGGCCGAGCGCGGCTCGCCAGCGGGCCCCCGGCAGCGACCCGCGCCAGCCGGGCATCTCGCTCATGCGGCCGCTGCGGACGTACGAGACCGTCCCCAGGCAGGCCACGGCGACGGCGAGGCCGCCCCAGCGGGCGCAGTCGCGCAGGATCTGCCAGGCGGGCGTGGTGCCCACGGCGCGGGCCGTGGTGGTGGACTGGATCGCCGACAGGTACCCGGAGGCGTACAGCCCGGCGCCCAGCAGCCCCGCGGTGGTCAGGGCCAGCAGTGCGCCGCGCACCAACGCCCGGGGCAGACCGCGCCGTTGGTAGGCGGTCAGTACACCGAGCAGCACGAGGGTGGGCACATACAGGGCGGAGGCGTACTTGACCGCCACGGCGAGCGCGGCGACCGGCGCGGCGAGCAGCGTGAGCAGCGGGTGCGAACCCGCGGTGCGGACGACGATCCAGGCGGCCAGGGCCAGCAGGAACAGGGCGAGGGCGTCATACGTGGCGAAGTTGCCCATGAATGCCGTGGACTGGGCGATGGCGAAGACGCCGGCCGCGCACAGTCCCGCGCGCTCGTTGAACAGCCGACGCGTCATCGCGTACAGCAGGGACGTGCAGCCCAGCATGCAGACGAGGCTCAGCGCGCGGGCCCCGGTCAGCCCGAACACGGAGTCGACGGCGGCCGCCAGGACGGGGTAGAGAACGGGCGCACCGGAGAAGTAGCTGTCGAAGCCGCCGTAGAGCTTCGTCCCGTAGAGCAGGTGACCGAGCTCGGCGTGACCGGCGAACAGGTAGAGGGCCTCGTCTTCGAAGGCCGTGTTCTGCAGGCGCAGCGACAACGCGGTCTGCACCAGCAGCAGGCCGAGCAGGACGAGCCGGCTGACCCACACCCGGCGGGAGCTCGCGGCGGCGGACCAGCCGGAGTCGGGGACGGGGCGCAGCGTATAGCCCGCGGACGTCAGCCGGAGCACGCGCAGCTGCATCGTCTCCGCGACCCGGGACCGGGCTTTCGGACGCGCCACAGGCAGCTGCATGGTGGCGTCGGGCGGCTTCCCGAACCAGCTCGCCTCGCGCGCGGGCGGATGGAACCCGTAGCCGGGGTCCGGATCGGGATCCGGCTCGCGTTCCGTTTCGGGCACGTCGACCGGTCGGCCGTCCGGAGTGGTGGTGTCCTGCTCCATCTACGGCCCCTCTACGGTTTCCGGACGTCGAAGCCGAAGGAGTCGTCGGCCGCCGCCTCGCGGAACGCGGCCAGCGACAACGGGCCGCTGTCGATGCGCCAGTCGGCCTCCTTCTTGAGGTTGAACCAGACCAGACCCAGTACGTCGTCCCGCGCGCGGACGCCCGCGAACAGGTCGGTGATCTCGGCGGGCTTGCGCTCCCCGGCCTCCACGCCGGTCTCCGCGACGATGAACGGTTTGCGGCTGAAGCGGCGGATCTCGGTCAGGGTCGGCCCGAACAGGGTGCGGAAGGAGGTCGGGCCGCTCAGGGCGTAGTAGCCGACGACGCCGATCCAGTCCACGTAGGCGTCGCCCGGGTAGTACGGCTTGAGCCGGACGTCCGGGACCGGGTTGATCACGTTCGGGCTCCATACCCAGATGACGTCGGCGGCGCCCTCGTCCCTGAACAGGTCGTGGATGTGCCGCCACGCGCGCGCGAAGTCGGCGGCCTTGGTCTTCCGGCCGCCCCAGGGGTACCAGCCGCCGTTCATCTCATGCCCGAAGCTCAGCGCGAGCGGCCGGTTGTAGTCGCGTACGGCGTCGGCGAACTTACGGATGTACGCATCGTCCTTTCCGGCGGCGATCTGTGCGACCGTACGGGAGAAGGGTTCCCAGACCAGGAAGGGCAGTTGGCCGTTGTCCCACACGGCTCGGTTGACCTCGGGCTGGAACGGGTCGCCCCATTTCGCGTAGTACTCACGCAGGTCGGGCCGCTTCCCCGCCTTCTCGGTGAAGGCGGTCAGGGGCGCGGTCGCGCGGGGTGAGCCGTTGACGGCGACACCGAGGTATTTGTGGTCCGGGTGCAGCAGCGGGCGTATGTCGTAGGGCGGTTCGGTGCGCTGCGTCTGCGTCTGCTTGTCCTCCGGGGCCGCCGCGGCCGAAGAGACCTGCGGGGCGGGCGGTGCGCAGGCGCCGACGGTGGCGGCCAGCAGACAGCCGACGAGGGCGAGGAGCAGGCGGCGCGGGCCGCGCGGGCGGCGCGGGGCGGTCATCCGGCGGCCGTCTCGGCGCGCGGCTGGATGAGGGCGCGGGCGACCGCGACGCCGTAGAACAGGCCGGAGGCGAGCATCAGGTCGTAGTCGGACGGGCTGAGCGAGGTGCTCATGCGCCACACCGCCACCGCGATCCAGGCCACGGCCGACACACCGCTCCAGGCCCACAGACCGATCCACAGGCGGCGGGTCTTGCTGCCCTTGGCCCCGCCCGCTCCGGTCGGCGTCCAGCCCATCGGGCGGCGGCGCAGGGTGTCCCAGATGGCGAAGGCGTGCGCCCAGCCGTACAGGATGCGGGTGGCCCAGGCCTCCAGGCGGTAGGGGTTGCGGTGCCAGATCGGGTAGACGACGGTCAGGTAGATGACACTGGGCAGCACCAACCCGATGTTCGCCAGCTTCAGCTGCTCGGGCGCCGCCAGCATGATCGTCAGGGCGATGAGCGGGCCGCTGAAGGTCAGCAGCCCGGTCTCGATGTAGTAGAAGAATCCGGACAGATAGCACAGCCGGCTCACGAACCGCATCTTCGTGCGCCAGAAGTCCCCACTGCTCAGCATGGCGAGCGAGGCCATGCACCAGCGGTACTGCTGGCTGTAGAAGGCGCCCACGGTGTCCGGGCACACCCCGGTGGACAGCGCGAGCGGCACGTAGGTCAGGTCCCAGCCGAGGGCCCGCAACTCGAAGCCGGTGTACATGTCCTCGGAGTGCTCGACCAGGCTCATGCCGCCGATCTCCGCCAGCGCGCCGCGCCGGTAGACCGCGCAGGAGCCGACGCAGATCGAGCCGTCGCTCTTCTGCCGGGAGACCTGAACGCTGCGGTAGAACAGCTCCTGCACGGCCGCCGCCCCCCGCTCGATCCAGTTCTGCTGGTCCAGGACCCGGAAGAACTGCGGCGACTGCACGATCCCGGTGCGCGGCTCGCGGTCCATGTACGGCAGCAGTTCGTGCAGCAGGTCCCGGCGGGGTGCGAAGTCGGCGTCGAGGATGAGGATGAACTCGCCCGAGGAGCGCTCGAAGCCGTGGCGCAGGTTGCCCGCCTTCTTCATCCATCCCCGGTTGGGGCGCACCAGGTACCGGAAGCCGAAGTCGGCCGCCATCGAGCTGGTCTCCGCGTCGTCGGAGTCGTCCAGCACGATCGGGGTGACCTTCCCCGGGTAGTGCTCGGCCAGGGTGCGCACATGGAGCCAGGTGTTGTGCAGGACCTCGATGGGCTCGCCGCACACCGGCAGGAAGACGTCGACGTGCGGGTACCGCTCCGGCTGCCACGCCCTGACCAGGCGGCGGTGCCCCCGCAGGTCGAAACTCGGGGTGAAGGAGTCCAGCCGGAGCGAGATCAGATAGCTCACGACGGACAGCAGCAGGAGCGGGACGTACGCCCAGATCCACACACTGGTCGCCGCCGCCCGCACCTGACTGATCACCAGGCACACGAACCCGACGGCGGACGACAGGGTCAGCACCCAGACGTGCCGCCGGACGTACGAGACCTTCTCCTGGTCGTCGGGCGGCGCCGGCAGCAGCCCCGGATACGCATGGCCGGAAACAGCCTTGCGGGGATCGGCCCGGCGGCGGCGCGAGGGCATCGCCGGTCTGCCGCCGTCGGGCAGGGTGTGCGCGGTGTTCATGGGAGGTGCTCTCCACGGGCGAGCCGGAATGCCGGGGGGACAAGGAGGCTCGTCGCCGGAGGCGCGAGTTGGTGGTGAAGCTTATGTGACTATTTCTGGCCAGTGGGTTTCGGATTCCTCAATTCTTGGCCGGGATGTGCGGCCGACGAGAAGAACTCCGCCAGCACCGGCGCGAGGACGCTCGGATCCACCGTGTGAGTCTGGCCCTCCAGGCTCCGGTACGTGCCCTGGGATGCCGTTTCGGCCACCGCCCGGGCGGCCTCGCGCATCCAGGCGGGGCTCGCACCGCCCGCGACGGACAACACCGGCACGGTGATCGAGGCCAGCCGCTCCGAGGGCACCAGACCGTCGCCCATCACGGCGTTGTCGTAGGCGAGACTGGGAGCGATCGCCTCCAGGCCCGCCCACATGGGGGAGTGGCGGGCGCCCTGGATCATTTCCTCGGCCAGCCCGGTGAGCCTGAGGAACAGCTCGACCGCGTCCCCGCGCCGGCCGTGCCCGAGTGCCTCGTCGAGGCGCTCCGTGTACTCGGCGCGCTCTGCCGCGCCGCCTTCGTACACGGCGAACGGCACCTCGTACACCGCCACCCGACGGACCGGCAGCCCGCTCGCCGCCGCTCGCAGGACGAGCGCGCCGCCCGACGAGATGCCGTACAGCGACGCCTCGCCGCCTGCCGCGTCGATGAGCGCCGCGAGGTCCTCGACCTCGCGGGCCACCGCGTAGGGTGCCGTGTCGCCGCTCTCGCCGCGACCGCGACGGTCGTAGGCGATGACGTCGAAGCGGTCCGAGAGATGCGCGGCGAGGGGCGCCATGGTGGCGCCCGTCGACATCGCTCCGCTCACGAGGACGACCGCTGGGCCCTGTCCGGTACGTTCATACGCGATGTGGGTGCCGTCGCGCGAAATGGTGTTCTTGTCCATGCTTGTGGAGACTGCCGCATGGCACCGAACTGATCGCCGCTAATCGCTCACGACACTTCGACTTCGTAGAAGCAGAAGTGGTCCTTGATCTCGGCCACGTCCGCCTTCGGCTCGGGATACGCCCACACCAGGTCCGCCGCCTCCGGCAGCGACCAGTAGGACGCGGTGCCCTTGAACGGGCAGTACGTGTGCGTGTCGGAGGGGGTCAGCAGGTCCAGTCGTACGTCGTCGGCGGGGATGTAGTACCGCACCGGACAGCCCGTCTCCCGCAGGAGGAGGGGGCGGTCGCTCTCCGCCAGCACCTGGTCGCCATGGACGGCCCGTACGCGCTGGGTGCCCTGTTCGATCGTGATCGTGTGTCCATCAGCCATACCCGAAAAGCACTCGCGGGCCGCCGGTTCTTCCCGCGTACGGTGACTCCATGCGAATCTGTGTCTTCCTCTCCGCGGCCGACCTCGACGAGCGATACACCCGACCCGCACGGGAGTTCGCGAAACTGATCGGCAAGGGCGGCCACACACTGGTCTGGGGCGGGTCCGACGTCGGGCTGATGAAGGTGGTCGCCGACGGCGTGCAGGAGGCGGGCGGCAGGCTGTACGGGGTCTCCGTGGACTTCCTGGCGGCCAAGGCACGGCAGGGTGCGGACGAGATGGTCGTCGCGCGTGATCTGGCCGAGCGCAAGAAGCTGCTCCTGGAGAACGCCGACGCCGTGGTGATCATGGTGGGCGGCACCGGCACCCTCGACGAGGCCACCGAGATCCTGGAGCTGAAGAAGCACGGGCACACCGACAAGCCGGTGGTGCTGCTCAACAGCGCGGGCTTCTACGACGGCCTGAAGGAGCAGTTCCGCCGTATGGAGGACGAGGGCTTCCTGCCCCGGCCGCTGTCCGACCTGGTGTTCTTCGCGGAGGAGCCGGTGGGGGCGCTGGCGTATCTGGAGGAGAGCCGGGGCGTCGAATGACGCGCGTGTGATGCGGCCCCGTGTGATGCGAGCATGGCGGGCATGGCTACTCATGTGATCACCGGAGCGGGCTCGGGCATCGGGGCGGCCGTGGCCCGCCGGCTGCACGCGCGCGGGGACGATCTCGTGCTGCACGCGCGCGACGCGGGCCGTGCGAAGGAGCTCGCGGCTCAGTTCCCCGGCGCGAAGACGCTGGTGGGCGATCTGGCGGACCCCGACAGGCTCTCCTGGGCGTTCTCGCACCAGACGCTCCCGGACCGCGTGGACTCCCTCCTCCACATCGCCGGCGTGGTCGACCTCGGCCCGGTCGGCGAGCTGACCCCGAAGTCCTGGCGCCACCAGCTCAACGTCAACCTCATCGCCCCCGCCGAGCTGACCCGCCACTTCCTGCCCCAGCTCCGCGCCGCCCGCGGCCACGTGGTGTTCGTGAACTCGGGCGCGGGCCTGAACGCCCACGCCGCCTGGTCGGCGTACGCCGCGTCGAAGCACGGCCTGAAGGCCCTGGCGGACTCCCTGCGGCACGAGGAGCACGGCAACGGCATCCGCGTCACCTCCGTCTACCCCGGCCGCACCGCGAGCCCCATGCAGGCCAAGGTCCACCAGCAGGAGGGCAAGGAGTACGACCCGTCGAAGTGGATCGACCCGGAGTCGGTGGCGACGACGATCCTGACGGCCCTGGACCTGCCGAGGGACGCGGAGATCAACGACGTGACGGTACGCCGGGCCGCTGACGCCGACGGCCGCTGACGCCGACCTACGCAGTTCAGCCCGTCCGGCGTTTGAGGACGAGGCCGTTCAGGCCGATGGGGGTCCAGGGGGAGGAGCCCCCTGGCGGGGTCGAAGGGGCGGAGCCCCTGGTGATGGGACGGGTAGGGGCGGCGGGGGCGAGAAACCGAGGCCCGCACCACAGCACACCGCCCCGACGACCTACGTAGGCTTCCCCACGTGAACGAAACCTTCAGCTTCGGCCCCGCCACCGGCATCGGCTCCCTCCCGGGAGGCAACGCCCGCGAGGCCGCCAAGACAGTGACGGGGACCTTCGAGGACTTCCCGTTCCTCGCCGAGCTGCCCGCCCGCGGCCCCGGCGCGGACATGATCGGGCGCACGGCCGGCATGCTCGTCGAGCTGTACGCGCGCGTGGAGCCCAGCGGCTGGCGAATCGGCGACCACCCGGGCCGGGACACCAAGCGAGCCCGCTCCTGGCTCGGCGAGGACCTCGACGCACTCGAGGAGTTCACCCAGGGCTACGAGGGACCGCTGAAGGTCCAGGCGGTGGGCCCCTGGACGCTGGCGGCCAACCTCGAGCTGAAGAACGGCGAGGCCGCGCTCTCCGACCCCGGCGCCTGCCGCGACCTCGCCGCCTCCCTCACCGAGGGCCTGCGGCTCCACCTCGCCGAAACACAGCGCCGCATCCCCGGCGCTCAGCTCGTGCTCCAGCTCGACGAGCCGTCCCTCACCCCCGTACTGCGCGGCCATGTGAAGACCGCCAGCGGCTACCGCACCCACCGCGCCGTCGACCGGCAGATCATCGAGGCCACGCTCCGCGACATCATCGGGGTGCACGGCGGCGCACGGGTCGTGGTCCACTCGTGCGCACCGGACGTCCCGTTCGCCCTGCTGCGCCGGGCGGGCGCGGCGGCCGTCTCCTTCGACTTCACGCTCCTCACCGAACGTGACGACGACGCGATCGGCGAGGCGGTGGAAGGCGGGACCCGGCTCTTCACCGGTGTCGTGCCGACCACGGACGGCCCATTGTCAGACCCTGCCGGTAGCGTCATGGGTGTCAGGACGCTGTGGCGCAGGCTGGGGCTGCATCCGGGGCTTCTCGCGGACGCGGTCACGGTCACTCCGTCGTGCGGACTCGCGGGGGCTTCCCCCGGGTACGCGCGCGAGGCCCTCGCCCACTGCGTCCGGGCGGCGAGATCCCTCGCGGACAACCCTGAGTAACGGGAGGACGACACGGTGGCCGGCGAAAAGCAAGCGGAGACGACGGTGCCCGCCGAGGCACGGGAGAAGCACGCGCAGCTCGCTGAGCAGATCGAGGAGCACCGCTTCCGGTACTACGTGAAGGACGCTCCCGTCATCAGCGACGCGGAGTTCGACAAGCTCCTGCGCACCCTGGAGGCGCTGGAGGAGGAGCACCCCGAGCTGCGCACGCCGGACTCGCCGACCCAGAAGGTCGCGGGCGCGTACGCCACGGAGTTCACGGCCGTCCAGCACCGCGAGCGCATGCTCTCGCTGGACAACGCCTTCAGCGACGAGGAGCTGGCCGCCTGGGCCGAGCGCGTCGCCAAGGACGTCGGCGCGCCCGACTACCACCTGCTGTGCGAGCTCAAGGTCGACGGCCTCGCCGTCAACCTCACGTACGAGCACGGCCGTCTCACACGCGCGGCGACCCGCGGCGACGGCCGTACGGGCGAGGACATCACGCCCAACGTCCGTACGATCGCGGAGATCCCGGACCGTCTGAAGGGCGACCGCATCCCGGAGTTCGTGGAGATCCGCGGCGAGGTCTACTTCCCGATGGAGAAGTTCCAGGAGCTCAACGCCCGCCTGGTCGCGGCGGGCGACAAGCCGTTCGCCAACCCGCGCAACGCGGCGGCCGGTTCGCTGCGCCAGAAGGACCCGCGTGTCACCGCCACCCGCCCCCTGCACATGGTCGTCCACGGCATCGGCGCCCTGCGGGGCTTCGACGGCATGACCCGCCTCTCCCAGGGGTACGACCTGCTGAAGGCCTGGGGCCTGCCCACCTCCCGGCACAACAAGGTGGTCGACGGCCTCGACGGCGTACGGGAGTTCATCGCGTACTACGGCGAGAACCGCCACTCCGTGGAGCACGAGATCGACGGCGTGGTCGTCAAGCTCGACGAGATCCCGCTCCAGGGACGGCTGGGCTCCACCTCCCGCGCCCCGCGCTGGGCGATCGCGTACAAGTACGCGCCCGAGGAGGTCAACACCAAACTCATCAACATCCGCGTGGGCGTGGGCCGCACGGGCCGGGTCACGCCGTACGCCCAGGTGGAGCCGGTGACGGTGGCCGGCTCGGAGGTCGAGTTCGCCACCCTGCACAACCAGGACGTGGTCAAGGCCAAGGGTGTCCTCATCGGCGACACCGTGGTGCTGCGCAAGGCCGGTGACGTCATCCCGGAGATCCTCGGACCGGTCGTCGACCTGCGCGACGGCACCGAGCGCGAGTTCGTGATGCCGAGCGAGTGCCCCGAGTGCGGCACGCCGCTGAGGCCGATGAAGGAGGGCGACGTCGACCTGCGCTGCCCCAACGCCCGCTCCTGCCCCGCCCAGTTGCGCGAACGCCTGTTCTATCTCGCGGGCCGCAAGTCGCTGGACATCGAGCACTTCGGGTACGTCGCCGCGGCCGCCCTCACCAAGCCGCTGGAGCCCGAGGAGCCTCCGCTGGTGGATGAGGGCGACCTGTTCGACCTCACGATCGAACAGCTGCTTCCCATCAAGGCGTACGTCCTCGACCAGGACAGCGGCCTGCCCAAGCGGGACCCGAAGACCGGCGAGGAGAAGGTCGCCACGGTCTTCGCCAACCAGGAGGGCAACCCGAAGAAGAACGCGCTCGCCATGCTGGAGAACATCCAAGCTGCCAAGCAGCGCCCGCTGGCCCGCATCCTCACCGGCCTGTCGATCCGTCACGTCGGGCCGGTCGCCGCCGAGGCCCTGGCCCGGGAGTTCCGCTCGGTCGACCGCATCGAGCAGGCCTCGGAGGAGGAACTGGCCAACACCGACGGCGTCGGCCCGATCATCGCGAAATCACTCAAAGAGTGGTTTGCCGAGGACTGGCATCAGGAGATCCTCCGTAAGTGGAAGGCTGCCGGCGTCCGCATGGAGGAGGAGGGCTCCGGCGAGGATGAGGGCCCTCGCCCCCTCGAAGGGATGACCGTCGTCGTCACCGGCACGCTCGAACACTTCACGCGCGACGGGGCGAAGGAGGCGTTGCAGACCCGTGGCGCGAAAGTAACCGGTTCTGTTTCGAAGAAGACGTCCTTCGTCATTGTGGGTGACAATCCTGGATCGAAGTACGACAAGGCGATGCAGCTCAAGGTGCCTGTTCTGAACGAGGAGGGCTTCAATGTCCTGTTGGAACAGGGCCCGGAGGCGGCAGCCGAAGTCGCGCTTCCGGCAGAGGAGTAGCGAGGAGTAGCGGTTGAAGGCCACCCGATCGGCGCATACCAGATGCATATGGGTGGCCGGGACGCATTCGGGCAACCGCCGACGACCAGTGCCCGTGGAAGCCTTCTGCGGCCTACTGTTGAGATGTGCGCCTGCCGTGCCCAGCTGCGGTTGGGGCATCCCTTTTGTTCTTGAAGGGCCCTTGAAGGACAAAAGGGAAGAGTTTTCCAACGCGGCGCCGCCCAAGGGTTGTCGGGTATGGGCCGCGTGGCGTGGGCACCGCCGGCTGTGAGAGGGACGGGAATGGAACCGACCGAGAGCGCCGCCCCGGACTCACGGCTGCGCCTGCGCCGGGTGGTCGGCGCATGGCGGGAGAGCCGGCGGGCCGGGCGGCCTTCGGAGCGTCCGGGCGCGGAGGGGCGCGCCGCGGGACAGTACGTCGCGGGACAGTACACGGCCGCCGAGGGCCTCGGCGCGCCGCAGCTCACCGCCGAGCGCCCCTCCGGGCTGCCCGGAGCCGAGGCCGAACGGCACCTGTCCTGGCCCGCCCTGCCGGCGGTGACCGTCGCGGCGGCCGGTTTCGTCCTGGGCGCCGGGTTCTACCGGGCCTTCACCGGCGGCCACGCGCTCTTCCCGTCCGGCACCGTGGGCTGGTCGCTCGCCCTGCTGACCGGCGTCATCGTCGGCCACCTGGTGGCGCTCGGCCGCGCTCGCTGGTGGGGCGGCACCGGCTCCGGCGCCGCCCTCACCCTCGCCGTCCTGCTGCTCTACGGCGGGGTGCCGGCCGGCATGGTCAGCCTCACCGTCGTCCTGCTGGTCGGCGTGGCCCGCCGCCACCGCTGGCGACAGGGCCTCCTGCACGGCGCGGTGGACATCCTCGGCATCGGCGCAGGAGCCCTGCTGCTGGGTGCCTTCGGCCGGTTCCCGTCCGTCGAGCACCCCTGGAACCCCGACACCTGGACGGTCTACACCGCCCCCGAGGTCGTGCTGGTCGCGGTCGCCTACCTCGCGGTCACCCGCGCCCTGGGCTGGTATCTGCACACCCCGAGCTCCGGCCTGCCCACGGTCGCCCGCACCGCCCTGGTCAGACAGGGCCTGGTCGCGGTCGCGCTGCTCGGCATCGCACCGCTGGTCTGCGTGGTCGCCATCGCCAAGCCCATCCTGCTGCCGCTGTTCGCCATCCCCCTCATCGCCCTCGACTCCACCCTGCGGATAGCCAGGGCCCGGGCCGAGGAGCAACTGCGCGATCCGCTGACCGGGCTGCCCAACCGCCAGTGGCTGCTGGAGCGCATCTGGACGGCCCTGGACGACGCCGAGCGCATCGGCGCCCGCTCCGCGCTGATGCTGATCGACCTCGACCGTTTCCGCTCGGTCAACGACACGCTGGGGCACCTGGCCGGTGACCGGCTGCTGCTGCAGATAGCCGACCGGCTCCGACTGGCGCTGCCGCGCGGTGCGGAGGCGGCGCGGCTGGGCGGCGACGAGTTCGCCGTCTTACTGCCGGTCGCCGACTCCACGACCTCCGCGACCCGGGTCGCCCGCGGCCTCGTCGCCGCCCTCAGCTCCCCGCTCGACCTCGACGGCCTCACCCTCGTGCTGGAGGCCAGCGCCGGAGTCGCCGTCTTCCCCGACCACGCCCTCGACGCCGAGGGCATGCTGCGCCGGGCGGACGTCGCGATGTACCAGGCGAAGCGGGACCGTACGGGCGTCGAGGTCTACGAGTCCAAGCGGGACTCGAACACCCCGGACCGGCTCGGACTGCTCGGCGATCTGCGCCGGGCCCTGGACGCGCACGAGGTCCAGCTGCACTACCAGCCCAAGGTCCGCTTCGACGGACAGGTGGCCGGCCTGGAGGCCCTGGTCCGCTGGGTGCATCCCGAGCGCGGCAAGGTCCCGCCGGACGAGTTCATCGCCATCGCCGAGTCGTCCGGCCTGATGCCCCATCTCACGGAGTACGTCCTGGAGACGGCCCTCGGCCAGGTCGCCGAGTGGCGCTCCCAGGGGCTGTTCGTCCCGGTCGCGGTCAATGTCTCCCCACGCGACGTGCACACCCCCGGCTTCGCGGGCTCCGTCGCCGCCCGCCTCGCCCGCCACGGCGTCCCGGCGGGAGCGCTCCAGCTGGAGATAACGGAACACGTCCTCCTGGAGGACCCGCAGCGCGCCGCCGACACCCTCGCCGGGCTGACCGGCCACGGCGTGAAGATGTCCCTGGACGACTTCGGCACGGGCTACTCCTCGCTGGTGCATCTACGGCGACTGCCGGTGAGCGAGCTGAAGATCGACCGCTCGTTCGTGGCCCGGCTGGCCGTCGACACCGAGGACGCGGAGATCGTCCGCTGCACGGTGGATCTGGCGCACTCCCTCGGGCTCCTCGTGGTCGCCGAGGGCGTCGAGGACGACGAGACCTGGGAGCGCCTGCGCGACCTGGGCTGTGACGCCGTACAGGGCTGGCTGGTCGCGGCGGCGATGCCCCCGGAGGAGACGACGGCGTGGCTGCGGGCGCGGGGCTCACGGGGCTGGCAGCGGCCGCAGCGGCCGAGGGCGGCTCTGCCGGCCGCGGAGTGACTCTCCGCGGTGGCTCTCCCACCCGCCCGTCCGTTCACCCCGGCTGAAAGGGCGCCCTCCCCTGCGGGCTTGGCCGCCGTCGGCGGCCGCGGGCGCCGACGGCGGTCGGGGCGGACCTGCCGACGCGGCTGTCTGACGTCACCTCATGGGGTCGCCACACCGAGGGATGAGGCTGCCCGAGAAACCGTTTCACGGGCACACGCCCCCGCCCCATAGGATTGGCCCCAAACCACACACTCTCACCCCCAGAGGATCGCTGCATGCCTGGCATCACGCGCGAGGAGGTCGCCCACCTCGCCCGGCTGGCGCGTCTGGAGCTGAAGGGCGAAGAGCTCGATCACTTCGCCGGTCAGCTCGACGACATCATCGGCGCGGTCGCCCGCGTCAGCGAGGTCGCCGACCAAGACGTACCGCCGACCTCGCACCCGCTCCCGCTGACGAACGTCATGCGCGCGGACGAGGTCCGTCCGTCGCTCACCCCCGAGCAGGCGCTCTCCGGCGCCCCGGCCCAGGAGCAGCAGCGTTTCAAGGTGCCGCAGATCCTGGGGGAGGACTAAGACCACCATGACGGACATCATTAAGCTCACCGCCGCCGAGACCGCCGCGAAGATCGCCTCCGGCGAGCTGACGGCCGTCGAGGTCACCGAGGCCCACCTCGCCCGCATCGAGGCCGTCGACGAGAAGGTGCACGCCTTCCTGCACGTCGACCGCGAGGGCGCCCTGGCCCAGGCCCGTGCCGTCGACGAGAAGCGGGCCAAGGGGGAGAAGCTCGGGCCGCTGGCCGGCGTTCCCCTCGCGCTCAAGGACATCTTCACCACCGAGGGCGTTCCGACGACCGTCGGTTCGAAGATCCTCGAGGGCTGGATCCCGCCGTACGACGCGACCGTCACCAAGAAGCTGAAGGCCGCCGACGTCGTCATCCTCGGCAAGACCAACATGGACGAGTTCGCCATGGGGTCGTCGACGGAGAACAGCGCCTATGGCCCGACCGGCAACCCGTGGGACCTCACCAAGATCCCCGGCGGTTCCGGCGGCGGGTCGAGCGCCGCGCTCGCCTCCTTCCAGGCGCCCCTCGCCATCGGCACCGACACCGGCGGCTCCATCCGCCAGCCGGCCGCCGTCACCGGCACGGTCGGCGTGAAGCCGACGTACGGCGGCGTCTCCCGCTACGGCATGGTGGCGTTCTCGTCCTCCCTCGACCAGGGCGGCCCCTGCGCCCGTACGGTCCTGGACGCGGCCCTCCTCCACGAGGTCATCGCCGGGCACGACCCGCTCGACTCCACCTCCATCGACGCCCCGGTCCCGCCGGTCGTCGAGGCCGCCCGCAACGGCTCCGTCGACGGCATGCGCGTCGGCGTCGTCAAGCAGTTCCGCGGCGAGGGCTACCAGGCCGGCGTCATCCAGCGCTTCGACGAGTCCGTGGCCCTGCTGAAGGAACTGGGCGCCGAGATCGTCGAGCTGGACTGCCCGTCCTTCGACCTGGCCCTGTCGGCGTACTACCTGATCGCCCCGTCCGAGTGCTCCTCCAACCTCGCCCGCTTCGACGGCCTGCGCTACGGCCTGCGCACCGGCGACGACGGCACGCACTCCGCCGAGGAGGTCACCTCTCTCACCCGTGCGGCGGGCTTCGGCCCGGAGGTCAAGCGCCGCATCATGCTCGGCACGTACGCGCTGTCGAGCGGCTACTACGACGCGTACTACGGCTCCGCCCAGAAGGTCCGCACGCTCATCACGCGCGACTTCGAGAAGGCCTTCGAGCAGGTGGATGTGATCGTCTCCCCGACCACGCCCACCACCGCCTTCCCGATCGGCGAGCGCGCCGACGACCCGATGGCGATGTACCTCGCCGACCTGTGCACCATCCCGACCAACCTGGCGGGCAACGCGGCCATGTCGCTGCCCTGCGGTCTCGCCCCGGAGGACAACCTCCCGGTCGGCCTGCAGATCATCGCTCCGGCGCTGAAGGACGACCGTCTTTACAAGGTAGGCGCCGCCGTCGAGGCCGCCTTCGTGGAAAGGTGGGGCCACCCGCTGATCGAGGAGGCTCCGTCACTGTGAGCGCACTGACCAAGGCCAAGGGCTTCAAGAAGTCCAAGTCCGGTACGTACCTGTCCATCGCCGGGACCGCGTTCGGCGCGATCGGTGTCGCCAAGCGGCTGAAGAAGGCCCGCGCCGAGAAGGACACGCTGGTCCTGATCGACGCCACCGTGTCCGCCGTCGCGATCGTCACCGGCCTCGCCATCCTGTACCGCGAGCTGAAGCGGCTGGGCGACGACGACGTCCTGCTGGGCTGAGAGGGAAGTTTCACCGTGACCACCACGACCGACCTGGTGTCGTACGAGGACGCGCTGGCGTCGTACGACCCCGTCATGGGCCTCGAGGTCCATGTCGAACTCGGCACCAAGACCAAAATGTTCTGCGGCTGTTCGACCGCGCTCGGTGCCGACCCGAACACCCAGACCTGCCCCACCTGCCTCGGCATGCCCGGCTCGCTCCCGGTCGTCAACGCGACCGGCGTCGAGTCCGCCATCAAGATCGGTCTCGCCCTGAACTGCGAGATCGCCGAGTGGTGCCGCTTCGCCCGGAAGAACTACTTCTATCCGGACATGCCGAAGAACTTCCAGACCTCCCAGTACGACGAGCCGATCGCCTTCAACGGCTACCTCGACGTGCAGCTGGAGGACGGGGAGACCTTCCGCGTGGAGATCGAGCGCGCCCACATGGAGGAGGACACCGGCAAGTCGACGCACGTCGGCGGCGCGACGGGTCGTATCCACGGCGCCTCGCACTCGCTCCTCGACTACAACCGCGCCGGCATCCCGCTCATCGAGATCGTCACCAAGCCGATCGAAGGCGCGGGCGAGCGTGCTCCCGAGGTGGCGAAGGCGTACGTCCGTGAGCTGCGCGAGCTCATCAAGGCACTCGGCGTCTCCGAGGCCCGGATGGAGATGGGCCAGATGCGCTGCGACGTGAACCTGTCGCTGCGCCCGAACGGCACCGAGAAGTTCGGCACCCGCTCCGAGACGAAGAACGTCAACTCGCTGCGGTCCGTGGAGCGCGCGGCCCGCTTCGAGATCCAGCGGCACGCGGCCGTACTGAGCGGTGGCGGGACGATCGTCCAGGAGACCCGGCACTTCCACGAGGACACCGGGTCGACGACCTCGGGCCGCGTGAAGGAGGAGGCCGAGGACTACCGGTACTTCCCCGAGCCGGACCTGGTGCCGGTGGCGCCCACGCGCGAGTGGGTCGAGGAGATCCGCTCCGCGCTGCCGGAGCTGCCGCTGGTCCGCCGCAACCGGCTGCGCGAGGAGTGGGGCGTCAGCGCCGTCGACATGCAGGCGATCCTCAACGCCGGTGCGCTGGAGCCGATCGTCGCCACGATCGACGCCGGTGCCGACGCGGCCTCCGCCCGCAAGTGGTGGATGGGCGAGCTGGCCCGCAGCGCCAACGAGTCGGGCAAGGCGCTGGACGAGCTGGCGATCACGCCGGAGCAGGTCGCCCGGGTGGCCAAGCTGGTCGCCTCCGGCGATCTGAACGACAAGCTGGCCCGCCAGGTCATCGAAGGCGTCCTCGCGGGCGAAGGCACCCCGGACGAGGTCGTCGACAAGCGCGGGCTGAAGGTCGTCTCCGACGAGGGCGCGCTCACCGCCGCCGTCGAGGAGGCCATCGCCGGCAACCCGGCCATCGCGGACAAGATCCGCGGCGGCAAGGTGGCCGCGGCCGGCGCCCTGGTCGGCGCGGTCATGAAGGCCACGCGCGGCCAGGCGGACGCGGCCCGCGTCAAGGAGCTGATCCTGCAGAAGCTGGGCGTCAGCGAGGGCTGAGACCCGCGGTACGGCCCCGGAGGCATGGTCTCCGGGGCCGTACTGTACTTACGGCGTCACTGTCACTTACGGCGTCCCACGACCCGTGCGAAGCCGAGCACATGCTCCATGTCGGCGTGCATCAGGTCGACCGACCAGCGGGCCATGTCGGCCATGAACTCGCTGGAGCTCTCCTCGGCGCACACCTCGCTCCACAGCAGCCAGTCGCGCCAGCCGTCCTCCAGCCAGTCGGCCGTCTCGACCTCCACGGCCCCGCTGCGCGTCCACAGCCGCCGCCACCAGGCGGGGGAGTGGAACGCCCAGAAGCCCGGATCCTTCTCCCAGTACTCCCTCAGGTGCGCCGGCGGCTCGTCGCCCTCCAGCTCCTCCCGCAGCGCGGGCACGACGACCCCGATCCGCCCGCCCGGCTTCAGCAGCCGGGTCAGCGTGGGCAGGTACAGGTCGTCGGTGCCGAAGTACTGGTACGCGTCGACGGACACGATCGCGTCGAAGCTCCCCTCGCCGAACGGCAGGTCGTGCGCCTCGGTGAACACGGGCAGGACGCGGTCCGCGACGCCGGCCTCCGCGACGCGCGCGGCGTTGTCGTCGGGCTTCACCCACAGGTCGGCGGCGATCACCTGGACGTCGTACTCCCTGGCGAGGAACACGGACGTCATGGCGCGGCCGCAGCCGAGGTCGAGGACGCGGGCGCCGGGGCGCAGCTCCTCCAGGCCGAGCGCGGGGGCCAGCCACTCCAGCAGCCACAGCGCGTGCGGGCCCATCTGGTTCTCGATGGTCCAGCGGGCGTCGTAGCGGTTGCTGCGCGGGTGGCGGGGGTGGGTCAGACGCTCGGTGAGGCGGTCAGTCGAGGTCCCTTGTGTGATGTCTGACATCGGTGAACGGGCTCCTTGAGTCCTTCGTAGGGGAAAGAGATGCGTAGGAGCTCGGTCGGACCTTCAAACAATGCACCTGCTTCGGTCGGCGGCGATGTGCCGGGAACGACGGACGCCGGGAAGCTAGCAGCCGTGCTGCCGTCCCGCATCCGATTTGTTCGGCGGGACGCGCTACGCTCCCCCGCCATGAGTGGACGCGGAGATTCCGAGGCATCCCAGATCCAGGGGGACATACAGGAGGACCTCGCGGATCCGGCGCGGGAAGCGCGGCGGGCCCGCTGGACGGCGGCCGGAACCGGGGCGCTGCTGGCCCTCGCGGGCCTGGCCGCGTCGATGCTCCGCTTCACCGGTTCCGCACCGACCCTCGTCCCCGCCGCCTACGCCGTGGGGGCCGCCGTGTGCGCGCTCGCCTCGGTTCTCGGGTCACGGGGGCGGACCAGGCGTGCCCTGTGGCTGCTGATCGCGGGGGCGATGGTGATGGCCGTGGGTGACCAGTTCGACTGAGGTGACAGAGTCCCCGTTACTGTCCTGTGATCTGCCTCCCACTCTTGTGAATAAACGCACGAACGGCTCAAAGGATCACATAGGCCTGCGAGAGTTGGCCTCGCATTGCTCATGCGTTCTTTGCGGGCCGTTCACATCATGAAGTTTCATGGACGACTGTTCCCGGTCAAAGATCCTCATATCGTCATCCTGGGAGCACGTTCGTGGCAGCCCTCGCGCGTTGGTGTGTCCGACGACGTCTAGTCGTCGTAGTCCTGTGGCTCCTCGCCCTCGGCGGGGTGACCGCGGGTGCCGCCGTCACGGGCTCCGCCTACTCGAACGACTACAAGGTCCCCGGCACCGAGTCCGGCCGCGCCACGCAGCTGCTGCAGGACGGCTTCCCGGGCCTCGGCGGCGACAGCGACACCGTCGTCTGGCACACCACGTCCGGCACGGTCCGCGCCGCCGACGTGGAACAGACCATGACCCGCACCCTCGACCGGATCGCGGCCCTGCCCGGCGTGGTCGCCGTGTCCGGTCCGTACGACGATCAGGGCGCCGGCCGGATCAGTGAGGACGGACATACGGCGTACGCCACGGTGACCTTCGACGATCCGGCCCAGGACATCCACGCGTCCGAGGCGCGGGCCGTGGTCCGGGCCGCCAAGGGCGCCGAGACCGACGGGCTCCAGGTGGAGCTGGGCGGCAGCGCCATAGGGCTCACCGAGTCGTCCGGCGGTCACCTCGCCGAGGTGGTCGGCGTGGCGGTCGCGGCGGTGGTGCTGTTCCTCGCCTTCGGCTCGCTCGCCGCCTCGCTGCTGCCCATCGCCACCGCGCTGGTCGGCGTCGGCACCGCGTACGCCGGGATCGTGCTGCTCGGGCACGCCATGACCGTCGCCGACTTCGCGCCCATGCTCGGCATGCTGATCGGGCTCGGCGTGGGTATCGACTACGCGCTGTTCATCGTCACCAGACACCGGAAGGGTCTCAAACGCGGGCTGTCCGTGACCGAGGCGGTCACCAACGCCGTGGCCACCACCGGACGCGCGGTGGTATTCGCGGGTGCCACCGTTTGCATCGCCCTGCTGGGGATGCTGATCCTCCAGCTCGGCTTCCTCAACGGCGTCGCCATAGCAGCCTCGCTGACCGTCGTCCTGACGGTCGCGGCCTCCGTGACTCTGCTGCCCGCCCTGCTGTCTGTCATCGGCATGCGCGCCCTCAGCCGGCGTGAGCGCAGGAGGCTGGCGGAGCACGGGCCCGAACCCGAGCTGCCGACCGGGTTCGCCGCCCGCTGGTCGGTGTTCGTGGAGCGCCACCCCAAGCTGCTCGGCGCGCTCGCCCTGGTCGTCATCACCGTCCTCGCCCTGCCCACCCTGGGGCTTCGCCTGGGCACCTCCGACCAGGGCAACGACCCCGAGACGGCGACCACGCGCCAGGCGTACGACCTCCTCGCGGACGGTTTCGGGCCGGGTGTCAACGGCCCGCTCACCCTCGTCACGCACGTCGACGGAGCCGAGGACAAGCTCGCCCTCGACAACCTCGACGCGACCCTGCGCACCATAGAGGGCGTCGCGTCGGTGACACCGGTGACGTACAACTCCGGTGGTGACACGGCGTACTTCTCGATCGTCCCGGAGTCGGCGCCGCAGTCCCACAGGACCAGCGACCTCGTGGACCGGTTGCGCACCGAGGTGCTGCCGCGGGCCGAGGCCGGCACCTCGCTCGACGTCCAGGTCGGCGGGGTGACGGCCGGCTACGACGACTTCGCCGACGTCATAGTCGGCAAGCTGCCCGTGTTCGTCGGCGTCGTCATCGGCCTGGGCTGCCTGCTGCTCCTGCTCGCCTTCCGGTCCATCGGCATCCCGCTGAAGGCCGCCGCGATGAACGTCGCCGCCGTCGCCGCCGCCTTCGGTGTCGTCGTCGCGATCTTCCAGTGGGGCTGGGGGAGCGAGCTGCTCGGGCTGGGCCGCGCCGGTCCCATCGAACCCTTCCTCCCCGTGATCATGGTGTCCGTCCTGTTCGGGCTCTCCATGGACTACCAGGTCTTCCTGGTCAGCCGGATGTACGAGGAGTGGCTGGAGACCGGCGACAACCGGCGGGCCGTCCGTGTCGGCCTCGCCGAGACCAGTCGGGTGATCAACTCCGCCGCGGTGATCATGATCTCCGTCTTCCTCGCCTTCGTGCTCAGCGGCGACCGCGTGATCGCCATGTTCGGCATCGCGCTCGCCGCCGCCGTCGCCCTCGACGCCTTCGTGCTCCGTACGCTGCTGGTGCCGGCCCTCATGCACCTGCTCGGCGGCGCCAACTGGTGGCTGCCGCGCTGGCTGGACCGCCGTATGCCCCGCATCAGCATCGAGGCGCCCGAGAGCCGTGCCGCCCATGAGAGGCTGGCCGCCGCGACGGACGCCGAGGCGGCGGACGTCCTGGCGAAGGGGCGGGAAGAACAGGATGTACGGGATATCCCTGGGTGACGACGGCGCCGAACTGCGGCCCCTGGAGCCGTGGCACGCCGAGGAGTTCCTCGCGCACCTGGACCGCGGCCGGGAGTTCATCAACCGGTTCATCCCCTTCGGCGAGAAGGCCACGGACCTGGCCTCCGCCCGGGACATGCTCCAGCGGTACGCCGACCTGCGCGCCGCCGACACCGCCTCCCTGCACGGCCTGTGGCTGGACGGCAAGCTCGTGGGCGGAGTGCTCTTCCTGAACTTCGACGCGGAGAACGCCAACTGCGAGGTCGGCTGCTGGCTGGAACCGGCCGGCACGGGACGTGGACTGGTCACCCGAGCGATGCGGGTGCTGCTCGACTTCGCGATCGAGCAGCGCGGCATCCACCGGGTGGAGTGGATCGCCGCCGTAGGCAACCAGGCAAGCCTGAACGTGGCCCGGCGCCTGGGGATGACCAGAGAAGGCGTGCGGCGGGAGTGCTATCCCCATCACGGGGTACGGCTCGACCTCGAGGTGTGGTCCGTCCTCGCCCCGGAGTGGCGCGCGACACGCGCGCGTGTGGCTCACAACGATCATTAAGCAACCTCTCAGACAGGATCCGTACGGTGCGGAACATGGGAACCAAGACAGCTGACGAGACCGGCGCCGAGACGGGCGCCGAGACCACGACCGACGAGGAGAAGGTGAACGCCGGCGCGATCGGCGAGGTGACCGAGACAGAGGCCGAGGACACGGGAGCCGAGGACACGGAGGCCGAGGCCGTCGATGTCGTCACCAAGGGCGAGGAGACGGACGCCTCCGCCGTCGGTCAGGGCGCGGGCGCCGTCGTCGCCGCCGGGCTGGGCCTAGTCTCGCTCACCGGTGGCTGGATCGGCACCGTCGCCGCCGCCCGCGAGACCCTCGTCGGCCAGCTGCGGACCTCGTCCTCCGCGAACGTCGCCACGCAGATCAAGGAGGTCTACGGCGACGCCTGGCAGACCACCGCGCTGTGGAGCGGCCTGTTCGCACTGCTCGCGGTGATCGTCGGCGTCGTCGTCCTGGCCCGGCCCGCGTTCGGCGCGCCCGGCAGGTCGCAGGCCGCCTGGATCAAGTCGGTCGCCTGGGGCGGTGTCGCGCTCGGCGTCATCGGCCTGCTCCTGGCCGTCCTGAAGTACACCGACGCCCTGCTGGGACTGCCCTCCGCGGGCTGAGGCACCGCACCTCCTGAGGGGTCTTAGGGCCTCCGTAAGCACCTTACGGAGCTCCTGAGGCCCCTCACCCACATCTAAGGCCCCAGCGGCCGCCGAAGATGCGGAACTCTCCCGATGTGGCGGACCCACCTTGGAGACGAAGGTTGAGGCATCGCAGAAAGCGAAGCCCGAAACCGACCTCCTCCAAGGGGACACGCCATGTACGAGTACGAGCTCTCCCAGTTCCGTTCCGCCGACCTCATCCGCCGTGCCGAGCAGGCGCGGCTGGCCCGCGAGGCCGTCCGCGGCCGTCGCGCCGCCCGCCGCGAGGCCGCCCGCCACGCCGCCGAGGGCGAGGTGCATACCGGTCGCCCACGTCGGTACCGGTTCCCGCGTGCTGCGTGAGCGCCGGGGCCGGGGAGGGCGGCCGTACGGCCTTGCCCGCCCGCGTGGTGACGGCCCTCCCCGGGAAAACGGGTGCCGCACTGTTGGACCCGCGTGCGATGCTCGGCATCGTGGAGACCAGGTCCGTCAGTCCCGTGTTCGTCGGCCGCACCGACGAGTTGGACGCGCTGAACGACGCGCTCGCCCGCGCCTGCGCGGGCGAGCCGCAGGCGTTACTGCTCGCCGGTGAGGCCGGGGTCGGCAAGACCCGCCTCGTCGAGGAGTTCGCCACCACCGCCTGCCGCCGGGCCGCCGTCGTCGCGCTCGGCGGCTGTGTCGAGATCGGCGCCGACGGACTGCCCTTCGCTCCCTTCTCCACCGCGCTGCGCGCCCTGCGCCGCGAACTGCCCGAGGAATTCGCCGCCGCGGCCGCCGGTCAGGAGGAGGAGCTGGCCCGGCTGCTGCCCGAGCTGGGCGAGGCGGGCGTGGGCCGGCACGACGAGGAGGGCATGGCCCGCCTCTTCGAACTCACCGCACGGCTGCTGGAGCGGGTCGCCGCCGACCGCACCGTCGTCGTCGCCCTGGAGGACCTGCACTGGGCCGACGCCTCCACCCGCCACCTCCTCGCCTACCTCTTCCGCACCCTGCGCACCGGCCGCCTCGTCGTCCTCGCCACCTACCGCTCCGACGACATCCACCGCCGCCACCCGCTGCGCCCCCTGCTCGCCGAACTCGACCGGCTGCGCACCGTCCGCCGCCTCGAACTGAGCCGCTTCAACCGCACCGAGGTCGGCCGCCAGATCGCCGGAATCCTCGCCCAGGAACCCGACCCAGCCCAGGTCGACGAGATCTTCGAGCGCTCCGACGGCAACGCCTTCTTCGTCGAGGAACTCGCCGTCGCCGCCCACGAAGGGGGCTGCGTCGGCCTCACCGACTCCCTGCGCGACCTCCTCCTGGTCCGTGTCGAAGGGCTGCCGGAGAGCGCCCAGCGGGTCGCCCGGCTCGTCGCCGAGGGCGGCTCCACCGTCGGATACCGGCTGCTGGCCGCCGTCGCGGGGCTCGCCGAGGACGACCTCATCGAGGCGCTGCGGGCCGCCGTGAACGCCAACATCCTCCTCGCCGCTCCCGGCGGCGACGGCTACCGCTTCCGCCACTCCCTGGTCCGCGAGGCCGTCGGCGACGATCTGCTGCCCGGCGAGCGCTCCCGCCTCAACCGCCGCTACGCCGAAGCGCTGGAAGCCGATCCCACGCTCGTCCCCGCCGACGAGCGCGTCATGCGCCTGGCCAGCTACTGGTACCACGCCCACGACGCCTCCAAGGCCCTGCCCGCCGTCCTGGACGCCTCCGTCACCGCCCGCCGCCGGCACGCCTACTCCGAACAACTCCGGCTCCTGGAACGGGCGATGGAGCTCTGGGACACCGCCCCCGAGGACATACGGGCCGAGCTGCGCCCCGTCGACTACACCGAGGTCTACCCAGCCTGCGGCTGCGACCCGGCGACCACACCCCTGCGCTACCTCGACCTCATGGCCGAGGCCGCCGTCGCCGGGCGGCTGTGCGGGGAACGCGAACGCGCACTGAAGATCACCAAGCGGGCGTTGCGGCTGCTGGAGGACGAGGGGGACGACCCCCAGCGCGCCGCCTGGTTCTGGGTGCAGCGGTCCCGGCTGGTGCAGGCGCAGGCCCGGGGCGACGGCTGGCAGGAACTGGGCACCGCGCAGGACCTCGTACGCGGCCTGCCGCCGTCCGAGGTGCACGCCGAGGTGCTCTCCACCGTGGCCAACTGGGCGATGCTGCACGAACCCGGCCCCGACGCCTTCTCCGCGGCCGAACGCGCGGTGGAGTACGCCCGCATGGTCGGCGCCCGCGACATCGAACTGAACGCGCGCCTCACCCTCGGCTGCCTCATGGTCGACGGGGGCGATGTCGACGCCGGGCTGGCCGAGCTGTACGAGGTCAAGGAACGGGCCGTCGAGGAGGGCATGACCTATGTGGCCAGCCGCGCCCATGTGAACCTGCCGTCGGAACTCGAGGCCGTCGGCCGCTCACGGGAGGCCGTGCCCATCCTCGAGGCCGGCATCGCCTACAGCCGGAAGTACGGTCAGCTGGACTCCGAGGCCTGGATGTGGGGCAACCTCTGCGACTCGCTGTACTCGCTGGGCCGTTGGGACGACGCCGCCGAGGCCGCGGCGACCGCGCTGCGGGTGGGACACAGCGCCAAACCCCAGGGCGCCGGCGCACTGCGCCTGGCCAACCTCGCCCTCGTCCGGGGTGACGTGGCCGGGGCCGCCGCCCACCTGGCCACCGCCCGGGCGCACTACGGCACCCACGACCCCATGCCCCAGCAGGCGCTGCCCCTCGCCCGGATCGTGATCGGCGTGGCCGCGGGGGAGGGCCGCCTGCTCGACGCCCGCGCCGAACTGGAGCGGGTCCTCGACGCCGGCTTCCCGCCCGGCACCCAGCGCTACGGCTGGTCGGTCCTGCTGGCCGCCGCGCTCGCCGAGGCCGACGCACGCGACCTGGCCACTGCCGAGGAAGGCCGGGCCGTCGCCCTCGACCGCATCCTCGTGGCCGTCAAGACGCTCACCACGGGCGCGCCCGTCTGGCTCGCCGTCGAGAAGTGGGTCCGCGCCGAGGTCCGCCGCGCCGAGGGCCAGGACACCCCCGAGCTGTGGTCGGAGGTCGTCACCGCCTTCGAACACTTGGACCATCCCTACGATCTCGCCCGCGTCCGGTACCGGATGGCCGAGTCCCTGCTGGCGGGCGGGGGCGAGCCCGAGCGTGCCCGGGCCACGGAACTGCTCCGCCTCGCCCACGCCGTCGCCGAGCATCTCGGCGCACGTCCCCTCGCCGAAACCGTCGCCAGGCTCGCCCAGCGCGCTCGCCTCACCCTGACCGGGACCCGCCCGTCCACCCCGGACGACCCGGCCCGTGCCCTCGGCCTCACCGGCCGGGAACGCGATGTCCTCCGCCTGGTCTCCGCCGGCCGCACCAACCGCCAGATAGCCGAGGAACTCTTCATCTCCCCCAAGACCGCCAGCGTCCACGTCTCCAACATCCTGGGCAAGCTCGGCGTCTCGGGGCGGGGAGAGGCGGCGGCGGTGGCGCATCGGCTGGGGTTGTTTCCGCCGGCGGCGGAAGAGTGGGTGGGCGCGGGATGATGGAGAAGGCCGACTGGCGCGGAGGATGACCTCTCGGTGACCCGCCTCCGGCACTCGCTGATCAACGACGCATGGGCACCCGTCGCCACACAGCCTGGGAAGGAAGCCATGTTCAACGTCTTCGAGGAACTGTTCTCCCCCGGCCATAAACACACCCGTGACGAGAAGAAGCGCCTTGAGCTGACCCGGGAGGACGTCGGGGACGGCGATCCCGGGCGCGGGCCGATAGATCTCGCGTCCGGGATCGTCGTCGTACGGCCGCCGAAGCCGGACGAAGAAGGCCTGGACGAAGATGGCCTGGATGAGGAAGGCCCCGACGAGGAAGACTCCCCACAGAAGTGAGCGGCGGCGCTAGCTGACCTGCACCTCCAGAATCCGGTCGTCCCCGTCCTGTGGGTCTCCCCGGCCGTCCGTGTTGCTGGTCACCAGCCACAGCTTGTCGCCGCCGGCCGGCGCCACTGTGCGCAGGCGGCCGTACTCGCCCTGGAGGAAGGCCTGCGGATCCGCCGAGGCCGCCGTGCCGTTCAGGGGGATGCGCCACAGCCGCTCGCCCCTCAGGCCCGCCATCCAGATGGAACCCTCGGCATAGGCGATGCCGCTGGGGGAGGCCTCGTCCGTGCCCCACTGGGCTATCGGGTTGTGGTACTCGGAGTTGCTGGACTTGCCCTCGGCTTCCGGCCAGCCGTAGTTGTCGCCCGGCTTGATCGCGTTCAACTCGTCCCAGGTGTCCTGGCCGAACTCAGCGGCGAACAGGCGCTGTTTGCCGTCCCAGGCCAGGCCCTGCACATTGCGGTGGCCGTAGGTGTAGACCGGGGAATCCGGGAACGGGTTGCCCGGAGCCGGGTCGCCCTCCGGGGTCAGGCGCAGGATCTTGCCGCCCAGGGAGTCCCTGTCCTGGGACAGGCCCTTCTCACCACTCTCGCCCGTGCCCGCGTACAGCATCTTGTCCGGGCCGAAGGCGATCCGGCCGCCGTTGTGGATGAAGCCCTTGGGGATGCCCCTGAAGATCGTGTCGGGCGCGCCCAGCTGCTCGCCGGACGGCTTCTGCTCGTCGTACAGCATGCGGACGACGCGGTTGTCCGAGGCCGAGGTGAAGTACGCGTAGACCATGCGGTCCGAGGCGTAGTCGGGCGACAGCGCGAGGCCCATCAGACCGCCCTCGCCGGCCGGTGACACCCCCGGCACCTCGCCCAGCTCGGTCTTCTTGCCCGACTCCCCGTCGACCCGCGTGATCGTCGCCTCGTCGCGGGAGGAGACGAGCAGGTCGCCGTCCGGGAGCGGGGCGAGGCCCCAGGGGGTGCTCAGGTCCTCGGCGACCGTGCGGACCACCTTCACCGAGCCCTTGGCGGGGGCTGCTGCCTCACCGGCCTGCCCGGAGGGCGTCGGCGCCCCGGAGGCCGTACGGTTCGGTGTGGCGCCGTCACCGCCGTCCGACGACCCCCCACCTCCGCCGTCGGAGGAGCAGCCGGCCGTCAGCAGGAGCGTGGCCGCGGCCAACAGGGCCGACACAGCTCGATGTTGCACGATCTTGGTCCCTTCGACGGGCGGTCTCGCGGCAGGTTCTACTTGTCATACACCGCTCGCGCCTCACAGGTTCCCGATCACCGCAATCAGATGCGAGCCGCGCCGCCCGTCACGTCCGGGGTTCGGCGCCTGCGCTGTCGGTCACTCCTGGGTCTCGTCGTGTCGGCGTGGGCGGTCATGGTCGGGATCCCGTGCCCGCGCGGCCGGTGACTCCCGGCCTCCGCCAAGACCGCGTCGCCCCTCACGTCCGGGATCCCGTGCCCGCGCGGCCGGTGACTCCCGGTCCCGCCGTGCTCGTGCGGCTGGTCATGTGCGGAATCCCGCGCCTGCGCCACCGGTGACACCCGGGATTCCGCCGAGACCGCGTCGCCCGTCGCGTCCAGGATTCCGTGCCCGCGCCCCCGGTCACCCCCACCACCCGGCACCGACCCCGTCCCGTCACCCCAGGGACCCCGCGACGGGAGCCCCCGACCGGGCCCGTCACTCCCACGACCCCTGCGCCCCCGGCAGCCCCGCCACCTCCGCCAGGTCCTGTTCCGTCAGGCGCAGCGTCGCCGCGCGGGCGTTCTCCGTCGCCCAGCGCTCCTGCTTGGTCCCCGGGACCGGGACCACGTGGCGGCCCTGCGCCAGCACCCAGGCCAGGGCCACCTGGGCCGGGGTGACGTCCTCGCCGTGGCGGCGGGCTATGCGGCGCAGGCCGGCCACTATCGGCTGGTTCGCGGCCATCATCTCGGCGGTGAAGCGCGGGTGGCGGGCGCGTACGTCGTCCGGTTCGAAGCCCTCGCCGGGGGTGAGGGTGCCGGTCAGGTAGCCGTTGCCGAGCGGCATCGCCGCCAGGAAGCCGATGTCGCGCGCCTCGCACCAGGGCAGCAGCGACTCCCGCGCCTCCGGCGACCACACCGACAGCTCCGCCTGCACCGCGCTCACCGGGAACACCTGCTGCACCCGCTGCAACTGCCGGATCGTCCCGTCGTGCAGCCGCGCCCCGGACCGGCGGCCGCCCCGCGCGCCCATCGCGCACAGCCCCAACGCCCGTACCTTTCCGGCCCGGACGAGCTCCGCCATCGCGCCCCAGGTCTCCTCCACCGGAACCTCCGGGTCCGCCCGGTGGAGCTGGTAGAGGTCGATCACATCGGTCTGCAGGCGCCGCAGCGACGCGTCGCAGGCGCGCTTCACGTAGCCCGGGCGGCCGTTGGCCACGATGTGCTGATCGCCCACCAGCAGGCCGACCTTGGTCGACACGAAGGCGTCCTGGCGGCGCTCCTTCAGTACCCGCCCCAGTAGCAACTCGTTGGTGAAGGGGCCGTACATGTCGGCCGTGTCCAGGAGCGTCGAGCCCAGGTCCAGCGCCCGGTGCACCGCCCTGAGCGACTCGTCGCCGCGCTGCCGTGATCCGCTGTACGCCCAGCTCATCGGCATGCACCCGAGTCCGACGGCTCCCACCGCGAGCGCCGCCGCGCCGATCGTCCTGCGCTCCACCTGCTCGTGACCCTCCCTCTCCAGGCCTCCCAACCTAACCTCTGCGGTGCCGCGTCCCTGACATAGCCTCCTGACCATGACAGTTGACGTGTGGCTCCCCATCCCACCGGACGAGATCGAAGGGCTCCCCGAGGGGCCGAACTACCGCTTCTGGAACGGCGCCGAGGACTTCCCCGCGGACCCGGCCGACTGCGCGTACTACGTCGTCCCCTACATGAAGCCCGTCGAGGTCGTACTGCGACCCGTGCCCCGGCTGAGCTCCGTACAGGTCGTGCAGACGCTGTCGGCCGGCGTGGACAACGTGATGTCGGGGCTGAAGTACCTGCCCCCCGGCGTGCGGTTGTGCAACGCGCGCGGGGTGCACGAGGCGAGCACCGCCGAACTCACGCTCACCCTGATCCTCGCCTCGCTGCGCGGCGTACCGGACTTCGTGCGCGCCCAGGACCGGGGGGAGTGGCGCGGCGGGTTCCGGCCCGCGCTGGCCGACAAGAGCGTCCTCATCGTGGGGTACGGGTCGATCGGCGCGGCGATCGAGGACCGGCTCGTCCCCTTCGAGACCGCGCGGGTGGCGCGCGTCGCGCGCTCCGCGCGCACCACGGCGCGCGGACCGGTGCACCCACTCACCGAACTGCCCTCCCTGCTGCCGGAGGCGGACGTCGTCGTCCTCGTCACCCCCCTCACCGAGACCACCCGCCACCTGGTGAACGCCGACTTCCTCGCCCGCATGAAGGACGGCGCGCTGCTGGTCAACGTGGGCCGCGGGCCCGTCGTCGACACCAAGGCCCTGCTCGCGGAACTGGAGACCGGCCGCATCACCGCCGCCCTCGACGTCACCGACCCCGAGCCGCTGCCCCCGGGGCACCCTCTGTGGCGGGCGCCGGGCGTGCTCGTCAGCCCGCACGTGGGAGGGCCCACGTCCGCGTTCCTGCCCCGCGCCAAGCGACTGCTGGTGGACCAGTTGAACCGTTTCGTGAACCGGGAGCCGCTGCGGAACGTGATCCTTACGACGAGCGCAACAGGCCCGGCACCGGACGGGGCGACAGACGCGTAATCCGTTTCGAGTACCGTCCGCAATCCGCCGGAAGCGGTGGGTACTCATATATCTGTTGATCGTCACGGAGAGTAGAGAACCTATGTCCCTGAGTGACGAGACTGGTGTATCGTCCCGACAGGGGCTGCGCCGCGACCGTTCGGCGCCGGGGATGGACATTTCAGACTGTGAGGGGGGCGACGGGCGATGCACGGCCTATGGACGAACGATCCGACGCGGCGGCAGGGCCGCCGACGGCGACCCTGGCACTCGGCCGCGCGCAGACGCGGTGACCACGCCGGCCACGGCGGCCACCACGGCCGTCCCGGCGACCCTCAGAGCCATCACCACCACAACAGCCACCACCACCGCAGGCACAGCAGCCGCAGGAGGCATGCGCCCCCAGCCCTCCGGGACCCGCGGGCCCCGGGGGCGGCGCGGACCGGGAGGGACCGGTGAGTTCGCCCCCTTCTTCCACGACCACCCTCGACGGAGCGCTGCGGGCACAGCCTTCGCCGGGGGCGCCGCCGATCCGCCCGCCGGCCTCCGGCGGCGGGTCGAGCCTGGTCCCCCAACTCGTTCTGGCCCTGGTGTGCGCGGGATACGCCGTCGGTTCCGCGCTCGGCTGGGGCTCGCAGCAAGTCGCGCTGATCATGGGCGACTTCGGGCTGAGCGCCGCGGCCGGCGCCGCCGCCGTGTCCTGCTTCCTCTACGCGCGCGACCGCCGCGTCCGCTTTCGACCCGCCTGGCTGCTGTTCGGCCTCTCCTCGGCGATGGCGTCCCTCGGCAACGTGGTCTGGGGGTGGTACGAGGTCGTCCTCGGACGCCCCGTCCCCAGCCCCGGCTACGCCGACCTGTTCTTCCTGTGCTTCGCGCCGCCCGCCATCGTGGGACTGCTGGTGCTGGCCAAGCGCCCGGTGACGAAGGCGGGCTGGGTCTGCCTCGGCCTGGACGCCTGGCTGATCGGCGGCTCGCTGCTCACGCTGTCCTGGAGCCTCGCCCTCGCCCAGGCGGCGAAGTCCGAGGGATCGAGCGTGTCGCACACCGCGCTGTCGCTCGCCTACCCGCTGCTCGACATCGCCCTGGTCAGCATGGTGCTCGCCCTGCACTTCAGGCGCTCGGCGGTCAACCGTACGGCGGTGAACACCGCGATCGGCGCGCTCGCCCTGACCGTGATGTGCGACGCCCTGTTCACCTTGCCGCTGCTGCACCACACCTACCGCTCCGGCCAGCTGCTCGACGCGGGCTGGTTCGCCGGCTCCCTGCTGCTCGCGTACGCCCCCTGGGCCGCCCCGCGGCCCGGGCAGGCGCAGGCCGACCGGCATCCCAGGGACCGGCGCGGCACCGAGGGGCACACGCGCGTGGTGCACGAACACCTGCCCGGACAGCGCACCGGCTCCCACCACCACCCGTCCGCGCACGCGCCGTCCGCGCACCCGGCGCAGCCCGCGCAGGGAGGTGATCACAGCCGGTATCCGGCCGCCCGGCCCATCGCCGGCTCCCTCGCCGCCCTCACGCCCTATCTCGCCGCCGCCGTGTGCACCCTGGGGATCCTCTACAACGTCCTCAGCGGCCGCAGCGTCGACCGCGTGGTGCTCCTCACCGGCGGCACGGTCGTGCTCGCCCTCGTGGTGCGCCAGGGCATCATGCTGCTCGACAACATCACCCTCACCCAGGAACTGGCGCAGAAGGAGAACCACTTCCGCTCCCTGGTACAGGGCTCCAGCGACGTCATCATGATCGCCGCGCCCAACGGCATCCTCCGTTACGTCTCCCCGGCCGCCGCCGGGGTGTACGGACGCCCCGCGGAGGAACTCGTGGGCACGGAACTGGCCGGTCTGATCCACCCGGAGGACCTGGGCTGCGTGGTGCACGAGGTGCGCCGTTTCCTCGCCGCCAGCCCGCTCGACGAACCCACCACGCGCATCGAGTGCCGTTTCCGGTCCGGCGACGGCGGCTGGCTGAACGTGGAGTCCACCGTCAACCGTCACCACGGCGGCCTCATCTTCAACAGCCGGGACGTGACCGAAAGAGTGCGCCTGCAGGCGCAGCTCCAGCACAACGCCGAGCATGACCCGCTGACCGACCTGCCCAACCGCGCCCTGTTCACCAAGCGCGTCCAGCAGGCCCTGTCCGGCCGCCGCTCCTCCGACCGGGGTACGGCCGTCCTCTTCATCGACCTCGACGGTTTCAAGGCCGTCAACGACACGATCGGCCACCAGGCCGGGGACGAGCTCCTCGTCCAGGCCGCCCGCAGACTCCAGGACTCGGTCCGGCACGGGGACACCGCCTCCCGGCTGGGCGGCGACGAGTTCGCAGCCCTGATCGTCGGAGACGGCACCCGCGACCGCACCGCCCGCGAACGTCACATCCTGGAGCTCGCCGACCGCCTCAGGACCACGCTCTCGCAGCCGTACCTCATCGACGGCAACGATGTCCGCGTCAACGCCTCCATCGGCGTCGCCTTCGCCGAGCCCGGCCTGGGCGCGGGCGAGATCCTGCGCAACGCCGACCTCGCCATGTACCGCGCCAAGGCGGGCGGCAAGGGACGCGTCGAGTTGTACGCACCCCAGATGCAGCAGGACGTCGTACGGAAGGCGGAGCTGGCCACGCGCCTGCGTGCCGCGCTGCACGACGGCGAGTTCACCCTGCTGCACCAGCCGGTGGTGTGCCTGGAGGACGGCCGGATCGCGTCGGTCACCGCCCAGGCGCGCTGGCGGTCCTCACAAGGGGTGCTGTTCACGCCCGCGGAGTTCCTGCGTGTGGCCGAGGACAGTGACAAGACCGCCGAGCTGGGCCGCTGGATCCTGGAGGAGGCCGTGGAACAGGCCGCCGAGCGCGCGGCTACCGGGCTGTCCGTACCCGTGGCCGTCCGGATGAGCGCCCGTCGGCTGCTGGACCGCTCGATGCCGCTCGGCTCCATCGAGGCCCTGCTGACCCGGCACGGGCTGCCGTCCGGGGCGCTGGTGATCGAGCTGTCCGACACCGACCCACGGGTATCTCTGGACGAGCTGGAGCGCCGGCTGAGCGCGCTGCGCAGAGTCGGCGTCCGGATCGCGCTCGACGGCTTCGGCAGCGGATACGCGGCGATCACGGCCCTGCGCAGGCTCCCCGTCGACGTCCTGAAGCTCGACCGTGGTCTGGTCGAGGGCGTCGTCGAGTCCGCGCGGCTGCACAAGATCACCAGTGGGCTGCTGCGCATCGCCGCCGACCTCGGGCTGCAGTCCGTGGCCGACGGAGTGGACCTGCCGGAGCAGGTCGTGGCGCTGCGCGCGATGGGCTGCACGCACGGGCAGGGCATGGCGTTCTCCGCGCCGCTGGACGAGTACCGGCTGCGTCGGGCGCTGAATTCCGGCCACTATCCGGTGCCGCACGGACCGGCCGAGCCCGCGTTCGCGGGCGGGCTGAGAGAGCCGAAGGGGCGCGTCGGCGTCGAGGGCGCGGGGGTGTACTCCAGTGGGGTGACCGCCGTACTGGGAGGTGGAAGTACGCTGCGCTCACATAATGAGACTCCCGTCCCACCCACTTGACACGTGGTGCGTGCCGGGGGGAGGGTCTGTGCCATGCGCACCCGAATTCTCGTACTTGGAAAGCGCGTCGGCTGACGCTGGTGACGTCCGGACGGACCCGGAACTCCCAGCGACCCCACCCGGCGCGCTCCCCTCGCTTGCCTTACGGCACGAGGGGTTTTTTGTTGCACAGGCACCAGCCGTACAACAGTCGTACACCGCACAAACTTCGCGAAACCCTCTCTGCAGAACCCACAGCATCGAGAAGAGAATGCCGATGACCGAGCAGGCCACCGGGGCCCATCACCCGCAGCCGCGGCCCCGATCCGGAGGACAGCAGTCCGCCCCCGAGCACGTCACGGGTGCGCAGTCCCTCATCCGCTCTCTCGAGGAGGTCGGCGCCGAGACGGTATTCGGCATTCCCGGTGGCGCGATCCTCCCGGCGTACGACCCGCTGATGGACTCCACCAAGGTGCGCCACGTCCTGGTCCGGCACGAGCAGGGCGCGGGCCACGCGGCCGAGGGCTACGCCCTGGCCACCGGCAAGGTCGGTGTCTGCATGGCGACGTCCGGCCCCGGGGCGACCAACCTCGTCACGCCGATCGCCAACGCCCACATGGACTCCGTGCCGCTGGTCGCGATCACCGGCCAGGTCGCCTCCGCGTCGATCGGTACGGACGCCTTCCAGGAGGCGGACATCGTCGGCATCACCATGCCGATCACCAAGCACAACTTCCTGGTCACCAAGGCCGAGGACATCCCGCGGGTGATCGCGCAGGCGTTCCACATCGCCTCCACCGGCCGCCCCGGCCCGGTCCTGGTCGACATCGCCAAGGACGCCCTCCAGGCGAAGACGACCTTCTCCTGGCCGCCGGTCATGGACCTGCCCGGCTACCGCCCGGTGACCAAGCCGCACGCCAAGCAGATCCGCGAGGCCGCCAAGCTGATCACCGCCGCCAAGCGGCCCGTCCTGTACGTCGGCGGCGGCGTCCTGAAGGCCAACGCCACCGCCGAGCTGAAGGTCCTCGCGGAACTCACCGGAGCGCCCGTCACCACCACCCTGATGGCGCTCGGCGCATTCCCCGACAGCCACCCGCTGCACGTGGGAATGCCGGGCATGCACGGTGCGGTCACCGCCGTCACCGCGCTGCAGAAGGCCGACCTGATCGTCGCCCTCGGAGCCCGCTTCGACGACCGCGTCACCGGCAAGCTGGACAGCTTCGCCCCGTACGCCAAGATCGTCCACGCCGACATCGACCCGGCCGAGATCGGCAAGAACCGCGCCGCCGACGTGCCGATCGTGGGTGACGCCCGCGAGGTCATCGCGGACCTGGTCCAAGCCGTCCAGAAGGAGCACAGCGAGGGTCACCAGGGCGACTACAGCGCCTGGTGGAAGGACCTCAACCGCTGGCGCGAGACGTACCCGCTGGGCTACGACCAGCCCGACAACGGCTCGCTGTCCCCGCAGCAGGTCATCGAGCGCATCGGTCAGCTCGCCCCGGCCGGCACGATCTTCGCCGCGGGCGTGGGCCAGCACCAGATGTGGGCCGCGCACTACATCCAGTACGACAAGCCCGCGACCTGGCTGAACTCGGGCGGCGCCGGAACCATGGGCTACGCGGTCCCGGCCGCGATGGGCGCCAAGGCGGGCGCGCCCGCGCAGACGGTCTGGGCGATCGACGGCGACGGCTGCTTCCAGATGACCAACCAGGAACTCACCACCTGCGCCCTGAACAACATCCCGATCAAGGTCGCCATCATCAACAACGGCGCCCTCGGGATGGTCCGCCAGTGGCAGACCCTCTTCTACAACCAGCGGTACTCCAACACGGTGCTGCACTCCGGCCCCGAGGCCGACGGCAAGCAGCCGAGCGCCGGCACCCGCGTCCCCGACTTCGTGAAGCTGTCGGAGGCCATGGGCTGCTACGCGATCCGCTGCGAGGACCCGGCCGACCTCGACAAGGTCATCGAAGAGGCGAACTCGATCAACGACCGCCCGGTCGTCGTCGACTTCATCGTCCACGAGGACGCGATGGTCTGGCCGATGGTCGCCGCCGGCACCTCCAACGACGAGATCATGGCCGCCCGGGACGTCCGCCCCGACTTCGGCGACAACGAAGACGACTGAGCCAGGAAGAGCGAAGAGGAAGACCAGACATGTCCAAGCACACGCTCTCCGTCCTGGTGGAGAACACGCCCGGCATCCTCGCCCGGATCGCCGCCCTGTTCTCCCGCCGCGGCTTCAACATCGACTCGCTCGCCGTCGGCGTGACCGAGCACCCCGACATCTCCCGCATCACCATCGTGGTGGGAGTGGAGGACCTGCCGCTGGAGCAGGTGACCAAGCAGCTCAACAAGCTCGTCAACGTGCTGAAGATCGTCGAGCTGGAACCCGGTTCGGCCGTTCAGCGCGAACTCGTTCTGGTGAAGGTGCGCGCCGACAACGAGACGCGCTCCCAGATCGTCGAGATCGTCCAGCTGTTCCGCGCCAAGACCGTCGACGTCTCCCCGGAGGCCGTCACCATCGAGGCCACCGGCAGCAGCGACAAGCTGTCGGCCATGCTCAAGATGCTGGAGCCGTACGGCATCAAGGAGCTGGTCCAGTCCGGCACGATCGCGATCGGGCGCGGAGCGCGTTCGATCACGGACCGGTCGCTGCGCGCGCTGGACCGGTCGGCGTAGGACTCCGTTCGGGCGGTCGGCAGCGGCCGGCCGCCCGAATTACGAGACCCCGAGACTTCCCTTCCGCCCGCCGTCATACGGTGGGACGCAACACCTGCACACAAGGAGAGAACCCAAAGTGGCCGAGCTGTTCTACGACGCCGACGCCGACCTGTCCATCATCCAGGGCCGCAAGGTCGCGGTCATCGGTTACGGCAGCCAGGGCCACGCCCACGCGCTGTCGCTCCGTGACTCGGGTGTCGACGTGCGCGTCGGTCTGCACGAGGGCTCGAAGTCCAAGGCGAAGGCCGAGGAGCAGGGCCTGCGCGTGGTGACGCCGGCGGAGGCCGCCGCCGAGGCCGACGTCATCATGATCCTCGTCCCGGACCCGATCCAGGCCCAGGTCTACGAGGAGCACATCGCCCCCAACCTGAAGGACGGCGACGCGCTGTTCTTCGGCCACGGCCTGAACATCCGCTTCGGCTTCATCAAGCCCCCGGCCGGCGTCGACGTCTGCATGGTCGCCCCGAAGGGCCCGGGCCACCTGGTCCGCCGCCAGTACGAGGAGGGCCGCGGCGTTCCGTGTATCGCGGCCGTCGAGCAGGACGCGACCGGCAACGCCTTCGCGCTGGCCCTGTCGTACGCCAAGGGCATCGGTGGCACCCGCGCGGGCGTCATCAAGACGACCTTCACCGAGGAGACCGAGACCGACCTGTTCGGTGAGCAGGCCGTCCTCTGCGGTGGTACGGCCGCGCTGGTCAAGGCGGGCTTCGAGACGCTGACCGAGGCCGGCTACCAGCCGGAGATCGCGTACTTCGAGTGCCTGCACGAGCTGAAGCTGATCGTGGACCTCATGTACGAGGGCGGCCTGGAGAAGATGCGCTGGTCGATCTCCGAGACCGCCGAGTGGGGCGACTACGTCACCGGCCCGCGCATCATCACGGACGCCACCAAGGCCGAGATGAAGAAGGTCCTCGCCGAGATCCAGGACGGCACCTTCGCCCAGGCCTGGATGGACGAGTACCACGGCGGTCTGAAGAAGTACAACGAGTACAAGACCCAGGACTCCGAGCACCTGCTGGAGACCACCGGCAAGGAGCTGCGCAAGCTCATGAGCTGGGTCAACGACGAAGAAGCGTGAGGTCGAGGTCCGGCTGCGGCGCCTGATGATCCCGGTGCCGCGGCCGGACCTTCTCTCGTCCGGGTGATCCTTCCGCACAGGCGCGAGATGACACCTGCCACGCCACTACACTGCCGTATTAGATACGCGTCAGGCCCACAGCGTCGTGCGTCTTCCACGCGGAAAGCACCCCTCCACCGCATGCGGCCGTCGGGACGGCCGTCCGCATTGGACATGTGAGGACTCACGTGAGCTCGAAACCAGTCGTACTCATCGCTGAAGAGCTGTCGCCCGCAACCGTCGACGCCCTGGGGCCGGACTTCGAGATCCGGCACTGCAACGGAGCCGACCGGGCCGAACTGCTCCCCGCCATCGCCGAGGTCGACGCGATCCTGATCCGTTCGGCCACCAAGGTCGACGCCGAGGCCATCGCCGCCGCCCGCAAGCTGAAGGTCGTCGCACGAGCCGGCGTCGGCCTGGACAACGTCGACGTCTCCGCCGCCACCAAGGCCGGCGTCATGGTCGTCAACGCGCCGACCTCGAACATCGTGACCGCCGCCGAGCTGGCCTGCGGTCTCCTCCTCGCCACCGCACGCAACATCCCGCAGGCCAACGCCGCGCTGAAGAACGGCGAGTGGAAGCGGAGCAAGTACACGGGCGTCGAGCTCGCCGAGAAGACCCTCGGCGTCGTGGGTCTGGGGCGGATCGGCGCCCTCGTCGCACAGCGCATGTCCGCCTTCGGCATGAAGGTCGTCGCCTACGACCCGTACGTGCAGCCCGCCCGGGCCGCGCAGATGGGCGTGAAGGTGCTGTCGCTGGACGAGCTGCTGGAGGTCTCCGACTTCATCACCGTCCACCTGCCCAAGACCCCCGAGACCCTCGGTCTGATCGGCGACGAGGCGCTGCGCAAGGTCAAGCCGAGCGTGCGGATCGTCAACGCCGCGCGCGGTGGGATCGTCGACGAGGAGGCGCTGTACTCGGCGCTGAAGGAGGGCCGGGTCGCCGGCGCCGGCCTCGACGTGTACGCGAAGGAGCCGTGCACGGACTCGCCGCTGTTCGAGTTCGACCAGGTGGTCAGCACCCCGCACCTCGGTGCCTCGACCGACGAGGCCCAGGAGAAGGCCGGTATCGCCGTCGCCAAGTCGGTGCGCCTGGCGCTCGCCGGTGAGCTGGTCCCGGACGCGGTGAACGTCCAGGGCGGTGTCATCGCCGAGGACGTCAAGCCGGGTCTGCCGCTCGCCGAGCGCCTCGGCCGGATCTTCACCGCGCTCGCCGGTGAGGTCGCCGTCCGCCTCGACGTCGAGGTCTACGGCGAGATCACCCAGCACGATGTGAAGGTGCTGGAGCTCAGCGCCCTCAAGGGTGTCTTCGAGGACGTCGTCGACGAGACGGTGTCGTACGTCAACGCCCCGCTGTTCGCGCAGGAGCGCGGCGTCGAGGTGCGGCTGACCACCAGCTCGGAGTCCGCCGAACACCGCAACGTCGTCACCGTGCGTGGCACGCTCAGCAGCGGCGAGGAGGTGTCGGTCTCCGGCACGCTGGCCGGCCCGAAGCACCTCCAGAAGATCGTCGCGGTCGGCGAGTACGACGTCGATCTCGCGCTCGCCGACCACATGGTCGTCCTGCGGTACGAGGACCGTCCCGGTGTCGTCGGCACCGTGGGCCGTATCCTCGGCGAGGCCGGCATCAACATCGCCGGTATGCAGGTGTCGCGGGCGATCGCCGGGGGCGAGGCGCTGGCCGTCCTGACCGTCGACGACACGGTGCCCGCCGGGGTGCTCACCGAGGTCGCCGAGGAGATCGGGGCGACGTCCGCTCGCGCGGTGAACCTGGCCTGACGCTTCACAGCAAAACGCTTCACAGCAATTCGCTTCACAGCAATTCGCTTCACGGCAAAAGCCGGGTGGGACTCAGCCCCACCCGGCTTTTGTCATGCCGGTACCTTCTCCGCGTCCGGAGTCCTCTCCTCGCGCACTTCCACTCGCCGCAGCTTCACCGCCGCCGTCACCGCCGCCCCCACCAGCAGCGCCGCCCCCGCGATCGCCGCCGCGTGCATGCCGCTGGTGAAGGCCTCGCGGGCCGCTGTCGCCAGGGCGTCGCCCGCTCGGTCCGGGAGCTGCCGGGCCACGGCCAGCGCGCCCCCGAGCGTCTCGTCGGCCGCGGTCGGGGCCGACGGCGGCATCTCGTGGCGGTAGATCGCCGTACCGATGGCGCCGAGCACCGCCATGCTCAGCGCGCCGCCGAACTCGGCGGCGGTCTCCAGCAGGGACGAGGCCGAGCCCGCCTTCTCCACCGGGGCCGTGCCCAGGGCCAGGTCGGCCAGCTGGGACATCACGACGACGGCCCCACAGGCCAGGGCGGCGCACGCGCCCAGCAGCAGCCACAGTGAGTCCGTGTCCGTGAGGACCAGCAGCCCGTAACCGCCCGCCGTGGTCAGGAAGCCACCGGCGACGACATGCGCCCGGTGCACGCCCCGCCGCACGAGCTGGGATCCGACCACTCCCGCGAAGCCGATGGGTACCGACGGCAGCAGGCTCCACAGCGCGGCCTCCAGGGCGCTCTTGTCGAGGACCGACTGGATGTACTGCGTCGTGAAGAAGGCCGACCCGATCATCCCGAAGGCGGCGACGAGATAGAGGCCGAGCGCCGGGGCGAAGCCGTGGCCCCGGAACAGCGCCGGCGAGACCAGCGGGGAGGCGGTCGTGCGCTGGCGGTGGACGAAAAGCGCGGCGAAGAGCAGGCCCACGGTCACCGACAGCACGTACCGCACGTTCCAGCCCTCGGACGGGATCTCCTTCAGGCCGTAGATCACCGGCAGCACCGCCGCCATCGACAAAGGCACGCTCAGCAGGTCGAAGCGGCCGGGCTCGGGGTTCCTGGCCTCGGGCAGCAGCGCCGGCCCTACGGCCAGGAGCAGCACCATCGCGGGCAGATTGACCAGGAAGACCGAGCCCCACCAGAAGTGCTCGACGAGCACGCCGCTCATCACCGAGCCGAGCGCGATACCGGCCGTCATCACGCCGGACCACAGGCCGACCGCCTTCGCGCGCTGCTCGGGGTCCGTGAACATGGTGCGGATCAGCGCCATGGTCGACGGCATCAGGGTCGCGCCGCCGATGCCGAGGATCGCGCGGGCCGCGATCAGGGTCTCGGCGCTGTTCGCGTACGCCGCGAGCAGGGAGGCCGCGCCGAAGGCGGCCGCACCGAACAGCAGCAGCCTGCGGCGGCCGATGCGGTCGCCGAGCGATCCCATCGTCATCAGCAGGCCGGCCAGCACGAATCCGTAGATGTCGAAGATCCACAGCTGCTGGGTGCCGCTCGGCTCCAGGTCCGCGCTGATCGCCGGGATGGCGAAGTAGAGGACGGAGACGTCCATCGAGACCAGCAGCAGCGGAAGCATCAGCACGCCGAGAGCGGTCCATTCGCGGCGGCCGGCTCGGGTGCCCGTGGAAGGGCTCGTCGAGTTCGTCATGGCGGTGACTGTACGGGCGTCTTAAACGCTTATCTAGGACGGTCGTATAAGTCAGCTGTATAGGACGGTTGTATGGATCGGAGTAGGGTGGCTCGCATGGGACACCGTGAGGATCTGCTCGAAGGCGCCAAGCGCTGCCTGCTGGCGAAGGGGTTCGCGCGCACGACCGCGCGCGACATCGTCAAGGAGTCGGGGACCAACCTGGCCTCGATCGGCTACCACTACGGCTCGAAGGACGCGTTGCTGGCGCAGGCGTACGTCGAGATGGTGGAGGGGATCTCCGACGCCTTCGACGGAAGCGACGGGATCCGGGGGGAGCCCGGCTCGATCGAGCGGTTCGCCGAGGTGTGGTCGAACATCATCGGCACCATGCGAGAGCCAGGTTCGCTGTGGCGGCTCAGCATGGAGATCGTGGTCATGGGCGACCAGCTGCCCGAGGTGCGGGAGCATCTGGCGCGCGCCCAGCGGGAGGGGGCGCGCGGCATCGTCACGGTCTTCCACGGGGGGCGTGAGGAAGACGTCCCGGAGGAGGCCGTGGACACCCTCGGCTATTTCTACCTGACCCTGATGATGGGCCTGATGGCGCAGTGGACCTTCGACCCGAAGAGCGCCCCCGAGGCCGAACAGCTGGCGGAAGGGCTGCGGAAGGTGATCGAGGGCGTCAAGGAGAGCTGACTCGCCCGTCCCGCATCTGAAGCACCCGGTCCGCGAAGTGCCGTACCACCGCCCGGTCGTGGCAGATGAACAGGTAGCCGAGGCCCAGCTCGTCCTGGAGGTCGGCGAGCAGGTTCAGCACGCCGGCCCGCACCGACGGATCCAGGGCCGACACCGGTTCGTCGAGGACCAGCAGGCGCGGGTCGGAGGCCAACGCACGGGCGATTCCGGCGCGTTGGCACTGGCCGCCGGAGAGCTCGTGCGGGTGACGGTCGCCGTACGACGGGTCGAGGCCGACGCGGTCGAGGAGTTCGGCCACGCGGGCGGGGCCCTCTTCCGCGCTCCAGCGGCCCTGGACCTTCAGCGGTTCCGCCACCGCGTCGCGGATGCGGTGCCGGGGACTGAGGGAGCCGTAGGGGTCCTGGAAGACGGGCTGCATGCGCGGGCGGAGAGGACGGAGCTCGCGGTCGGTCAGGGCCGTCAATTCCCTGCCCTCGAAGCGGACTTCGCCCGCGTCCGGGCGGCGCAGTTGCAGGACCGCGAACGCGGTGGAGGACTTGCCGCAGCCGGAGGGGCCGTTGAGGGCGAGGGTCTCGCCGGGCTCCAGGGAGAAGGAGACATGATCCACCGCCGTGACCGGGCCGTAGCGGACGACCAGGTCGCGGACGTCGAGCAGTGCGTGACTCATGCGGGCTGCCTCACCTGGAACAACTCGACGGCTGGATCCGGGACTTCCTCCCAGCGATGGCAGGCCACCAGCCGCTCGTCCGCCTGCCGCGGCTCCGGTTCGGCCTCGTGGCAGGCGTCCGCCGCGAGCGGGCAGCGCGGGGCGAACGCGCAGCCCGCCGGGAGCGAGCCCGGGGCCGGCGGGGTGCCCGGAAGGGTGGGCAGGCGGCGGCCGCGCGCGTGCTCCGGGAGCGAGGCCAGCAGGCCCGCCGTGTAGGGGGCCAGGGGGCGGGCCAACACCGCCTCCGCCGGCCCCAGTTCGGTCAGGCGTCCGGCGTACATGACGAGTGCGCGGTCCGCGTGCCGCCGTACGACGTCCAGGTCGTGCGTGACCAGGACGAGCGCGGCGCCGACCGCCTCCCGCTGCTCGCCGAGGACGCGCAGGACCTGGTCGCGGCGCTCCTCGTCGAGGGCGGTGGTCGGCTCGTCGGCGACCAGGACGTCGGGTTCGTTGATCGTCGCCATCGCGATGACCGCCCGCTGCCGCATTCCGCCGGAGAACTCGTGCGGATACGCCCGCGCCTTGCGTACGGCGTCCGGGATGCCGACGCGGTCGAGCGCCGCCACCGCCCGGGCCCGCGCCTCCTTGCGGGACACGCCGGCCACCGAGCGTACGGCGGCGGCGAGCTGGTCGCCGACGGGGTGGACGGGGGAGAGGGCGGACAGGGCGTCCTGGGGGACCAGGGCGATCCGGCGGCCGCGCTGGGCGGCCAGGTCCGGATCACCGAGGAGGCGGATGTCCCCGGTCGTCGTCGCGCCCCGCGGCAGCATGCCCAGCAGTGCGCGGGCGGTGAGGGACTTGCCCGCGCCCGACTCGCCGACGATCGCGAGGACTTCGCGCGGGCGGACGTCGAAGGACAGTCCGCGCACGGCCTCGACGCCGTCGAAGGCGATGCGGAGATCGCGGACCGAGAGCAGCACCTCAGACTCCAACGGGGGACTCCTTCCCGACCTGAGCGGCCTTCCTGACCCGCGTGACCTTCCGGCCCTGCGCGTACGCGGCTCCCGACACCGCCAGCCCGGCCAGCAGGGCCAGTGCCACCGCCGGGGCGAGGGCCGCCCAGGGGGCGCGTTCCACGTAGGCGCGGGACTCGTCGAGCAGCAGGCCCCACTCGGGGGCGGGCGGCTGGGCGCCCAGGCCGAGGAAGCCCAGGGAGGCCAGGGCGAGGGCGATGCCGGGCAGACGCAGGAGGGCGTGCCGGGCGACGGGCGCCGCCACCGACGGGAGCACATGCCTGGTCAGGATCCACAGCGGTGGTGCGCCGATGGCCCGTTGGGCCGTGAGGAAGGAGGACGCCCGGACCTCCTGCACCAGCGCCGCCGCGTGCGCGGCCAGGGGCGGCCAGGAGATCAGGGCGACCGCGAGGGCCGCACCGCCGGTGCCGGGCCCGGCGGTGGCCGCGACCAGGATGCCGACGATCACCGGGGGCAGCGCGTTGGCGATGTCCGCCGCTCCGGCCGCGACGCCGGGCAGGAAGCCCAGGACCAGGGCGACGAGCAGGCTCAGCGCGCAGACGGCCGCCGCCGTGCCGACCGTCGGGGCGGCGCCGTGCCCGAGCCGGGCGAGCACGTCGCGGCCGAGGCCGTCCGTGCCGAGCGGGTGCGACCAGGAGGGTGCGGCCAGGCGGGCCGTCGTTTCCACCGCGTACGGGTCGCGCGCCAGGCCCCAGCCGATGGCCCCGGCCAGCACGGTGAGCAGTGTGAAGGGGATCGCCGGGCGGGTACGGACCGGGCGGACGGGCGGGAGCGAGAGCCCGGCGTCGCGCAGGGCGGGCCCCAGGAGCCGACGCCGTACGAGGGCCGCCACGGCGCCCGTGACCAGGCCGAGCAGCAGCAGCGCGAGGACGCAGCCCTGGAGGAGGGGCAGGTCCTGCGACTTGGCGGCGCCGAGGGCCGTACGGCCGATGCCGGGCACGGCGAACACCGTCTCCACCGGGACCGCGCCACCGGTCAGTCCGACGGCGACCATCCCGAACTGCGGGACCAGCGGCGGCAGTACGCGCTTCAGGGCGGCCGCCGAGACGCTCCTACGGCTGACTCCGGCCCCCCGCCACAGCTCCACCCATCGTTCGTCCAGCACGGCCGGCAGCGCGTCCGCGACCAGCCGTCCGAGCAGCCCGCCCGCCGGAACACCGAGGGCGAGCGCGGGCAGAACCATGTACTCGGGCCCCGCCCAGCCGGAGGTCGGCAGCCACCCCAGCCACACCCCGCACACCAGCAACGCGACCGTGGCCAGCAGGAACTCGGGCACGGCCGCCAGCATCGCGGCCCACGCCCCGGCCGACGCGCGCCCCCGCACCAGCACCGGCGCGACCAGCGCGCACGCCAGCAGCAGGGCCACGCCGAAGGCGGCACCCATCAGCCCCAGCGACACCTGGAGCCCGGAGACGACGGACGGCAGGACGTCGGTGCCGGAGACCCAGGACGTGCCGAGGTCCCCGCGCAGCAGGTCCGAGGCCCAATTCCCCAGCAGGGAAAGGGGACCGGCGTCCAGCCCCAGATCCCTTCTTACGGCGTCCAGGGCCTCCTTCGTGGGCTCCTGCTCGGCGGAGCGGGCCCGCAGGACCGTCAGAGCGGGGTCCTTGCCGGAGAGCCAGGGCAGGAGGCCGACGGCGGCGAGGACCGTGACCAGGCACAGCGCCCGGGTCGCTCCGGCGGCGCTCACCGATCCCTCTGTACGGAGCTTCACTTGACGTAGGTGTCGGCGGTGACCAGCTCCCGCTCGCGCGGGTCGTGGGCGGCGTCGGCGACCGAGGCGGCGTCGCCCTGGATCACGCGCTCGTGGAGCATCGGCACGGCGGCGTCGGTGGCGAGGACGGCGGCCTCGGCCGCGATGACGGCTGCCCGGCGCGGGTCACCGGTCTTGGTCCCGCCGGCCTTCTGGAGGGCCTTGTCCACATTGGGGTCCGCCAACTGGGAGATGTTGAAGGAGCCGTCGGAGGCGAAGTCGCTGTAGAGGTACGCGGCCGGGTCGCCGGAGTCGAGGACGGTGGCCCGGGACAGGATGAACGCGTCGAACTCGCCCGCCAGCGCGTCGGATTCGATGTTGGCGTACTCCCGGACGTCCAGCTTCACCTTGAAGCCGGCCTTCTGGAGCTGCTGTTGCAGCGCGGCCGCGACCTCGGGCAGTTCGGCGCGGTCGGTGAAGGTGCCGATGGTGATGCTCTGGCCGTTCGCCTTCTTCGCCGCGGCCCGCTTGACGGGCGTGCGCAGCTCGGCCGCCCAGGGGAGCGCCGGCCCGAGCAGCCCTTCCGCCACATCGGCGCGCCCCTCGTACACGCCCTCGACGATCGACTTGGCGTCGATGGCCTCCCGGGCCGCCGCCCGCAGCGAGGCGTCCTTGAAGGCGCCCTTCTCGGTGTTGAGGTACAGGGTGTTGGTGCGCGGCATCGGGACCTCGGTGATCAGGTCCTCCTCCAGCAGCGCGGCCTGCGAGACCGGCACCGCCTCGACGATGTCGGCCTCGCCGCTGCGGAGGGCGGCGGCACGGGCGGTGCCGTCCGGCACGAACCGGACATCGATGCCGGGGGCCTTCGCCTTGCCGCCCCAGTAGGCGTCGTAGCGGTCGAGGGCGGCGGAGGAGGTGCCGTTGACCTTGGTGAGCTCGAAGGGGCCGGTGCCGGCGCCGACGGGGTTGACCGTCTTCCCCGTGTAGGCCTTCTCGGCGAGGATCGACAGCTGGGGCGAGCTGAGCCGCTGCGGGACGAGGGGGTCCTCGGTGCCGGTGGTGACGACGACGGTGTCGGCGTCCTGGGCCTTCACCGTCAGCTCGACGCCGTCGAGGATGCGGGGCTTGGGGGCGGCGGTGGCGGCCTTGGCGAGGGACCGTACGACCGACTCGGCGTCGAGCTTCGTGCCGTCGTGGAAGGTGACGCCGTCGCGTATCTCGAAGGTCCAGCTTCTGCCGGACTGCGTCCACTTGGTGGCGAGCGACGGCTGGGCGTCGCCGTCGGCGTTCAGCTTCACCAGGGTCTCCGCCGTCGACCAGCGCGACAGCTTGAACGCGTCGTCGGACAGGGGGGACAGCCCGGAGCGCGGGGGCTGCATCATCGCGACGCGTACGCGCTTGCCGCCTCCTTCGGAGTCCGTGGCCGACTCCGCACCGGAGAAGCAGCCGGTGAGCAGGGCGGAGGCGGCCGTGAGGGCGGTGGCGGGGAGCAGGCGGCGGGCGGGGAGGCGCACGGGACCCTCCGGGTAAAGGGGCGGTCAAGGGTGGGTGCGCTGACGGTAGCACGATGACAATCGTTTTCAACAATTGCAGTTTAAGCTTTCAACAACTGGGCGGGCTGGAGCGCCTACAGTCGCGCCCCCTTCAACGCCATGTGCAAAAGCAGCCGGTCCTCCCCGTCGTCCAGATCCAGCCCCGTGAGCTGCTCGACGCGGGAGAGGCGGTAATAGAGGGTCTGGCGGTGGATGCCCAGCTCGGCGGCCGTGCGGCCCGCCTGGCCCGCGCAGTCGAGGTAGACCTCGGCGGTGCGGGCGAGTTCGCGGTGGGTGGGGGAGAGGAGCGTGCGGACGGCGGGGTCGTGGGTCGCCTCCGGGGGCAGGGAGGTCAGCAGGCGGTACGGGCCGATGGACGCCCAGTCGGCGATCGGGCCGAGGTGCGGCTCCGCCAGGGCCGCCCGGGCCGCCGCCGACGCCTCCCGCCAGGCGGCGCCCAGCTCCCCGAGCCCCTTGCGGGCGGCCGCGATACCGGCCGCGGCCTTCGGGCCCTCACCCCCACCCGGCCCCGACCGCTCCATCAGGCGCCCAGCCGCCGATGTGGCCGGAGTCAGCACATCCGCCGAACGCAGCCGCATCAGCAGGGCCAGGGCGTGCCCGGTCGCCCCCCACGGCACCGTGCACAGCGCCGTCGCCCCCGGCACCGTACGGACCGAAGGGGCGTCGTCCGGGTCGCCCGAGGGCCAGGGGGCCACGCACACCACCGTGTGCAGGGTGTCGGCGCGGGTGCCGAGGGCCGTGCGGAGTTCGGCGACCGCCATGTCGCGCTGCCAGCCGGGGTCCGCGGTGAGGACCGCCCGCAGTTCCCGGGTCAGGTCCGCCCCGTGCTGCGCCTCGTCCGCGAGCAGCGCGCCGATGCGGGACGTCACCTCCATCGCCGCCGCCAGCTGCCGCTCGGAGGGGCCGGGGTCGTAGTCGAGCAGCCAGACGTAACCGAGGACGACGCCCCGATGGCGTACGGGCAGACAGATCCGTCCGCGGTACACCCCCGCCTCCGGGGTGGGCGGGATCCGGACCGGGCCCGTCGCCCGTGTGATGCCGAAGCCCTCGAACCACGTCCGGACCGCGGCCGTCGAGCGGCGGGTGAGGATCGAGCGGGTCCGGACCGGGTCCAGCGCGGAGGCGTCGAGCTCGCCCTCGCTGTCGTACGCGCCGAAAGCGATCAGCTCGAAGTCCCGGTTCTCCAGCGTCGCCGGTGCGTCGAGCAGCTCGGAGATCTCGTCGACCAGCTCCTGGTAGTCGCCCTTGTGGTCCTTGTAGGGGTCTTTGTAATCGGACGTCACCCGGGCATTCTCCCGCATTTTCGCGCGTCCTTCATACATCTGTCTGAGATCTGCGGCACGGATGCGTGACAGCTGTCGATGGCCGACGATCGGAGGGATCCTTAGGTTTCACGGTGGTTCTCCGTGCCGTACCCGAAGCGCCACCCGCCCGGGTTACGGCCCATTTCGCCATGTGGAGGTGCCCCGTGCTGGGTCCCGTGATTCTCGCCGCGTCGCGCAGCGACCGGATACGACGCCTCGTCTCGGCGGCACCTGTGACCAAGCAGGTCGTCAACCGCTTCATCCCCGGCGAGAGCGTCGACGACGTCGTGCCGATCATCCAGGACCTGACGTCCCGTGGCCTGGAGCTGACGATGGACGTCGTCGGCGAGGACATCACCACCCCCGCGCAGGCCGCCACCGCCCGGGACGCCTACCTGGAGCTCATCGACCGGCTCGAGCCGCTGCAGCTGGGCGCCAGGGCCGAGATGTCCGTCAAGCTGTCGATGTTCGGCCAGGCGCTGGAGGACGGCCACGAGCTGGCGTTCAAGAACGTCCGCCCGGTCGTCGAGGCCGCCGCCGCCATCGGTACGACCGTGACCCTCGACGCGGAGGACCACACCACCCTCGACTCGATGTTCGCCATCCACGAGGAGCTGCGGAAGGACTTCCCGGAGACCGGCTGCGTCATCCAGGCCTACCTCTTCCGCACCGAGGCCGACGCCCGCCGCCTCGCCGCGGACGGCAGCCGCGTACGGTTGGTGAAAGGGGCGTACAACGAGCCCGCCGAGGTCGCCCACCAGCACAAACACGAGATCGACAAGGCGTACGTCCGGATCCTGAAGACCCTGATGGACGGCGAGGGGTACCCGATGATCGGGTCCCACGACCCGCGCCTGATCTCCATCGCCCAGGAACTCGCCCACCGCGCCGGGCGCAAGCTCGACGAGTACGAGTTCCAGATGCTGTACGGCATCAGGAGCGACGAGCACCTGCGGCTGGCCGCCGAGGGCCACCGCATGCGCGTGTACACCGCCTTCGGCACCGACTGGTACGGCTACTTCATGAGGCGGCTCGCGGAGAAGCCCGCCAACCTGCGGTTCTTCGCACGAAGCATGATCACAAAGGGCTGAGCCCGCACACCGCTCGAGAACACCGCTCAGTTAAGGAGTTACGGAACCCATGGACGCTGTGACCCAGGTCCCCACCCCCGTCAACGAGCCGGTGCACGGCTACGCCCCCGGCTCGCCCGAGCGCGTCCGGCTGGAGGCCAAGCTCAAGGAACTGGCCGAGAACCCGATCGACCTGCCCTGCACCATCGGCGGCCAGAAGCGGATGGGCGGCGGCGAGCGCTTCGACGTCGTACAGCCGCACAACCACAAGTCCCGTCTCGGCACGTACGGCAACGCCACCCAGCAGGACGCCCAGGACGCGATCAACGCGGCTCTCGCCGTCTCGGCGGCCTGGCGTGCGATGTCCTTCGACGACCGCGCCGCGATCTTCCTGCGGGCCGCCGACCTGCTGGCCGGCCCGTGGCGCGAGACGCTCGCCGCCTCCACCATGCTGGGTCAGTCGAAGACGGCTCAGCAGGCCGAGATCGACACCCCCTGCGAGCTGATCGACTTCTGGCGCTTCAACGTCAAGTACGCCCGTGACCTGCTCGCCGAGCAGCCCCCTGCCAACTCCCCGGGCGTCTGGAACCGCCTCGACCACCGCCCGCTGGAGGGCTTCGTCTACGCGATCACGCCGTTCAACTTCACGGCGATCGCGGGCAACCTGCCGACCGCGCCCGCGCTCATGGGCAACGTGGTGGTGTGGAAGCCGAGCCCGACCCAGACGCACGCCGCGGTGCTGCTGATGCAGCTGCTGGAGGAGGCCGGCCTGCCCAAGGGCGTCATCAACCTGCTGACCGGTGACGGCATCGAGGTCTCCAAGGTCGCCCTGGAGCACCGCGACCTCGCCGGCATCCACTTCACCGGCTCGACCAAGACCTTCCAGTACCTGTGGAAGACGGTCGGCAACAACATCGAGAAGTACCGCACGTACCCGCGGATGGTCGGCGAGACCGGCGGCAAGGACTTCGTCGTCGCCCACCCGAGCGCCGACCCCGCCGTGCTGAAGACCGCGCTGACCCGGGGCGCCTTCGAGTACCAGGGCCAGAAGTGTTCGGCGACCTCCCGGGCGTACATCCCGGCGTCGATCTGGAACTCCGGCTTCAAGGAGGAGTTCGCGGCCGAGGTCGACGGCATCGCGATGGGCGACGTCACCGACCTGTCGAACTTCATCGGCTCCGTCATCGACGAGCGCGCCTTCGCCAAGAACAAGGCGGCGATCGACCGCGCGAAGTCCGACCCGTCCTGCACGGTCGTCGCGGGCGGCAGCTACGACGACTCGGTCGGCTACTTCGTCCGCCCGACCGTCGTCGAGTGCGACGACCCGGCCAACGAGGTCTTCACCACCGAGTACTTCGGCCCGATCCTCGCCGTGCACGTCTACGAGGACGACAAGTACGAGGAGATGCTGACGCAGATGGAGTCGGTGACCGACTACGCGCTCACCGGCTCGGTCATCGCCGGCGACCGCTCGGCGGCGGCCCACACGATGCACAAGCTCCGCTACGCGGCCGGCAACTTCTACATCAACGACAAGTCGACCGGCGCCGTCGTCGGCCAGCAGCCCTTCGGCGGCGGCCGCGCCTCCGGCACCAACGACAAGGCCGGCGCCCCGCAGAACCTGATGCGCTGGACGCTGACCCGCTCCATCAAGGAGACGCTGGTCCCGCCGACCGACTACACGTACCCGCACATGGGCTGAGATCCCCGGATCCAGGACAGCAGGACGGGCCAGGTCGTCGACCTGGCCCGTTCGCGCGTCCGTCACGGCAGACTGCTCCTATGACCACGACCACGACCATCACCACCGACGACGGCGTACGGCTGTGGGCGAGCCGGTCGGGCAGGGAGGGCGGCACCCCGCTGGTGCTGTGCCACGGCGGGCCCGGACTGTGGGACATGTTCGAGGACGTGGCCGCGATGCTCGAAGACGACGCCATGGTGGTCCGCTGTGACCAGCGCGGCTGCGGGCGCTCACAGCCGTGCGCGGGGCCGTGGACCAGCGACCGGTTCGTGGCGGATCTGGACGCCGTACGACGGCACTTCGGGCTGGATCGGATGGTGCTGCTCGGCCATTCCTGGGGCGCGCAGCTGGCGTTGAGCCATGCGCTGGCCCATCCGGAGCGGGTCGACGCGCTGGTCTACGTGAGCGGCACGGGCACCGGACGCCGACTGGCATCCCGCCTTCAAGACCAACTTCCGCGACCGGCTCGGTGAGGACCGCCATCGGCTCTCCCGCTGGCGGGAGTTGACGGACCATCCGCAGCTCGATGAGGAGGAGGACCGGGAGCGCGCGATCCTCCAGTGGTCCATCGAGTTCGAGGACCGCGAACGAGCACTGGAGCACGCCGGGCGCATGGCCGAGCCCTGGTTCGGGATCAACCACGAATGCAACAAGGCGCTGAACGCCGAACGCAGACGGCTGTGGGGCACACCCGAGCTGTACGCCGCCTGCCAGGCCCTCGACCTGCCCGTGCTCATCGTCGACGGTGAGCGGGACATCCGCCCGCGCTCGGCGATCGACTCGCTGGAGCGGGCCCTGCCGCGCGTACGGCGGGTGATCCTGCCGGAGGCCGGGCACCTGCCGTGGGTCGAGGACCCGAAGGGCTTCCGGGCGGCGGTGACGGCCGCTCTGCGGTGAGCCGCCGCTACTCGGCGATCTCCGTCCGCTCCCACCACTCGTACACGGGCAGCCGGCCCTCCGGGGTGTCCGCGGCGCGCTCGGTCGCCCTGAAGTGCTCGTAGCCACCTCGGAGCTTGATCTTCACGTCCGTTCCCGGGGGCGGGGTCGGGACGATCCGTTCGGGGAGGTCTTCCGGGCCGCCTTCGAGAAGTGCTTTGGCCTTGTCGTTCATGACGTCAGGGTTCCCTTTACCGGCAACCCGATGTCGCAAGCCGCGCGGAGGATCAGTCGGGTGGGCGAGTCGCGTACCGATACTGGCCCGATGACGAGCCCCACCGGAACCCTGCGCACCGCCCACACCGCCGACCTCACCCGGGCCGAACTGCAAGCCGTCCGCGCCCTCCTGGACACCGCCTTCGACGGCGACTTCACCGACGAGGACTTCGACCACGGCCTCGGCGGCATGCACGCCCTGATCCACGACCGGCACGGACTCGCCGCCCACGGCTCGGTGGTGATGCGCCGGGTGCGGTACCGGGGGCGCGGGGCCTGTCCGGCGGATCAGGTCGCAGGAAATCGGCGGCGGCTGGTAGGCGCCGGTGAGCGGGGTCTGGTGCGTCCAGCTGCAAGGCGGAGGAGGGAGTCGACGCGATGGGGGTCCCCCCGCTCGAGCGAAGCCGAGAGTGGGGGAGTCGGCGACCGACGACAACGCGGCAGATGGGCGTGCCAGGCCCCGCGTCTGCGGCATGATCCGCCGGACAGGCCCTAACTGCGGGTCGGATACGTCGAGGCCGTGGCCGTACGACCGGACGTGCGCCGCACCGGACTCGCCGGCCGGGTGATGGGCGAACTGGAGCGGATCGTCGAGCGGGCCTACGACCTCGGCGCGCTCTCCGCGAGCGACGAGGGCGCCCGTCTGTACGCCGCTCGCGGCTGGCAGCTGTGGTCCGGCCGGGTCTGCGCCCTCGGGCCCGACGGGATCGTCCATCTGCCGGAAGAGGAGGACAGCACGTACGTCCGCCCCGCGCTCGCCGGTCCGCTCGATCCGGCGTACGAGCTGGTCTTCGACTGGCGGGACGGGGATGTGCTCTGACCTGCACCGTCTCAGATAGTAGGAAGTCCGAGTAATTGTGGAGACAGGAGCGCGTTCCTCGCTTAGCTTTGTAGGAGCCGAACGTCTCGCTCGACCAAGCGAATGGCGGTCGTGAGCCGGGCCCCGTGCAGGCAACCCCTGCGGCACCGCTCCCCGCCCCTTCCGGCGTCTCGTAACCCCTTTTCCAGAAGGAGTCGATTTTCCATGGCCGAGACGACCGTCCGCCGTCGAGTCCGTCACCTCTCCCGTACGACCGAGTCCGACCGCAAGAACGCCGCAGCCGCCCTCCAGCGCGCCCTCGACCGCCGGGACAACGGCGGCGAGACCGGCCACTGAGCAGCGGCGGTGAGCCGGCAGTGACCCATTAGCCGGGAGCCGCACCCGAACGAGGTGCGGCGCGAGACCTCAAGCTCCGCGCCGCACCTCGAAATGGTCGATGCGCTCACCGCTCGACGCGAGCGCCGACACCTTCAGCTTCGGGGCCGACCCGCTCTCCGCCTCCACCGAGAGGAAGGAGAAGCCCCGGTAGCGCACCCGCGACCACTCCACGGTCTCCTTCCTGGACTGCTTCGACTTCGTCCACTGGAAGGTCTCGACGGACTCGCGGCCGGTGACGTGCCCCTCGTAGCTCTCCTTCACGCCCGAGGGGAAGCCGTACAGGTCCTTGCCGCCGCCGCCCGCCGTGACGTACACGATCCCGTCGCGAGTCGGGTCGGTCGCGGCGCCGATCGGGACCGGCCTGCCGACCTCGTCGTTCTTGATGGCGTCGGTGCGCTCGTAGACGTGGTTGTGCCCGTTGATCACCAGGTCCACCTGGTGCCGGGCGAACAGCGGCAGCCACTGAGCGCGTACGCCCCCGTCGGAGGCGTGCGTGGAGGTCGAGTAGGCGCAGTGGTGGAAGAAGACGACGATGAAGTCGATGTCCTTCGCCGCCCGCAGCTCACCCAGCTTCCGGTCCAGCCACGCCGTCTGCTTCCCGTCCGTGTAGCCGAAGTTGGCGGGGATCTCGTACGAGACGTCGTTCGCGTCCAGGGCGACGAAGCCGACGTTGCCGTAGGTGAACGCGTACACGCCCGGTGCCGTGCGCGGGTCGAAGCCGTTGTCCGGGAGGGACCAGCGGGCCCGCTGCCCGCCGTAGCCCTCCGGCGAGTACCAGGCCTCCATGTCGTGGTTGCCGGTCGTCACCATCCACGGGACCGACCTCGTCACCGGCTCGTTCTGCTTGAGGAACAGGTCCCAGAAGGCGGGGTCGTAGCCGTCCGACTTCTCGCCCTTGCCGTTGACGTCGGCGTAGCAGATGTCGCCCGCGTGGAGGTGGAAGGCCGGGTCCCGGCGCAGCAGGACGTGGTCGTTGGCGGCCGCCGCCCGGCTCACCCCCTGGTCACCGAAGGCGGTGAACACGAACCGCTCGGGGGCCGCCGGTGCCGTACGGAACGAGCCGATCGTCGCACGCCGCTGCGGCGAGGCCGGGTCGAAGCCGTCGTGGCCGACGCCGTAGTAGTACGTCGTGCCCGGCCGCAGTCCGTCCAGGGCCGCGTGCAGGTAGTACTGGTCGAGTGCCGGCCGCACCCCCGTCACCCCCGGCGTGTGCAGGTCGCGCACCTCGGCCTCGATGCTCCGGCTCAGGTCGTCGGGCCGCAGGCCCACGCGGAGGTACGGCCGCCGCACCGCGAGCGGCACCTGCCAGGAGATCCGCATCTGTGTCTTCGGGTCGGCGCCGAAGGCGAGATGCCGGCCGAAGGGGGCGACGACGGAACCGTGCACCCGGGACGCGGAGGGGCTCGTGGCCGTACTCGGCGTCGTGCTCGGCGATCCGCTGCCCGAACAGCCCGTCAGCAGCCCGCCCGCCACCGCGCCCGCCGTCACCAGCGTGCGGCGCCGGGACAGCTTGGTGCGCAGGTACTCGTACTGCTCGGCCATGCTCATCCGGCGCGCGAGCTGATGCGGAATGCCGCAGTCGGGTGTCTCCATGCGGGTGAACTTCCCAGCGCAGCCCAACACCCGCTCTACGTACGGGTGAACGCGAGCTGACGGACTGACGCCGTCCCCCGCGCGGGTGTCCGTATCGCGGACACCGCGTGTCATTCCATGGGACAAGGAGTACGGTGCCGACATGTCTCGCAGCATCAATCTCGCAGTGATCCCCGGTGACGGCATCGGCCAGGAGGTCGTGGCCGAAGGCCTGAAGGTCCTCTCCGCCGTCCTTCCGCAGGATGTGAAGCTGGAGACCAAGGACTACGACTTCGGCGCCCAGCGTTACCACGCCACCGGTGAGACCCTCACCGACGCCGACCTCGACGCCCTGAAGAAGCACGACGCCATCCTGCTCGGCGCCATCGGTGACCCGAGCGTCCCCTCCGGCGTCCTGGAGCGCGGCTTCCTGCTCAAGCTCCGCTTCGCCTTCGACCACCACGTCAACCTGCGGCCCTCGAAGCTCCTGCCGGGTGTCGCCACCCCGCTCGCGGGCGAGCCGCAGATCGACTTCGTCGTCGTCCGCGAGGGCACCGAGGGCCCGTACACCGGCAACGGCGGCACGATCCGCAAGGGCACCGAGCACGAGGTCGCCACCGAGGTCTCCGTCAACACGGCCTTCGGTGTGGAGCGCGTGGTCCGCGACGCCTTCGCCCGTGCCCAGGCCCGCCCGCGCAAGAAGCTGGCGCTGATCCACAAGAACAACGTGCTGACCTTCGCGGGTCACCTGTGGACCAACATCTTCAACAAGGTGGCCGCGGAGTTCCCCGACGTCACCACCGAGTACATGCACGTGGACGCGGCGACCATCTACCTGGTCACGCAGCCCGAGCGCTTCGACGTGATCGTCACCGACAACCTCTTCGGCGACATCATCACCGACCTCGCCGCGGCCGTCTCCGGCGGCATCGGCGTCGCCGCGAGCGGGAACATCAACCCCTCCGGCGAGTTCCCCTCGATGTTCGAGCCCGTGCACGGCTCGGCCCCGGACATCGCCGGCCAGGGCAAGGCCGACCCCACCGCCACGGTCCTGTCCGTCGCCCTCCTCCTGCGCCACCTCGGCTACGACGCCCAGGCCACCCGCATCGAGGACGCCGTCTCCGCCGACCTCGCGGAGCGCACCGGCAAGCCCGCCCGCTCCACCGCGGAAATCGGCGACGCGCTCGCCGTACGAGTAGCCGGCTGACCCCGCCGCGCCACTCGATCTCTCTTTCGCGAGATTCTTGTCGAAGCCGCCGGGTCGCATCCGCACCCGGCGGCTTCCCCATGTCCCCGCCGGGTGCCACCATCGATCCCTGGGTCGCCTTCACCCCGATTCCTTCCACCGTCACCCCCGCGCGATAATCGAACGCGGAGCCGCGGATTGAGGGAATGCTCGGACGTCCTAGCACTGGCCACTGGCCGTACGGGCGTGAGCGCGGCCCGTCACTCAACAACCGGTGAAGGACACCCACTCATGACGACGCCCACGATCGAGCTCAAGCCCTCCGCCAGCCCGCTCTCCGCCGCCGAGCGCGAGGCGATCCTGGCCAACCCCGGGTTCGGCCGCCACTTCACCGACCACATGGTGACCATCAAGTGGACCGAGGGCCGCGGCTGGCACGAGGCACAGCTCGTCCCGTACGGGCCGATCTCCCTCGACCCCTCCACCCACGTCCTCCACTACGGCCAGGAGATCTTCGAGGGCCTCAAGGCCTACCGCCAGGCCGACGGCTCGGTCGCCGTCTTCCGTCCCGAGGCCAACGCCCGCCGCTTCCGCAACTCCGCCCGCCGCATGGCGATGGCCGAGCTGCCCGAGGAGCTGTTCATCGCGGCCCTGGACGCGCTGCTCGCCCAGGACGCCGCCTGGGTCCCGCCGCACGGCGGCGAGGAGTCCCTCTACCTGCGCCCGTTCATGTTCGCGACGGAGGCCGCGCTCGGGGTGCACCCGGCGAACGAGTACCTGTTCATGCTGATCGCCTCCCCCTCGGGCGCGTACTTCGCCGGCGGCGTCAAGCCGGTCACCATCTGGGTCTCCGAGGACTACGTCCGTGCCGTCCCCGGCGGCACCGGCGACGCCAAGACGGGCGGCAACTACGCGGCCTCCCTGCTGCCGCAGGCCGAGGCCGCCAAGAACGGCTGCGACCAGGTCGTCTACCTCGACGCGGTGACCCGCACCAAGGTCGAGGAGAGCGGCAGCATGAACATCGCCTTCGTCTACGGCGACCGGATCGTCACGCCGGCCCTCACCGGCTCGATCCTGGAGGGCATCACCCGCGACTCCCTCCTCCAGGTCGCCCGCGACCTCGGCTACACCGCCGAGGAGGGCGTCGTCACCCTCCAGCAGTGGCGCGAGGACGCCGCCTCCGGCGCCCTGACCGAGGTCTTCGCCTGCGGCACGGCGGCCGTGGTCACGCCCATCGGCCACGCCAAGACCAAGGACGCCGCCTGGACCCACGGCGACGGCACCCCCGGCCCGGTCACCCTGCGTCTGCGCGAGGCGCTGCTCGGCATCCAGCGGGGTGTCACTCAGGACAAGCACGGCTGGATGCACAAGCTGGGCTAGTTTCGACCGTGCTGCTCAGGGCCGCCTCGGACTTCGTGTCCGTGGCGGCCCTGTCGCGCACGAGCGACCGGGCGCAAGTTTTCGGCCACGTACGGGAGTTCCTCGACCAGGTCCTCTCGCGGACGCTTGAGCCGGTGCCCGGGTTGTACTCAATTCGGGTGATTGACCCTGTGGTGGGTGATGCGTTTGCCTTTGGCGAGCCCTAGGCCCTGCCGTCAAGCTCCCGCCTGCCTCGCGGCGTCTGGCACGCACGCTCGCCGCGTTGCCGAACCGCCCACGTGGCTCCTCCCCCACGCTCGAACAACCTCGCGCGGGGGGACCCCCATCGAGGGCGGCTCCGGCGCCTTGCGATCGCACGCACCAGACGCCGCGAGGCCCGCCCTTCGGGCGGACGACGGGAGCTTGACGGCAGGGCCTGCGCGGGGCCGGGGGAGAAGCGCTCACGGGGAAACAGGGGGAAGTACATGACCAGCACCACGAGAGGCTCGGCCGTCGCGCTCGGCGCGGCCTTGGCCGTCGCACTCGGGGGCGTCGCCGCGCTGCCCGCGGCCGCCGCACCGGCGCCGGCGCCGCGCACCGAGAAGGCGAGCGTGGCACCGGACGGGACGGACGGCAACGGCGTCTCCAACGGGCAGAGCCTGAGCGCGGACGGCCGTTATCTGGCCTTCGTCTCCGACGCCGACAACCTCGTCGCGGGCGACACCAACGGTCTCACCGACGCCTTCGTCCGCGACCTGAAGACCGGCACCACCCGCCTGGCGAGCACCGCCGAGGACGGCGGCCCGGGGGACCGCACCGTCCTGGACGTCTCACTGAGTGCCAACGGCCGGTATCTGGCGTTCAGCTCCACCCGCACCGACAACACCGACGACACCCATGTCTGGGTCAAGGACCTGAAGACCGGCGCCCTCCAGCGGCTCGACGACGCCGTGGACAAGGGCTACAGCGCCGCCGGCAGCCCCGCCCTCAGCGCCGACGGCCGCTATGTCGCCTTCATCGCCGGGCGCACCGGCGACGCGCCGTCGGGGGACGGCTGGAACCGGGTCTACCGCGTCGACCGCAAGACCGGCGAGGCCGTCCGGATCAGCCAGGTACCCGGCGAGGGCGCCTGGAAGGCCGCCGTCACCCGCCCGTCCATCAGCGCGGACGGCAGCCGGGTCGGCTACCAGTTCTTCGTTCCGCACCCCAGCCGGGGCGACTGGAGCGACGCCTACGTCCGTGACGTGCCGAGCGGTGAACTGTTCCAGGTCGACAAGGCGCCGGACGGCAAGGTGTCCGACGGGCAGACCGAGTTCCCGCAGGTCAGCGCCGACGGCCGGTACGCGGTCTTCAACTCGCTGGACTCGCAGTTGACGCCGGGCGACACCAACGGCTCGCACAACGTCTTCATCCGCGACCTGAAGACGGGGGAACTGCGCCGCATCGACGCCGCCGACCCGTCCGCCCACACCGCCCACCCGTCGCTCAGCGCCGACGGCCGGCACCTCGCCTTCGTCTCCTCCGACCCGGGCGACCCGAACCACACCACGCGTGGGTACGTGCGCGATCTGCGGACCGGGCGCACGGTTCTGGCCAACCCCAACACCCAGGGCGGCCCGAGCGCCTCCTCGGTCTGGTTCCCCGTGATCGACCGGCACGGCCGCACGGTCGCCTTCAGCAGCTGGGCCACCGACCTCGTGCCCGGCGACACCGACGACACCACGCACGTGTACATCCGTCACCTCAGGTGACCGACCGCATCCTGAGACAATCGTGAGCGAGGCGCGGGGGCTGTGCCAGACTGCCTCCGTGCTCTCGTTCGCCACGATTATTGGCAGCAGGCGCGCCGGTCCGCAGTGACCGCCACGTACGACCAGGTACGGGCGGACACCGTCGTCCTCGACCCGCGCGCAGACCTCTCGCACCCGCGAGGGGTTTTTCGCTTTTCTGGCCCACCCGCAGCCGGAGGCGAGAGCGCGAGGGACCATGTGGGGACGGTGGAGCCGGTCATTCCGGTAAAGACCGAGATCCGACACAGGAGCCTTCAGACCATGACCGAAACCAGCGAGCTCGACGATTCGTTCCACGTCTTCGACACCACCCTGCGCGACGGCGCCCAGCGTGAGGGCATCAACCTCACCGTCGCCGACAAGCTCGCCATCGCGCGGCACCTGGACGAGTTCGGCGTGGGCTTCATCGAGGGCGGCTGGCCCGGCGCCAACCCGCGCGACACCGAGTTCTTCGCCCGCGCCCAGCAGGAGATCGACTTCCAGCACGCCGAGCTGGTCGCCTTCGGCGCCACGCGCCGGGCGGGCGCGAAAGCGGCTCAGGACCCGCAGGTCAAGGCACTTCTGGACTCCGGCGCCCCGGTGGTCACCCTGGTGGCGAAGTCCCACGACCGCCACGTCGAGCTCGCCCTGCGCACCACGCTGGACGAGAACCTCGAGATGGTCCGCGACACGGTGTCCTTCCTGAAGGAGCAGGGCCGCCGCGTCTTCGTCGACTGCGAGCACTTCTTCGACGGCTACCGCGCGAACCCGGAGTACGCCAAGGCCGTCGTACGGGCCGCGTCCGAGGCGGGCGCCGACGTCGTCATCCTCTGCGACACCAACGGCGGCATGCTCCCCGCCCAGGTCCAGGCGGTCGTCGGCACGGTCCTCGCCGACACCGGCGCCCGGCTCGGCATCCACGCCCAGGACGACACGGGCTGCGCGGTGGCCAACACGCTGGCCGCGGTGGACGCGGGCGCCACCCACGTCCAGTGCACGGCCAACGGCTACGGCGAGCGGGTCGGCAACGCCAACCTGTTCCCGGTGGTGGCGGCCCTGGAACTCAAGTACGGCAAGAAGGTCCTCCCCGACGGCAAGCTCCGCGAGATGACCCGCATCTCGCACGCGATCGCGGAGGTCGTGAACCTCACCCCCTCCACCCACCAGCCCTACGTCGGCGTCTCCGCCTTCGCCCACAAGGCCGGCCTGCACGCCTCCGCCATCAAGATCGACCCGGACCTGTACCAGCACATCGACCCCGAACTGGTCGGCAACACCATGCGGATGCTGGTCTCCGACATGGCGGGCCGCGCGTCGGTCGAGCTCAAGGGCAAGGAACTCGGCATCGACCTGGGCGGCGACCGCGAACTGGTCGGCCGGGTGGTCGACCGGGTGAAGGAGCGCGAGCTCAAGGGCTACACATACGAGGCGGCGGACGCCTCCTTCGAACTCCTCCTCCGGGCGGAGGTCGAGGGCAAGCCCCTGAAGTACTTCCAGGTCGAGTCCTGGCGCGCGATCGTCGAGGACCGCCCCGACGGCACCCACGCCAACGAGGCCACGGTCAAGCTCTGGGCCAAGAGCGAGCGCATCGTCGCCACGGCCGAGGGCAACGGCCCGGTCAACGCCCTGGACCGGGCGCTGAGGGTGGCGCTGGAGAGGATCTACCCGCAGCTCGCCAAGCTCGACCTGGTCGACTACAAGGTCCGCATCCTGGAGGGCGTGCACGGCACCCAGTCCACGACGAGGGTCCTGATCTCCACGTCCGACGGGGCGGGGGAGTGGTCCACGGTCGGCGTCGCCGAGAACGTCATCGCCGCGTCCTGGCAGGCGCTGGAGGACGCTTACACGTACGGGCTGCTGCGGGCAGGGGTGGAGCCGGCGGAGTAGTCAACCCGACGCCGCACACGTCATCTTGACGGCTTCCGGGACTGCCGGTGGAGTTGTGGGTCCAGCGCAGTGCGATTCCCGAGCCGCCCGGAGGGACGTTCATGCGAAGAACCGCCCTGCTCCTCTCCACCGCCTTACTGACCGGCTTACTGCCCCTGGCCTCCGCGGGATCCGCCGCGGGGGCCGGCGTGGCCGAGGACCCCGCCCCCGTCCCCGTCGACCGCTTCGAGGGCGAGGTCCCCTTCGCCGCCCCGCCCGCCGAAGGCATCTTCACCTGGGGCAGCGACAACGACGACCCGCCCGCCCTTCAGCTGACCACCCGCGAGGACGCCCCCGAGGGCGACAAGGTCCTCACCGGCACCTACGACATCAGCGGCTACGGCGGCTTCACCCACGGCTTCGCCTCCGCCGAGCCCGCCCACGACTGGTCCGCCCACCAGGGCATCCGCTTCTGGTGGGACGGCCAGGACAACGGCAAGAAGATCGCCTTCGAGATCAGGGACGGCGGCGCCAACGGCGAGGCCTCCGAACTGTGGACGACCTCCTTCACCGACGACTTCGCCGGCTGGAAGCAGGTGGAGATCCCCTTCACCGACTTCACCTACCGCACCGACTACCAGCCCGTCGGCGGCATCGACCAGGTCCTCGGCCTCACCGAGATGTGGGGCTACGCCATTACTCTCCCCGTCGGCGCCAAGGGCGAGTTCGCCATGGACGGCGTCGAGTTGTACGGCAGGGCCGACCAGTCGCTGCGCGCCTCCGTCACCACCGACGCGGCCGTGTACCCGGTCGAGGAGGGCGGGACGGCGGCCGTGCGGGTCACCGTCGCCACCACCGGCTCCGCCCCGATCGACGAACCCGTGACCGTCGCCTATGAGACGAGCACGACCGGCACCGCGGACCCCGGCAAGGATTACACCCCGGTCAGCGGCACCCTCACCTTCCCCGCGGGCACCACATCCGGCACTTCCCGCACGCTTCGCCTCCCCACCCTCCAGGACAGGTCCGCCGAGTCCGCCGAGACGATCCCGCTGAAGCTCACGGTCACCGGCGCCAAGGCCCCGGCCGAGAACCCCCAGGTCGTCGTCGACGCGCACGGACTGCCCTATCTGAACAGCAGGTTGCCGGTGAAGCAGCGCGTCGCCGACCTCCTCTCCCGTATGTCCCTGGCGGAGAAGGCCGGCCAGATGACCCAGGCCGAGCGCGGCGCCATCACGGCTGCGGGCGACATCGCCGCGTACGACCTCGGTTCGCTGCTGTCCGGCGGGGGTTCCACTCCGACGCCCAACACCCCCGAAGCCTGGGCCAAGATGATCGACGCCTTCCAACTCCGGGCGCAGGCGACGCGGTTCCAGATCCCGCTGATCTACGGCGTCGACGCGGTGCACGGCCACAACAACCTGGTCGGGGCCACGATCACGCCGCACAACATCGGGATCGGGGCGGCCAGGGACCCCCAACTCGCCTACAGGACAGCCGCGGTGACCGCCGCCGAGGTCCGCGCCACCGGCATCCCCTGGGACTTCGCCCCCTGCCTCTGCGTCACCCGCGACGACCGCTGGGGCCGCGCCTACGAGGCCTTCGGCGAGGACCCGGCCCTCGTGGACGCCATGGAGACCGTGATCCAGGGCCTGCAAGGCGCCCCGGACGGACGAGACTTGAAGCGCTCCGACAAGGTCCTCGCCACCGCCAAGCACTTCGTCGGCGACGGCGGCACCGAGTACGGCTCCTCCACCACCGGCACGTACACCATCGACCAGGGCGTCACCAAGGTCACCCGGCAGCAGCTGGAGGCCGTCCACCTGGCGCCGTACACCACGGCCGTCGACCGGGGTGTCGGCACGGTCATGCCCTCCTTCTCCTCGCTCGACATCGCGGGCGACGGCCAGGGTCCGGTGAAGATGCACGCCCGCGCCGACATGATCAACGGCGTGCTGAAGGGCCGTATGGACTTCGACGGCTTCGTCATCAGCGACTGGGCCGCCATCGACCAGCTTCCCGGCGACTACGCCTCCGACGTCCGTACGTCGGTCAACGCGGGCCTGGACATGATCATGGTCCCGTACGCGTACAAGGACTTCCACGCCGCCCTGGTCGACGAGGTCGAGGCCGGCCGGGTCAGTGAGCGGCGGATCGACGACGCCGTCGCGCGCATCCTCACGCAGAAGTTCCGGCTCGGGCTGTTCGAGAAGCCGTACGCCGACACCAGCGGTGCCTCCGAGATCGGCTCCGCCGGACACCGGGCCGTCGCCCGGCAGGCGGCCGCCGAGTCGCAGGTGCTGCTGAAGAACGCGGGCGGTGTGCTGCCGCTGAAGAAGGCGCAGAAGGTCTACGTCGCCGGCTCCAACGCCGACGACATCGGCAACCAGACCGGCGGCTGGACCGTCACCTGGCAGGGCTCGTCCGGAGACATCACGCCCGGCACGACCATCCTGGAGGGGATGCGGAACGCCGGGGGAGACGTCACCTACTCCAAGGACGCCTCCGCTTCGACCAGCGGTCACGACGTCGGGGTGGTCGTCGTCGGCGAGACCCCGTACGCCGAGGGCATGGGTGATGTCGGCAACGGTCATGACCTGGAGCTGAGTCCCGCCGACAAGACGGCCGTCGACAAGGTGTGCGCCGCCATGAAGTGCGCGGTGCTGATCGTCTCCGGGCGTCCTCAGCTCGTCGGCGACCGGCTCGCGAGCATCGACGCCCTGGTCGCCTCCTGGCTGCCGGGCACGGAGGGCGACGGTGTGGCCGACGTCCTTTACGGCAGGCGGCCCTTCACCGGGCAGCTCCCCGTGACCTGGCCGAAGTCCGAGGCGCAGCTGCCGATCAACGTCGGTGACACGGCGTACGACCCGCAGTACCCGTACGGCTGGGGCCTGACGACCCTGACCAAGGCGCCGGAAGGCGGCCCGGCGACGCTGAAGGCGCTCGGCATCGCGGCAAGAGCGGCGGAGAAGGCCGGCGCCCAGGCGGCGGGTCGCGCGCTTGTCACCAAGGCGCGGCTGATCGTCCAGCAGAAGGTGGGCCAGTCCATCACGGCAGAGGTCGCGAAGCCCTTCGCCGACGCGGACCATCTGCTGCTGACGGGACGGTACGGAGAGGCGGTGGAGAAGCTGACGGCGGCCTATCGGGCGGCTTGATCACCGGTTCCGCCCACGTTTTCCGGCTCGCCCTGATGGGTCATTTTTGTCGGCTTTCGGGTAGCTTCTAAGTATGAAGGTCGCACTATCGACCCGAAACTTTGCCGGACTGCTGACCGCGCTGGCGCTCGCCGTCCTGACGGCGATGGCCGTCCTGATGGCGGGCGCCCCGCGCGCGGAAGCGGCCACCAGCGTCTCGACGATCGCCGAGGCCCTGCGTGAGGACCCGGTCTACGTCGATCCGGCCGCGTCCGACCAGGTGTCGGAGTCCGAGGCGGACGCCCTGGCCAAGCAGATCGAGGGCGCCGACAAGCCCCTCTTCGTCGCTGTCCTGCCCGACGACTATCCGAAGCAGGACCTGTTCACGGACCTGCGTACCGCCACCGGCGTGACCGGCCTGTACGCGATCCGCCTCGGCGACGACTTCGACGCCCGGGCCGACTCCGCGGTCCTGTCGCAGGCCGCCGTGCAGAACCTCGTCAGCAGCGTCCGGGGTGAGGACGACGCGGGGACCCAGCTCGACGACTTCACCGACCGTGCCCTGACCAACATGGGCGGCTCTGCCCCCTCCTCCTGGGACACCTCCGACGACGGCAGCGGGGTGTCGACCGCCGCGCTGATCACCGCTGGCACGGTCCTCGTGGCGGGCGGCACGGGCGCGTACGCGATCGTCCGGCGCAACCGGCGCCGGCACGAGGAGGAGCAGCGGGCCGCGCTGGAGAAGCTGCGGGTCGTCGTCGACGAGGACATCACCGCCTTCGGCGAGGAGCTCGACCGCCTCGACTTCCATCCGGGGGAACCGGGCGCGGACGACGCCATGCGGGCGGACTACGAGCAGGGGCTGGACCAGTACGAGAAGGCGAAGAAGTTCATGGCCGAGGCCCGCAAGCCGGAGGACGTGCGGGCCGTCACGCAGGCCCTGGACGACGGCCGCTTCTCGCTCGCCCGGCTGGCCGCCCGTCGCGAGGGCCGCCCGCTGCCCGATCGGCGCCCGCCCTGCTTCTTCGACCCCCGCCACGGTCCCTCGGTCGCCGACGCGACCTGGATGCCGCCCGGCGGCGAACCCCGCGAGGTCCCGGTCTGCGCGGCCGACCGGACCCGTCTGGCCGACGGCCGCGACCCGGTGATGCGCGAGGTCGACACCGAGCAGGGCCGCCGCCCGTACTGGGAGGCGGGACCCGCCTACGGGCCCTGGGCGGGCGGCTACTTCGGCGGCGGCATCCTGCCCGGCCTGCTCATCGGCACGCTGCTCGGCAGCATGATGGCCAGCCCGGCCTACGCGGCCGACTACGGCTCCGGCTACGGCGACTTCGGTGCCGCCGGCTACGAGGGCGGCGACGTCTCCGGCGCGGACTTCCAGAGCGACGACTTCAGCGGCGGCTTCGGCGGCGGGGACTACGGGGGCGGTGGGGACTTCGGCGGGGGCGGGGACTTCGGCGGCGGATTCTGACGGCCCGGAGCAGACTCGGGGCAGGCAGGCAGGCAGGCAGGCAGGCGGGCGGGCGGGCAGGCAGACAGGCAGGCAGGGCGGGAACGGGCACGGGCACGGGCCCGGCGCGGAACTGCGCCGGGCCCGTGGGACGTCGTACGAAGTGCTGGGGCGCGCGTCGGTCAGAGACCGGCCGCCGCCGAGGCGATCGCGGAGGCGAAGGTCGAGACCTCCGTGTAGACGCCGGGGGCGTCGGGGCGGGCGCAGCCGTCGCCCCAGCTGACTATGCCGACCTGGATCCAGGCGCCGGCGTTGTCCCTGCGGAACATGGGGCCGCCGGAGTCGCCCTGGCAGGTGTCGACGCCGCCCGCGTCGAAGCCGGCGCAGATCTCCTCGCCGGGGACGAGGCCGCTGTAGAGGCCGCCGTAGGCGCGGCAGGTGGCGTCGCTGACGAACGGCACGGTCGCCTTGAGCAGGTAGCGCGAGCTGGAACCCCCCTCGCGGGTGTCTCCCCAGCCGGCGATGGTGAAGTCGCCGTTGTTGTACTGCGTGGTGGTGGCGATCTTCAGCGTCGGCAGGTTGATCGGCTGGGCGAGCTTGATGAGCGCCCAGTCCTTGCCGGTGCCGTTGTAGCCGGGGGCCCGGTAGACGTACGTGGAGCGGACCTGGACCCGGCCGCTGGTGGACTGCAGGTCCACGACGCCGGCGGTGGCGGTGATACTGGTGTTGCGACCGGTGCCGCTGACGCAGTGCGCGGCGGTGAGCACGATCTGCTGGGTGTACAGCGCCCCGCCACAGCCCATGGAGAGCCGGACCATGAACGGGAACTCGCCCTGCGCGGCGCGGGTTCCGCCGACGACGGGCGAGGGGGCCGCCGTCGCGGCCGAGACGGGCTGAAGACTGGCGATCGCGAGGGCGGCGGCGCCGACGGCCGCGCATCTCTTGAGGGCGGTGAGGAGTCTCTTCAACGTGATGCCTTCCGTGGGGGGTTGACCTGGGGGCCGTGCGGTCGTGCATCGGGGCACAGAAATGGCGTGCGCATGCCAATAGCGGCAATAAAGAATTGCCTCTTTGCTGGCATGGGCAGGACAAATCTGCTGCTGGATTATGGGAATGCCGGAAGCGCTTGCACAAGGGGTGGGATTCGGCCACCGCTGACCGGTTGCCCTACGGCCGGCGCGGTAGCCGACTCCCGGTGACGGCGTACCGCTCCCCGGCGGCATGCCACCACTTCGGTGGCGAGGGGCCGTCGACGACGGAGGACGGCTGGCTCGGATGCAGACCCAGCCGTCGTAGCGCGTCGGCTTCCACGCGGACGCCGATCGACCCGCGCCACCGACCGTCGGCACCCGGCCCGCACATCAGGTCGAAGCGCACGTCGTCCCCGGCGAAGGGCATCCAGTCGATCCCCCGTTCACGCAGTCAAGCGCGGAGGGCGGCGAGGGGATGCGGCCGGCCGTGGGTGTTCTCGTACGCGACGACGGTGACCCATTCGGGGCGCGTTGCGGAAGCGGCGGTCATGCGGACCATGATGCGGGAGTACGACCCTGATCCGCGCCCCTTTTCTTCCGGGCACGGGTGCGCCGCACGCCCGCCGCCCCGCTCGCCATGACGAGGGACAGGGCGACCAGGCCCGCGCTGACCCACAGCGGCGACCGGTAGCCGCCCCCGGCGCCGATCGCCGTACCGCCGAGCCAGGGTCCGAACGCGGCGCCCACATTGAAGGCAGCCGTCGCGAAGCCGCCGGCCAGGGTGGGAGCACCGGGGGCCGCGTAGAGGACCTGGGAGATCAGGGTGGATCCGACGCCGAAGGAGAGGGCGCCGAGGACGGGGACGAGCCCGAGCGCCACGACCGGCTCTCCCGCGCCGAGCGCGAAACCGGACCATCCGGCGCACAGCACCAGGCCGCCCGCCCCCACCACCAGCACGGGCCGCCGGTCGGCGTACCGTCCCCCGACCCGGACCCCGACGAACGCCCCGAAGCCGAACAGCGCGAGGACGACCGGCACCCAACCGCCGTCCAGTCCCGTGACGTTGGTGGCGAGAGGCGCGAGGTAGGTGAAGCTGCAGAAGGTGGCACCGTTCACGAGCGCTCCGAGCAGCAGGGTGACCAGCAGCCGAGGGCTGCGCAGGGACCGCAACTCGCCCCGCAGCGAAGGTCGTACCGACTCGGCGGCCCCGCCCGGCACCGACCGCGCCACCGCCACCACGGCGGGCACGGACACGACCGCCACCGCCCAGAACGCCGAACGCCAGCCCCAGAACTGCCCGAGCAGCGCCCCTGCGGGCACCCCCACGACACACGCCAGCGTGACCCCGCCCAGCAGCATGGACGTGGCCCGCCCCTTGGCATCCGGCTCCACCATCCCGACGGCGGCCACCAGGGCGACCGCCAGGAACCCGGCGTTGGCGAGCGCCCCCACGACCCGCGTGGCGAGCAGCACCCCGAAACTGTCGGTCACCGCACCGACGACATGAACGCCGAGAAAGACCAGGAGGAACCCCAGCAAGGCCCCGCGCCGGGACCACCGCCGGGCAAGCCCCGCCATCAAGGGCGCCCCGACCACCATCCCCACGGCAAAGGCGGAGGTCAGCGCCCCCGCGGCAGGGACGGACACCTGGAGGTCCCGGGCGATGTCCGGCACCAGCCCGGACAGCATGAACTCGGACGTCCCCTGGGCGAACACGGCAACGCCCAGCAGAAACAAAGCGAACGGCATGAAGAACTCCGCACCCCGAAGTCGAAGAAGTCGTACACGACACGACGACCCGGCGGTCCGGCGGCGGCGTCAGCCCGACCTCAGCCCGACATCACGAACAGCCACCGGAGAGCCGGTGGCCGGAGTCTGGACGCTTCGGGGCTGGACACGGAGGCAGGGTATCACGGGGCGGTGTTCACTGTGGTGCAATCAGCCTTTTGTGGCACTTTCCGGTGAACTGTTTATCGTGAGGTGCGGGAGCGTGATGGTGCATTCGGTAGCGTGCGTGTCACTGCGAGGCCGGTGAGAGCAGCAGTCACGATTCCGGTCTCCTTGAGAATCCGCCCCGTGCCCAGGAAAGCGACGCGGGGTCCCCGCCCCGCCCGGGTCCACACCGGGCGGAAAGCGTCCGGCGGGGCGAATACCGCAGCCTCCGAATCGCCGCAGCCGGCGGCGCCACAGGCGGCAGGTACCGCACACGATGAGCACCCGCACCGCACCCGGCGGCGACGGCCCACGGTCCCACGGCAGGCGTCCAAACCCCGCCCAGCACGACGGACCACTTCCCGGCATCCAGGATCACCCAGGATCGTCCAGGGAACCTCAGCTCATCAGCGACGCTAACGGGAGCCGGGGAGCGGACGGTCGCTGCGCGGCGGCATACGAGTCGCAGCGGGAGGCCACGATTCCCGACGACCTCGCCGCCGCGCTGGATCAGAACCCGCGCGCCGGGGCGGCCTTCGAAAGCCTCGGCAGGACGGACCAGTACCTCACCATGCTCCCCCTCCTGCGCGCCCGCACCCCGGACGAGCGTGCGACCCAACTGGCGGCGGCCATCGCCAGACTGACGCGGGGATGACACGCTGCCGCAACGGCGGGAAAGGCGATCCCGCCGCGGGCTCACGCGTTCTTGATCGCCGAGATGTCGAAGTTCAGCTTGATCTTGTCGGAGATCAGGACACCGCCCGTCTCCAGCGCCGCGTTCCACGTCAGGCCGAACTCCGAGCGCAGGATCTGGGCCTTGCCCTCGAAGCCGACGCGCTCGTTGCCGAAGGGGTCCTTCGCGGCGCCGTTGAACTCGAGGTCGATGATGATCGGCTTGGTGACGCCGAGGATGCTCAGGTCGCCGGTGATGCGGTAGTCGTCGCCGCCCAGGGACTCCGCCTTGGTGGAGCGGAAGGTCATGGTCGGGAACTCGTCCGTCTTGAAGAAGTCCGCGCTCTTGAGGTGACCGTCGCGGTCCGGGGACCCGGTGTCGATGCTCTCCATCTTGACGTCGATGGAGGCCGTGGACGCGCTCGGGTCGGCGCCGTCCAGACGCAGCGAGCCGCTGAAGTCGAGGAACTTGCCCTTGACGTTGGTGACCATGGCGTGGCGCGCGACGAAGCCGAGCGTGGAATGGGCGGGGTCGATCGTGTAGTCGCCGGTCAGTGCGGTGAGGTCGGGGTTCGTGCTCATGGCCTGCTCCCATCGATGATGTTGAATGTTGAACTAGTCAACGACGCCGACGGTAGACCTATTCCGTGCATGTTTCAACATCATGGGCGCAGTGTGTCGGAGAGTTCGCGGTGTAGACGACGTGCGCCCGTGCGGAGGGCCGATTGGATCTCCGGCCGGGGTGGTATCCAGAGGTCATGACCTCGGTCGCGGTGCTGGTCGAGCTGCTGCGCACGGACACGGCAGGCGGCCACGTCAAGTGCTGGGAGCGCTTCGCGGAGAGCGCCGCCCGACTCCCGGAACCCGTAGTCGGCGGCCCGGACGGGCCGGGCCTTGATCTGACCGTCTACTTCCTCGGCGAGCCGGAGCGGGTCGAGACCCTCTCGCCGCGCGTACGACTCGTCATGCTGCCGCCGGTGCTCAGCACGACCGCGCTGATGTCCGCGGACGGCGCGGAGGACATCTGCGACCTCGCCCCCCACCACCCCCGCCTGGCCGCGCTGCTCCCGCGGCACGACGTCTGGCACCTGACGCACAACTTCGCCTACGCCGCCACCGCCGTCCGGCTCGCCCGGCGCGCGGCCCGCAAGGGTGCCCGGGCGCCGCGACTCGTGGGCTCCGTGCACACCGACGTGCCGTTGCTGGCCTCGGTCTACGCCCGCTACCTGGCCGAGCGGTGGCTGCCCGGCACGCACCGGGCCGTGGACGATTTCCTGGCGGAGCGGGTGGAGACCTGGCTGCGCCGACGGCGTGACCGGATGCTGGACAGCTGCGCACGGGTTCTCGTGCCCACTCCGGCCGGCCGCGCGGAACTGGCCCCGGCATTCGGCCCCCACCGGGTCTCCCTCCTCCGCCGCGGCGTCGACCACGAGCGCTTCCGGCCCGACGGCACGGCCCGGGCCTGGCTCACGGGGGAGTACGGCGTGCCGACGGACCGTCCGCTGGTGCTGTTCGCCGGCCGGCTGGACGCCACCAAGGGGGTGCCGTTGCTGGCGGAGAGCGTGCGCCTGGTGCGGCGGCGGGGGAGGGCGGTGCACCTCGTCATGGCCGGCTCCGGCGCGGAGGCGGCCGAGGTCCGACGGTCCCTCGGTCCGGACGTCACCCTGCTCGGTCCGCTCCCGCAGGACCGGCTGGCGCGGGTGTACGCGGGCTGCGACATCTTCGCCTTCCCGTCCCGCACGGAGACCTGCGGCAACGTCGTCGCCGAGGCGATGGCGAGCGGCCTGGCGGTCGTGCTGCCCGAGCACGCGCGCACCACGCAGTGGCTGGCCGCGCCGGGCCAGGACGGCGTCGTCGTACGACGTGACGACCCGCGGGACTGGTCGGATGCCCTGTGCGCGCTGGTCGACCGGCCGTGGCTGCTGGCGGCGGTGCGGCGCCGGGCGGCGGCCACGGCCGGGCAGACGCACCCGTCGTGGGACCGGGTGCTGACGGAGGACCTCCTGTCGGTCTGGCTCCCACGGGCCCCGTCGGGCCGGCGTCCCGCCGCGTGGTCCGACGCGATCCGCGCGGGGCCCCGGACGCTCACCCGGTGATTGGCAGATCTGTTCCACCGGTACGGCCGCATCACCTGGGGTTTTCCTTCGTGGAGGTGGAACAGATCTGCCAATTACCCCAGTCACCCCGCCCCGCTCCCCTCCCCACCCCCGTCGAATCTCCTGTCATGCAGTGCGGCCACCAGTGGCGACGAGTCCAGGGTCGCGATCCCGGCGGTCACCACGGCCAGCCCGGCGACGGTGATCGCGCTCACCGGCCAGCCGGTGTGGATGGCCTCGCCGAAGACCGTCATGCCCACCGTCACCGCCACCACCGGCTCCGTGGCGTCGAGCACCGTCATGCTCGCGGCCAGCGGGCCCTGCTGGAAGGCGCTCTGGATCAGCAGCAACCCGCCCACGCTCGCGACGACGAACGCGTACGGCAGCCAGGAGGCCAGCGCGGTGAGGGGCCCGTGCCGGAACCGGTCCACCGTCGCGGCCAGCAGGACGGACTGGACGCCCATGACCGCTCCGGCCGCCAGCGCGGTAGCCGACGCCCGCCACGGCCCGGACACCCACCGCGCGGCCGTCAGAGAACCGCAGACCAGGGCGACGGTCGCGCCCAGGATCAGCAGCCAGGACGACAGTTCCGCCGCCCCGGGACGGCCTCCGTGCGGACGCGCGGAGACCAGGGCCAGCGCCAGTCCGGCGGCCACCGCGAGGGTGCCGAGCCACTCCCGAGGGCCCAGTGCCATACGGTGCAGCCGCGCCGACAGCGGGACCGCGAAGATCAACTCGGCGACGATCAGCGGCTGCACGAGGCTGAGCGGCCCGAACGCCAGGGCCAGCGACTGGAAGCCGTAGGCGAGCACGGCCAGCCCGATGCCGTACCGCCACCACCGGTCCCGTACCAGATGGGCCAGCAGGCGCCAGGTGAGCGCCTCCTCGTCCGGCCGTGCCCCGGCCGCCCACTGCTGGAGCACCCCCGCGACGGCGAAACAGACACCCGCGGCGAGCGCGGCGGCAACGGCGACCGGCACGCCAGGACCTGTCCTAGTCCGTGTCGGCCCGGCTCGGCGCCCGCGTCGATCCCCGGGTGTGTACGTACAGCCCGCGTCGGTCCCCGACGTCGATGTGCTGGGGGAGCGGGAGTTCGTAGCGGACGGGGCGGCTGTGGTCGGCGAGTTGGCGGCGCGGGTTGTAGACCTGGTTGAACTTCCACAGCATGCGGGCGAAGTTGGTCTGGCCGTGCAGGAGGTTGCGGCCGAGGATGCGCGCCGCGCCGAACGCGTTCCGCAGGCCCAGGTGCTTGCGGTTGATCACCGCCTGGGTGCGCACGAGTTCCTCGTAGAAGCGCTCCAGGGGAAGCTTTGTGGGGACCACCGCGTGCTGGATGTCGAAGAGGCGGTAGTCGCGCGTGGTGAGCCGACGCGACTCCGTGTGCCAGATCTCCGTACCGGGATACGGCGTCATCACGGTGAAGTGGACGATCTCCGGTACGGACAGCGCGAACTCCCGGACCACCCGGAAGCGTTCCTCGTCCCAGGCCGGGTCCACGATCAGGTTGAGAGCGACGTTGATGCCCAGCTTGCGCGCCGTCTCCAGCGCCCGGAGGTTCTCGTCGGGGCTGACCCTCTTGCGGTACAGCTCCAGCCCCTCCGCGTCGATGGCCTCCATCCCGAGGAACATGTAGCGCAGCCCCAGCCGCGCCCACCGTTCGAAGACCTCGGGGTGGCGCAGCAGCACGTCGCTGCGTGTCTCCAGGTAGTACTGCTTGCGGATCCGGCGGCGTTCCACCTCGGCGGCGATCGCGTTCCCGTGCTCGGGCCGGATGAAGGCGACGTCGTCGACGATGAACACGTTGGGCTCACGGATCCGCGCCAGGTCCTCGGCCGCCGCCTCGGGCGACGCCTTGCGGTAGCTGCGGCCGTAGAACGTCCACGCGGAGCAGAACGAACAGTCCCACGGACAGCCGCGGGTGAACTCGATGGAGGCGCACGGGTCGAGCTCGCCGATGAAGTACCGGCGGCGGCTCCGCATCAGGTCCCGCGCCGGGAGTGGGGCGTCGATGCTGTGCAGCATGAGCGGCGCGGGGCCCCGGCCGGCCGGGGTGACGATCCCCGGGACGCCGTCCACCCCTCCGTCGCGGACCGCCTCCAGCAACGGGGCGACCACCGGCTCGCCCTCGCCGCGGACCACCGCGTCCACCGCGCCCTTCGCCTGTTCCAGGACATCCTCCGCCACGAAGGACACACTGTGGCCGCCGAAGAACACGAAGCAGCCCGGTACGGCCCGCTTGACGTCCGCGGCCAGCTCGATCGCCTCCGGGATGTTGGCCAGGTAGTTCAGCGAGACGCCGAGCGCCTCCGGCCGGAAGGACGCGACCTCGCCGCGCAGCCGGTCCCGGCCGAGCACCTGGAGATCCACGACGCGGACCTCGTGGCCGGCGTCACGGGCGGCGCCCGCCACCCGCTCCAGGCCGAGGGGTTCGAGCCGCAGGAAGATCTCGGAGTACATCAGGGCGCTTGGGTGGACGAGCAGCACACGCATGGTCAACCTCGCCACGGGAGCGGGACGGAACCGGAGGAACCGGAACGGAAGGTGCCCCCTTCGTATCCGGCGAACCCGCGCCGCGCACCGCCCGTACCGCCGCATGGCGGCACCGAGCGGCCCGCAGGAGTGGTCCTGCCGCGTCGGATACGGGACCGAAGGCGCGCCTGCCCCGCAGACCGGCCCCGGAGGAACGGGCGTCGTGTCGGATGAGCTCGCCCTGGACGCACGGTCAGAACTGGCGCGGGAGACCGGGGAAGCGGTGTTCTGGAAGCAGCGGATCCGTATCGAGCACCGAGGATCCGGAAGACAGCGCAGGGAGACCGACTCGTGACCCACACCGGCTCCGGCTCCACCTACGACCCCGAGAAGGGCGCCGTACGCCGTCTCGTCGCAACCAGCTCGTCCGCGGCCCGGGAGCACCGGGTGACGCCGCGCCGGGACACGCCCGTGGCCCTCGTCACCGGGGCCTCCTCGGGCATCGGCGCCGCCACGGCACGGCGCTTCGCCGCGGGCGGCTGGCGGCTGGTCCTCAGCGGGCGGGACCGGCACGCTCTGGAGGAGACGGCCGCCGGCACCTCGGCCGTCGTCCTGCCCGCCGACCTCGCCGCCCCGGACGCTCCACGGCTGCTGGCCGAGTCGGCGCTGCGCGCGACCGGCAGGATCGACGCCCTCGTCGCCGGGGCGGGCATCGGCTGGGCCGGCCCCTTCGTCACCATGCCGCCCGCCGCCATCGACCAGGTGCTGAACGTGGACCTCACGGCCACCCTCCACCTCGTACGGGAGGTATTGCCCGCCATGGTGGCGGCCGGCCGGGGGCGTGTGGTGCTCGTCGGCTCGGTCGCGGGCTGTGTGGGCGTGCGGAACGAAGCGGTGTACTCCGCCGCCAAGTCGGGGGTGGCCGCGTTCGCCGAGGCGCTGCGGCAGGAACTGCGGGGGACCGGCGTGGGCGTGACGCTCGTGACGCCCGGGCCCGTGGACACGGCCTTCTTCGACCGGCGCGGCACCCCCTACCAGCGGTCCCGGCCCCGCCCCACCTCGCCCGGCCGCGTCGCCGGCGCGGTCTGGGACGCCGTACGGCTCGGCCGTGACGACGTGTACGTGCCCGGCTGGCTGACGCTCCCGGGCCGGGTGCGCGGCCTCGCCCCCTCGCTGTACCGCCGACTGCTGCACCGCTTCGGCTGACGTGAGGCCGCTTCAGCCGGTAGAAGGCAGGTCATGACCCCACAGCGTCGTGCCTTCCCGTTCCGCGCGCACCGGGCGCCCCGCCTCACCCGCCGGGCCGTCCTGCTCGCGGCGGTCCTGGCGGCGGCGTCCGGTGCCACGCCGCACTCCTCCCGCACCTTCCCCCGCACGGCCGACGCCGACCCGTACGACACCCTCCGCCGACGCTGGCTCGACATCGCCCTCGGCACCGGCTACGACCCCACCGCCGAGCCGTACGCCTCCCGCCTCGCCCAGACCGGCGAACTCGCCCGCGGCTTCGGCGCCACCATGGCCCCCACCGCCACCTCCCTCTGGCCCGGCCTCGCCTACGACCCGCCCGCCGGCATCACCCGCAGCTACGCCCGCCTGTGGACCATGACCCGCGCGTACGTCCAGCCCGGCACCGGCTCGACCGCCGACCCAGCCCTCCTGACCGGCATCCTCCGCGGCCTCGACCACCTCTCCGCCACGGTCTACAACCCGTCCACCACCCGCTACGGCAACTGGTGGGAATGGCAGATCGGCAGCCCCCGCCTCCTGATGGACATCACGGCCGCCCTCCACGACCAGCTCACCGACGCCCGACGAGCCGCCGCCTGCGCCGCCGTCGACCATTTCGTCCCGGCCACGATGCTCACCGACTACTCCGGCACCTCCACCGGCGCCAACCGCGTCGACCTGTGCCGCTCCGTCGCCCTGCGCGGCATCCTCGGCCGGACACCCGCCAAGATCGCCCTCGCCCGGGACGCGCTCTCACCGGTCTTCCCGTACGTCACGACGGGCGACGGCCTCTACGCCGACGGCTCCTTCGTCCAGCACACCTGGGTCGCCTACTCCGGGACGTACGGCCAGGTCATGCTCGACGGACTCGGCCGCCTCTTCGCCCTGCTCGCCGGATCCGCCTGGGAGGTGACCGACCCCCACCGGCAGATCGTCCTCGACAGCGTCGAGCACGCCTACGCGCCGCTGATCCACGACGGCCTGGTGATGGACAGCGTCAACGGCCGTGCCATCAGCCGCGGTCACCTCAAGAGCGACGACCGTCACGTCCTGCGCGGCGACCACTACCACGGGCAGGGGATCATCGCGGCGATCGCCCTGCTCGCCGACGGAGCGAGCGCGAGGGAACGCGACAGCTGGCACGCACGCATCAAGGGCTGGATCGAACGGGACACTGTTTCCCCGGTCCTGACGGCCCCGCAGTTCGACGTGGCCGACCTCGCCCGGCTGCACAGGGTCGCCGCATCACCGCTCCCGGCCGCGCCCGAACCCACCGGCCACCGCCTCTTCCCGGCCATGGACCGAGCCGTCCACCGCCGCCCCGGCTTCACCGCGAACATCGCCATGGCCAGCGACCGCATCGCGTACTACGAGTGCGGCAACGGCGAGAACCCACGGGGCTGGCACACCGGCGCCGGAATGCTGTACTGGTGGCCCGGCGGCCGCGGTGACCAGTACACGGACTGGTACTGGCCCACCGTCGACTGGTACCGCCTCCCCGGCACCACCGTCTCCACCAAGCGGCTCCCCGACCGGGCGGGCGGCGAATGGGGCGAGCCCAAACCGGACGCACGGTGGGTCGGCGGTACCACCGACGGCGAGTACGCGGCGATCGGCCAGCACCTCAAGGGGCTGGACTCCACCCTGGATGCCCGCACATCGTGGTTCTGCGTGGATGACTCGGTGATCTGCCTCGGCGCCGGCATCACCTGCACCGACGGGGTCCCCGTCGAGACGGTCGTCGACAACCGCAACCTGGGGGAGGGCGGCACGCAGTCCTTCGTACGGGGCCCTGGCTGGGCCCACCTGGAGGACCACGGCGGCTGGATCGTGCCCGACGGAAAGCTGCGGACCCTCCGCGAGGACCGCACCGGCGCCTGGTCCGACATCAACACCAGCGGTACGACCGAGCGCCGCACCCGCCGCTGGCAGACCCTCCTGCTGAGCCACGGCACCGACCCCACGGACGCCTCGTACGTCTACGTGCTCATGCCCGGCGCGTCCCTTCGTACGGTCGCCGCCCGCGCCGCCGACCGCCACTGGCTGTCGATCCTCGCCAACGACAGCCGGTGCCAGGCCGTCCACGTCCCCTCCCTCCACCTGACCGCCGCCAACTTCTGGCAGGCCGCTTCGGCTGGCCCACTGACCGCGTCCGCGGGCGCGAGCGTGCTGGTCCGCCGCAGCGGCCGTACGGCTACGCTCTGCGTCAGCGAACCACCCCGAACGGGCGAACCCCTGGAGATCATCTGGGACCACCCGGTACGCGGAGTCGTCCGGGCCGACGACACCGTGGAAGTGGTGGAGACGGGCCGCCGACTGCGCCTCCGCGTCACTCCGGGGAAGGCATGCGCGACGCATGAATGTGAGGCGGCTCTCATGTGACGACTTTGTACGACCCCTACAAGCGCGACGCCCTCTGAGCAGTCGGAACGGCTGCATGCCGCCCAGGTTCTGTTCAGGGGTACCAGGAAAACGGGCCGGACACTGTTCGGAGTCGACGGCTCGCAATCCCTGCCGCGCTTCGTAAGGTCACTACATGACCGTTTTGGATGAGGCGCCGGGTGAGCCGACGGACGCGCGCGGCCGGGTGGCCGAGCTGCACGAGATCCGTGCGCAGGCGCTGGCCGGCCCGAGCGAGAAGGCGACCGAGGCGCAGCACGCCAAGGGCAAGCTGACCGCGCGGGAGCGGATCGAGCTGCTGCTCGATGAGGGTTCGTTCCGGGAGGTCGAGCAGTTGCGGCGGCACCGGGCGACCGGGTTCGGGCTGGAGGCGAAGAAGCCGTACACGGACGGTGTGATCACCGGCTGGGGCACGGTGGAGGGCCGGACGGTCTTCGTCTACGCCCATGACTTCCGCATCTTCGGCGGGGCGCTGGGCGAGGCCCACGCCACGAAGATCCACAAGATCATGGACATGGCCATCGCGGCCGGTGCGCCGCTGGTGTCGCTCAACGACGGCGCAGGTGCCCGCATCCAGGAGGGCGTGTCCGCGCTCGCGGGCTACGGCGGCATCTTCCAGCGCAACACCAAGGCGTCCGGTGTCATCCCGCAGATCAGCGTCATGCTGGGCCCGTGCGCGGGTGGGGCGGCCTACTCGCCGGCGTTGACGGACTTCGTGTTCATGGTCCGTGACACTTCGCAGATGTTCATCACCGGCCCGGACGTGGTCAAGGCGGTGACGGGCGAGGAGATCACCCAGAACGGCCTCGGTGGCGCGGACGTGCACGCCGAGACGAGCGGTGTGTGCCACTTCGCCTACGACGACGAGGAGACGTGCCTGGCGGAGGTGCGTTACCTGCTGTCGATGCTGCCGCAGAACAACCGGGAGAACCCGCCGCGGGTGGAGGTCACCGACGCCGCCGACCGCCGCTCGGACGTCCTTCTCGACCTGGTCCCGGCGGACGGCAACCGGCCGTACGACATGGCGAAGGTGATCGAGGAGATCGTCGACGACGGCGACTACCTGGAGGTCCACGAGCGGTGGGCGCGTAACATCATCTGCGCGCTGGCCCGTCTGGACGGCCAGGTGGTGGGCATCGTGGCGAACCAGCCGCAGAGCCTGGCCGGGGTGCTGGACATCGAGGCGTCCGAGAAGGCCGCACGGTTCGTGCAGATGTGCGACGCGTTCAACATCCCGATCGTCACGTTCCTGGACGTGCCCGGCTTCCTGCCGGGCGTGGACCAGGAGCACGGCGGGATCATCCGGCACGGCGCGAAGCTGCTGTACGCGTACTGCAACGCCACCGTGCCCCGGATCTCCCTGATCCTGCGCAAGGCGTACGGCGGTGCCTACATCGTCATGGACAGCCAGTCCATCGGCGCGGACCTGACCTACGCCTGGCCGACGAACGAGATCGCGGTGATGGGCGCGGAAGGCGCGGCGAATGTCATCTTCCGCCGGCAGATCGCCGACGCCGAGGACCCCGAGGCCATGCGCCAGAAGATGGTCAAGGAGTACAAGTCCGAGCTGATGCACCCGTACTACGCGGCCGAGCGCGGCCTGGTCGACGACGTCATCGACCCCGCCGAGACCCGCGAGGTGCTGATCAAGTCCCTGGCGATGCTGCACACCAAGCACGCCGACCTGCCCTCCCGCAAACACGGCAACCCCCCGCAGTAACCCAGTGGATCCTGCGCGGTACCCCCGCGGAAACCTCTCTCAGGGAGACTGACGCTCATGAACAACCCTGACATCCGTGTCGAGAAGGGCCACGCCGAGCCCGAGGAAGTCGCCGCCATCACGGCGATCCTCCTGGCCCGCGCCGCCGCCCAGCCGTCCACCACCCCGGCCCACCGAGGCCGCGCCAAGGCCGGCTGGCGCCGCCTGGAGCGCGAGCCCGGCTTCCGCGCCCCGCACAGCTGGCGCTGAGCCCCCTACGACGCGGAAGGGCCCCTCTCGCAGGAGAGGGGCCCTTCCGCGTCCCTAGTGCCCCGGCAGGCAACATTCGCCCCGTCGCGACGCCCGGCACGCACTCTCGCCGCACCGGCCGAAAGCCCAAGTACGTCCAGTACGAGGGCTTTCGGCCGGCACGCCGAGAGCACGCACCGGACGCCGCTCCTTAACGGGCGAACGTTGCCTGCCGGGGCACTAGGGCCGACCAAGGCAAGCTCGAAAGACGCCTCGACAAAGACGCAGGGCCCCCTCCACGCGGAGAGGGCCCTGCACCACGTACAGGCGACTACCGCAGCCGCGCCATCAGCGCGTGCTCCACCAGCGTGATCAGCGCCGACTTGGCGTCCGCGCGGTGGCGGGCGTCCGTCGTGATGATCGGGGTGTCGGGGCCGATCTGGAGCGCCTCGCGGACCTCGTCCGGCGAGTACGGCTGGTTGCCGTCGAAGCCGTTGAGGGCGATCACGAAGGGCAGGCCGCTGTTCTCGAAGTAGTCGACCGCGGGGAAGCAGTCGGCGAGGCGCCGGGTGTCCACCAGGACGATCGCGCCGATGGCGCCGCGCACCAGGTCGTCCCACATGAACCAGAAGCGGTCCTGGCCCGGCGTACCGAAGAGGTAGAGGATCAGGTCCTGGTCGAGCGTGATGCGGCCGAAGTCCATGGCGACCGTGGTGGTCGTCTTGTCCCCGGTGTGGGTGAGATCGTCGATGCCCGCGCTCGCGGACGTCATCACGGCCTCTGTGCGCAGCGGGTTGATCTCCGAGACGGCGCCGACGAACGTGGTCTTGCCCACGCCGAAGCCGCCCGCCACCACGATCTTCGCGGACGTGGTGGAGCGGGAAGGCCCTCCGCTAGAGCTTGCGAAGTCCACTGAGCACCCTTTCGAGCAAAGTCACGTCTGGCTGGCCGCCGGCGTTCTCGTCGCCGCCGGGCTGATGGATGGCGACCAGGCCCGCCTCCGCCAAGTCGGCGACGAGGATCCTGGCCACGCCGAGAGGGATTGTCAGGAGGGCCGAGATCTCGGCTACCGACTTGATCTCACGGCAGAGGTTGCAGATCCGCTGATGCTCGGGCAGCTGGCCCTGCATCTGGTGCGGCTGCGCGGTGGTGTGCACCAGCGCCTCGATGGCGAGCTGGTAACGCGGGCGGGTCCGTCCGCCGGTCATGGCGTACGGACGCACCAGCGGGTTGTTCGACGACCCTGCGGGCGCCGGCTCGGGGGCGCGTCGCTGCGGCTGCACCGGCTGGATGCGTGGAGCCGGCGGCTGGTCGTACGGCGACGGCCCGGGACCCTGCGGGCCCTGGGGTGCGTACGGCTGCCGCCGATGGCTCGGTGCGGAGGGGAAGTTGTAACGGTTCGGGTTCTGGGAACCGTCGCCCTGGCCCTGGGCAGGGCCGTACGACCAGTTGCCCGAAGGTGAACCGCCTGGGGGTGTTGCCACTTTCTTTCCTCCTCCGACTGTGCCGGGGCACCCATCACTGTGGAGCCGCGTCCCGAAACCTTACGGCCACGGGACGCCAAAACGCACCGTCTGTCTGTTAGTTGAGCAGGCTCCCTTGGAGCTCCGCCCGCAGATCGGGCGTCAGGACCGTACCGGCACGGTCCACCAGAAGCGCCATCTCGTACCCGATGAGACCGATGTCCGCCTCCGGATGTGCGAGAACCGCGAGCGAGGAACCATCGGAAATGGACATGATGAAGAGGAATCCTCGCTCCATCTCCACAACCGTCTGGTTCACGCTGCCGCCCTCGAAGATGCGCGAGGCGCCGGCGGTCAGTGAGGTCAGACCGGAGGCGACGGCCGCGAGCTGGTCGGCGCGGTCGCGGGGAAAGCCTTCGGACATCGCCAGAAGGAGTCCGTCGGCGGAGACCACCACCGTGTGAGACACCCCGGGGGTGTTGTCCACGAAATTGGTGATCAACCAGTTCAGGTTCTGTGCCGCCTGGCTCATCGGGCTCACACTAACGCTCCTGGTTGTAGGTGCTGTCAGGACCACTGTGTTGATTCCTAGTGGCCTGGCCGTTCGTTTCACTACCTGCGTTGCGTCCCCGCTGGACACCGCGGCGCAGGTTGCTCAGCCTGCCCCGGACGTCCTCGGGAGCGCGGGAGACCTGTGGGCCTCCCTGGGGGGTGGCTTCGGCGGCTCCCTCGACCAGGTTGGCCTTGGGTACCCGCCGCGGCAGGCCGGAGGAGGTCACCCCGCCCGCCTTGGGCTTCCGGAGCTGCGAGGCCTGCTGCCACCGAGCGTCGTTGGACGAGCGCCAGTCGCCGCTGCCGTTGCTCTCCGGTGCGGAAGCCGACGGCTCGTGGTTCACGTGCCGCGCGCCGCCCGTGCCGCTCGCGGTGGGTCCGCGGCGCGGGAGCCCGGCGTCGGTCATGTCGTGAGCGGCGGAGGGGGTCGGCCCCGGACGGTCGAAGCCTACGCGGTTCTGCTCGCTCACGTCAGCGGCCTGCGCAGATTCCGCTTCGGGAGCGTACTGGTCCGGGTACCCGTTCCGGTAGCCGTCCTGCTGCGGCCAGTCATCCTGGTAGCGCCGCTCTTCGAAGGCCGGGAAGGACTCCGGGGCGGCGGAGTGGGCCGGTGCGGGCTCCTCCTGACCCTGCTCCGCATACGGGGGCTCGGGGTAGCCGCCGTTGGACGAGAAGGTGTCGTTCTGCGGCAGACCGCCGTTCGGCGCGTAGTACGACTCGTCGTACGACGGCCGCTGCGGCTCCTCGTAGGCGGTGCGCTGCTGCTCCTCGTACGACGCCTGCTGCCGCTCCTCGTACGACGTCTGCGCCTGCTGGTCGTAGCCGGTGGGCTGCTGCTCCTGGTAGCCGGGCCCGGCGTCGAAGCCATCGGCGTAGCCGCCTGGCGTCTCCTGACCCTGCTGGCCGGGGTTCTGGGCCTCCAGGGCCGCGCGGCGCTCCTCGCGCATCAGGGAGCGGCCCACCGGGTCCAGCTCGCGTATGTCGTCCGGCACCTCGGTGTAGCGGCTGTCGTCGAAGCCGAGCTCCGCCGCCGTACGCATCGGCAGGCCGTTGTTGAAGTTCTCGCCCTGGAAGTTCTGCTCCGGGATGATCTGCGAGACGGTGAACTCGTCACCGGCGGGCTGCTGGTCGCCGCCACCGCCGTGCGTGATCGCGTCGGGCAGCATGACCAGCGAGGTCGTGCCGGCCTGCTCGCCGGAGGGGCGCAGCTGGACGCGGATGCCGTGCCGGTCGGACAGCCGGCCGACCACGAACAGGCCCATGCGCTGGGAGATCGCGGCGTCCACGGTCGGCGGGTTGGCCAGCTTGTGGTTGATGTCCGCGAAGTCCTCGGCGGTGAGGCCGATGCCCTTGTCGTGGATCTCGATCATGATGCGGCCGTCGGGGAGACGGGTCGCGGTGACGCGGACCTTCGTCTGGGGTGAGGAGAACGTGGTGGCGTTCTCCAGGAGCTCGGCCAGCAGGTGCACGAGGTCGGTCACGGCGCGGCCGTGGATCTCGGCCTCCGGGACGCCGGACAGCTCGATGCGCTCGTACTGCTCCACCTCGGAGGAGGCGGCGCGCAGCACGTCGACCAGCGGGACCGGCTGGTCCCAGCGGCGGCCGGGCTCCTCGCCGGCGAGGACCAGGAGGTTCTCGCCGTTGCGGCGCATACGGGTGGCCAGGTGGTCCAGCTTGAAGAGGTTCTCCAGCTGGTCCGGCTCGGCCTCGTTGTTCTCCAGGTCGGTGATCAGGGTCAGCTGGCCCTCGATCAGCGACTGGTTGCGGCGCGACAGGTTGGTGAAGATCGCGTTGATGTTGCCCCGCAGCAGGGCCTGCTCGGCGGCGAGCCGGACGGCCTCGCGGTGGACCTGGTCGAAGGCCCGGGCGACCTCGCCGATCTCGTCCTTGGTGGTGATCGGGATCGGGGAGACGCGGGTGTCGACGCGGCCGGGGTCGGTGCGCGAGAGCTGGTCGACCAGCATCGGCAGGCGCTGCTCGGCGATGCCGAAGGCGGCGTTGCGCAGTTGGCGCATCGCGCGGCTCATCTGGCGGGCCACCATGCCGGCCAGGATGTAGGCGGCGAGCAGCGCGAACACGACGGCGGCACCGGTGATGAAGGCGTCGCGCCGGGCGTTGTCGGAGATGCCGGCGGCCTCGTTCACCGCGGTGTCGGTCAGCTCGGATTCGATCTGGTGGTAGGCGTTGAACTTCAGGGTGTTGACCGCCCACCAGTTCTCCGCGGTGATGCCCTTCCGGGCGAGGGCCTCACGCTCGGAGGCGTCCGTGCTCTCCAGCGCCGACATGGCCTTGATCATGTCGGTCGGGTCGGACGGCGGCGGCACGTAGGTCTCGCCCTTGGCCCTGGCCTCCTGGGCGGCCTTCTGGGCCATGGCCGTGCCGTCGGCCTGGATCTGCTTCTTGGCCGCGTCCAGCTTGGCGATGTCCTGCGCGGTACCGCCGCTCTCGTACTCCTGGATGGCGATGCCCTCCAGGTAGGCGTACGAGGTCAGGGCGACGCGCTGCTGGGCCAGGCTCGCGGCGCTGGTGCCCGGCTTGATCAGCAGGTGCATGCCGATGGAGCGCTCCAGAGACAGAGCGCCCTTGGTGAGCGAGATGGCGTAGACCGTGCGGCCGTAGCTGGTGATGTTGCCGGTGCCCAGGCCGAGCTCGTTGGAGAACTCGAGCAGCTTGTGCTCGACGTCGACGTAACCCTCTTCGGTCTTCACGCCCGTGAGGCTGGGGCCGTAGGCGGCCGCGCGGAGCTTCGCCAGCCCCGGCTCCACCTCGCGGAAGCGGGCGAGGCGCCGCTCGAGGTTGGGCCGGTCCGGCATGCTCTTGGCGGCCTCGTCGAAGGCGTCGGCGGCCCGGTCCGTGTTCCGGCGGGCCTGGACGACGGTCGCGTCGTCCTGGCCCTTGCCCTCCAGCAGGGGGGCGGCGGTGACGTCACGCTCGACGAGCAGCTCGTTGCTGTAGGTCAGCGCCGCGCGCACCAGACGAGCGGTGTTCTCCGCGTCCTCGGCCTCCTGCCAGGTGTCGATCGAGCCCTTCACCTGGAAGCCGCCCATGACGAGGCCGACCAGCACGGGTATGAGCAGGATCGCGTTCAGCCGGGTCGGCACCCGCCAGTTGCGCGGGGAGAAACGACCGCCGCCGGATGCGGGCGCGGCCGTCTGCTCCGAACCGGGCACAGGGGCAGGCGCCGCTCCGCGCGGCGGCGGGGTGAAGTTGCCCCGTGCCGACGGCTCGGGACCGTTCTTGCTTCGCCTCACTCGACCAACAACCTTCCGGCGGTCGGCACCTTACTTTGTGCCGCAGTGTCTCAGAGCCCAGTTCGTCGCCCAGTTCGTCATCGACTGTGAGTACGTCTTTGACTATTGGGCAGTTCAGGCATTCCAGCACGTCGGCCTGTACACCTCCAAACAGTGGAGTGCAGGGATTCGAAGTGATGTAAGCCCCAGATAAAACGGTCATAAAGAGCGAGCCCCGTCAAAAGACGGGGCTTTTGTGCGCGCAGCGGCACCGGTTGACCGCGACGCGTGGCCGTACCATCCGATTCCTCTGCCGAAACGTTATGAACACTCGGGCCGACCGTGTCAAAGGACACAGCCGGCTCCGGAGCGACTACGACAACTGCCGTACGGCACTGCCGACTTGGGTTTTAGCGCAGCCGTGCCATGAGCGCGTGCTCCACCAGCGTGATCAGCGCGCTCTTGGCGTCGGAACGGTGCCGGGCGTCCGTCGTGATGATCGGGGTGTCCGGGCCGATCTGCAGGGCCTCGCGCACCTCCTCGGGCGCGTACGGCTGGTGCCCGTCGAAGCCGTTGAGGGCGACGACGAAGGGCAGGCCGCTGTTCTCGAAGTAGTCGACCGCGGGGAAGCAGTCGGCGAGGCGTCGGGTGTCCACCAGGACGACGGCACCGATGGCGCCGCGCACCAGGTCGTCCCACATGAACCAGAAGCGGTCCTGGCCCGGCGTACCGAAGAGGTAGAGGATCAGGTCCTGGTCGAGCGTGATGCGGCCGAAGTCCATGGCGACCGTGGTGGTCGTCTTGCCCCCGGTGTGGGTCAGGTCGTCGATGCCCGCGCTCGCGGACGTCATCACGGCCTCTGTGCGCAGCGGGTTGATCTCCGAGACGGCGCCGACGAACGTGGTCTTGCCCACGCCGAAGCCGCCCGCCACCACGATCTTGGCGGAGGTGGTCGCCCGGCCTCCGTCAGAGCTTGCGTAGTCCACTGAGCACCCTTTCGAGCAGTGTCACGTCCGGAGCGCCGGTGCTCTCGTCGCCGCCCGGCTGGTGGATGGCGACGAGTCCGGCCTCCGCGAGGTCCGCGACGAGAATGCGGGCCACGCCCAACGGCATGGCCAGGAGCGCCGAGACCTCGGCGACCGACTTCACCTCGCGGCACAGGTGGCAGATCCGCTGGTGCTCAGGGAGCAGCCCCATGAGCGCCGCCGGGTCGGCCGTGGTGCTGATCAGGGCTTCGATGGCGAGCTGGTAGCGCGGCCGGGTCCGGCCGCCGGTCATCGCGTAGGGGCGTACCAGCGGCTGGTCGCCCTCATCCTCGTACGGCTCCGCGTACGGATCATGAGAGGCGGTGGGCGGGGTCATGAATCCTCCGGGCGGGACAGCAAGTCGGGCAGTCAAGCCGTCTGACATGGCCGGTGGGGGGATTGTGGCGGCCGGACGGTGATTTGGTGAGGCGGGTGGATCCTGCTGAATCAGTGGAGCAGACTGCCCTGGAGCTCGGCGCGCAGGTCGGGCGTGAGTACTGCGCCCGCGCGGTCGACCAGGAGCGCCATCTCGTAGCCGACGAGGCCGATGTCGCAGTCGGGGTGGGCTAGAACGGCCAGGGACGACCCGTCCGAGATGGACATGAGGAAGAGGAACCCCCTCTCCATCTCGACGACCGTCTGTGCCACGGTGCCGCCCTCGAAAATCCGGGAGGCACCGGCTGTCAGTGACGTCAGTCCCGACGCGACGGCCGCCAGCTGGTCGGCACGGTCGCGGGGGAAACCCTCGGACATTGCCAGCAGGAGGCCGTCGGCGGACACGACGACGGTGTGGGACACCCCGGGGGTGTTGTCCACGAAGTTGGTGATCAACCAGTTGAGATTCTGTGCCGCCTGGCTCATCGGACTCAACTAACGCTCCTGCTGGTGAGTGGGGCTCGGGAAGCTGCCGGTCTGGCCGGTACCGGCCTGTCGACCTTGCGCGATGCCCCGACGGAGATTGGTCAGCCGGCCGCGTACGTCGTCAGGCGCACGCGAGACCTGCGGACCGGCTTGGTGCTGTTGCTGCTGAGCCGTGCCCGGGACGAGGTTCGCCCGGGGCACCCGGCGCGGCAGGCCGGAGGTGGTGACGCCGCCCGCGGCCGGCTGCCGTACGCGCTCTGCCTGCCGGACGAGTTCGTCGTTCGGCGAGCTGCGCCAGGAGCTGGCGACGGGACGTTGAGGGGCCGCGGGAGCCTGCGGCTGCTGCGGGGCCGCCGGAGCCGGAGCCGAGCCGTTGCTCTGCTCCCGGTCCTGCTGGCCCTGCTGACCCTGACCGTGGAACCAGTTCGTCTCCAGCGTGTCGTACAGCGGAGTACGACCGTCCCCAGGACCGGCGGGCGGCAGCTCCCACCCGTCGCCCGACCGACCCTCGTCGGGTCGCTGCGCGGCGCCCCTGTCGGTCGGCTCCGGACGGGCGGCGGGCCGCTGCTGCGGACGCTGCGGGGCCGGCGGACGCGGGGCACCGAAGTCGGCGCCGTGCGTGCCGTTGACCTGCGGGCGCTCGAACTGACCCGTGGAGGAGCCGTTGTCGTAGCCCGGAGTGGGGAACTGGTCGGTGGAGTTGCTGTCCTGGCCGGGCCGGTTGAACTGGCCGGTGGAGTTGCTGTCCTGGCCCGGCCGGGGGAACTGGCCGGTGGAGCCGTTGTCGTAGGCCTGCGGGACCGAGAACTGGCCCGTGGTCGACGGCGTGGAAGGGGCCGGCGGGTTGGTCCGCCCGGTCGGTGCGCCGAAGACGTCCGAGCGGACGAACTGACCGGAGTTCTGCACGCCGTTCGCACCCGGGCGCGGGTACTGGCCGGAGCTCTGCGGGTTGCCGGGAGCCGGGGCGTCGAAGTCCGGGCGGGCGAACTCGGACGTGGAGCCGGGGCCCATACGGTCGTCGGGCCGCGGCGGGATCGCCGGCATCTCCGACGTCGCGCCCGGACCTTGCCGGTCGTCGATCCGCGGCATCGGCGAGGTCTGCTCCGGGCCCTGCTCGTCGTGGCCGCGCGGGGCGTCCAGCGAGGCGCGCGGCACCGGCGGCTGCGCGTTCTCGTCGCTCCAGCTGGGCACGCGGGGCTGCTGGTTGCCACCGGGCAGCTCGGCCCGCGGGCCGCCGCGCCCCGGCAGCTGCGGCCGACGGCGCCGGCCCTGCTGCTCGCCCGCCGAG